>PHDE01000123.1 GCA_002842505.1 Bacteroidetes bacterium HGW-Bacteroidetes-3 | reverse complement strand
GAATCCTACTGTCTACCTTACAGATGGATTTAATGTTACAAACTTTGTGACAGAGGGTTATTTTGTCCTTTTACTTGATATAAGCTATACAATTGGTAAACCTGGTGATTCAGCATTAGATTGTGTTACCGCTGCCGTAAATACAGTGTTAGATTTGGGGGTAGTGAATCCTGCTAAAATAGGATTAATAGGCCATTCTTTTGGAGGCTATGAAACAAGCTATATCATAACAAAGAGCAAACTTTTTGCCACCGCTGTGGCAGGTGCACCACAAACAAATTATGTAAGTGGTTATCTTGATATAAGCGTGAACTATAAAAAGGCGGAATTTTGGAGGTATGAGTCTTATACAAACCGGATTGGCAAACCGTTGTTTGAGGATATGAGTAATTATTTATACAATTCACCAGTTTTTCAATCTCAAAGTATAAAAACCCCCTTGTTATTATGGACTGGCGACCAGGATACGCAGGTAGCCCCATCTCAATCAATGGAATTATATCTTGCTATGAGAAGGCTGGGAAAAAAGGTAACTATGTTGAGATACCCTAATGAAAACCATACTTTAGCTGAGCCTACAAAGCAAGCGGATCTTACCCAAAAAATAGTTAACTGGTTTGGCCATTATCTTAAAGATAGTCCACCAAAGCAATGGATGCTAGCCAATGATAATCCTTGATGTTTCAACAAAATGATTTAAAATGATAATGCAGTTCCTATCGGAACTGCATTTCACGTTAAAGATTAATAGATTAACTACGGACGTTTAAACAATGGATTCGGGCAACTCACCGAGCTTACGAAATCATACAACTGTTCACCAGCAGTATTTTTACAAGGAAGTCCAGGAATAGTTGAACACATGATGGATTGCGTACAAGGCTCATCTTCAATGTGAGTGTACCCCCATTTATCAACTAAAGAGGAAGATTTTTTACTCATTGCATTGGTGCTCATTGCTCCAGCAATACCTAAAGTGACCACAGCCACCGGAAGGATCAATTTTAAAAATTTGATTTTCATAATAGTATAATTTAAAAGTTATGATTTACTCTTTTATACAGGTTTTCAATCTTACCCCTGATACCGGCCGGTATATCATTGTTTTAAATTTTGGTTATCTATATTTTTCTGTTATTGTTCGTCTAAGTTTATAACTAACCAGTTTATTGCCAATCAAGGCGTATAAATGATTATCATCAATATAAAGACTTCTCATTTTTTTATTGTCAGAATTGTAGATATAAAAGCTAAACAGGTAAAAATTATTGTCGATATTGTATAAGTCGACAATACTGGCTTTTTTCCACATAATTAAGCTTTCATATTTTCCGGGTAACCCTGAATTGACAAAAAGTAAATTCTTGGAAAGAGCACTAGTTTTGTTGACTATTAAAGGGGGAGCCGCCAATTTGGTTTCTCCTGTGTTAGATATTGTCACAACTTTAAGTTGGGCATGTGCAGTTGTATCAATTGTATTGCCCCGGTATTTCAGTTTTAGTTGTGAATCTGTCACTATGAATTGGTTTCTATGGGTATAAACATATACCAGTCTTTTGAATTTTTTATCGTAATGGATGAGCCCTTCGGTGTCGAAAACCCCATCAATTTGTTTTTGAATCAAATGAGTAGCAAATTTTATATTTGTTGTGTCTTTTAAATTAAGTAGTCCCAAAGTGTTGGTTTTTGTTTTTTTTAGCGTAGATCGAAATGCTAATAAATTAGAATCTATAGGTTCAATATGGGAAAAATAAGATACTCCACGCATCAAGTATCTCGCTTTCCAATTGGACATTTTACCTTTGAAAATACAAGGGACATTACCATCTACAAGATAAAAGTAAGGGGGATGAATTTCTGTTTGTATCGCCGTGAAAGGAAGTTCCATTCGGTCAAGTTTTATCTTTTGTTCCTTTTTCGTTTTTAAGGAGCTGTCAACAATCAGCATTTGTAAAGGTGCAGTATAGTTAGCAAGATAAATTTTACCTTCTGCTGCACCAGCAAAATAATATGAATCAAATTTGAGATCTATTTCCTTGTCCAAAACAGCAGGAAAATGTGGAAAGCGACGAACAAAATTATTGTGATATTGAATAATATTTTCTGACCAAATGAACAAGATTACAATTAGCCCAATGCCAAAAAGCCCTTCAATACCTAGCAAAACAAATTTTTTAATAGTATTTCTGCTAAAAGGGAATAGCGGTTCAGAATTAACAAAGAGAATGCCAATAATAGCCAGTAGTATAAATGCAATATTGAAAATTATATGTTGATTCCATGATAGTTCTTCTAATATTCCTCCGCAAGAACAAGGAATAAAGGAACTGTAATTTAGAATAATATAGATATAAGTTGTAAACATAACCATTAAAACATAGGCAGCATACAATCCTATTTTCTTTAGACTTGGAATAATTAACATAATTGAAATAAGCAGTTCAGTTATAGGCACAAACCAGGCTATATAACCCGCAAAAGCACTCAACAACGGCGATTGCCCCAACTGAGCCTGAAAATTTTCAAAGTCTAAAAATTTACTCGTGGCGGCATAGGTGAGCAGCAGGACATAAATATAACATATAATGCTAACAATATTATTTCTGGTTTGGGTGTTAAATTTCATATCGTTTATTGTTATAATTTCAATCCGATATAAAATTCCAAAAAAATAAATGAGTAAGTGTTGTCTAATCAGTAGCTTAACTTATTAAAAAGGTATTATTTTAAAATTGTCAAAATGTATAGCATACAATTTGACTTTCCCATCGGACTTAGTTGGTATTTTTTCAATGGAAAATGCTAGGTTATGACGCTATAAATTTCTCTTAATATCATTAGGAGAATAACCAAATAGTTTTTTAAAGGCTTTTGAAAAATTTGGATAGGTAGTGAAACCGAACATTAAAGCAATTTCTTTTAATTGTATCGTTGTCTGTTGAATTAATAGATGGGCTTTTTTCAACCGTTTGGTATTGTAAAATTGATAAATACTCGTTTTAAACAAATATTTAAATCCATATTTTAATTTATATTCGTTCGTCCCAAAAATCCGTGAAAGTTCTTTTAACGTTGGCAGTGGCTTGTCCAAATTGTCTAAAATATAATCATAAACTTTCTGTATCAATTGTACATCAGACATACGATAAATCCCTTCTCGTTTTGCGTTATCAATGTCAGAAACCAAAATAGTTGGCAAAATGGTCTCTTCAATAACATTGGTCACCGAACTAACTAAAATATCATTGCTCGGCAAAAGCTTCAAAATGACACAAAATGAAGGAATAAATAATTTATTTTGGGTAATATAGGTCAGCTTCAATGTTGAGCGATGGCTCAAATTCCGCGACAATTCTTCCTTTAATAAATTCCATGAAGACTGTGATTCTTCAGAAAGTATTATTGAAAAATTTTGATGATATAAGTCTTCTGGAGCAAATCCCAATAGAACTGACATCTCTGAGTTAAAACTTTTGATAGTAAAAAGCGCGTCCAAAATAAAAGAGGTTTGCACAAGGTATTTAATGGTGTGATGCGGATTTACATATCCTTTATGTGAAATGAAACCATTCATTTCTTCAGCCAGCATATTCACCATTACAGTTAATATTTCAAGGTTATCATCTTCTCCCGAACGCTGAATTCGATACATAAAATTGCCGTTTCCCATCTGAAGCAACATTTGGTAAATATTCTGAAAACGCAATTTATTTAACTCTGAATCCATACGAAGGTGAGATATACTTAAATGCAAAAAAACTTTTATAAACTATATATACATTGAAAGGAATGCCAATGCAGTGGCTTTATCATCAAATATTTGAGTTGGTACTGTTGGTTTACTTATTTTAACATAAAAAGAAGTTATTGCCTGTGATACTTTTTGATGAACCAGAAAACCAACTGCTTTAGTTAGGACAGATCCGGATTGTGCCAAATAATCTCTGGCAGCTTTATCAAAGTCAATAACGCCCCTAATATCACAAAAAATAGGATATGCAACTTCATTCTGAAATTGGATTCGATCAGCAACTATTTTCTGTGCTGCCGCTAAATCAATTACCAAATCAGGCTTATATTCAAAAAAAAGTATTTGGTCACTAATCCAAAATTTGGCATACTCATTCTCAAATAGTTCAGTATTCATTTCATATAATTTTAAGTAAAGTAAAACAAAATAAAATTATTGAATCAACTAAATTGAATCAAATTAAAGGATTCTCAAATAAACAAACATAATTATTATCAAATCAGTAGTTTAAGTTGTCATAAAAGGATTTTTTTTCAAAGAGTTAAAATCGTATTGATTTTTTTATTGAATTTTAAACGTTGTATTTCTATTTAAGTTGGGAATATAGGGTAAAACAAATTCATATAATTACATATAAACGATGGCAAAAATCAAGGCAAACAATTTTTTAGACACTGTAGATGAAGTATTTACAGACGCAAAAAATGCAGGTGTTTTACATCTTTATGCTGAAGGAGATGCGTTTTTAGGAAGAACTATTCAAATAAAAAACAAAAATTTATTCCATTTTGGAACTACCAGTTATCTGGGATTGGAACAGGATTTCAGATTAAAGGAAGCCGCAATAGATGCCATCAATAAATATGGCACTCAATTTCCTCTTTCCAAAACATATATCTCTCATCCATTATATAAAACACTCGAAGAGCAAATTGAAAAAATGTATAACCACCCTATCATTATTACAAAAAACAGCACTTTAGGACATATTGGAGTGATTCCAAGTGTTGTAGATGATCAAGATGCTATCATTTTAGACCATCAGGTACATTGGAGTGTACAGAGTGCTGCCAAGACCCTTAAATCAAGAAGTGTCACTATTGAAATGATTCGCCATAATAGCCTTCAAATGTTGGAAGATAAAATTAAATCATTGTCTTCAAAACATAAAAGAATATGGTATATGGTGGATGGCATTTATTCCATGTATGGTGATTATGCCCCTATTAAGGAGTTATTGGAATTATGCAATAAATATCCTCAACTATTTTTGTATTGTGATGATGTACATGGGATGAGTTGGACCGGAAAAAATGGTACAGGTTATGTCCTTAGCCAACTAAATGAACTTCCGGATAATATATTAATTTTCGGAACACTTAGCAAAACCTTTGGAGCAAGCGGTGCCTTTCTCACCTGTGCTGATTCTAAAATGCATCAAAAAATTAAAACCTTTGGAGGGCCACTTACTTTCTCAGCCCAATTAGAGCCGGCTTCTGTTGGTGCAGCCATTGCGTCTTCCAAAATTCATTTATCACCTGAAATCTATACACTTCAATCAGAATTAAAGGAACGCATTGATCTCTTTAACAATCTGCTGAGTCAAACAGATTTGCCTTTAGTTAATAAAAATGATTCTCCTGTTTTTTATATTGGTACAGGAATGCCAAAAACCGGATATGATTTTGTCAACCGACTCATGAATGAAGGATTCTTTGTCAACCTGGGCATTTTTCCTGCTGTTCCTGTCAAAAACACAGGAGTACGAATTACTATTTCGAGACACAATCAAAAAGATGAAATAAAAAGATTGGTGGAAGCTATGACCCATCATTTTCCAAAAGCCCTAGCCAATACCAACACAACTAAAAAAAGAGTTTATAGTGCGTTTAACATTTCAACACCAGAGCCTATTTCTACTGAAAATTTGAATAATCTGACTGTTGAAATAGAGCATACAATCAAAAACATACCAAAAGATGAATGGAATCAATTGTTGGGAAAACAAGGTGTATTTGATTGGGATGGATTATTATTTTTAGAAGGTCTTTTTCAAAATAATAAATTAAAGGAACATAATTGGCAATTTTATTATTTTATAATTAGGGATCCTAAAAATCAACCTATTCTTGCAACATTTTTTACATATAATCTTTGGAAAGAAGATATGTTAACTTCAGAAGCTGTTTCATCTAAATTAGAACAACAAAGAAAGAAAAACCCTTATCTTTTTACTTCGTATGTACTTAATATGGGGTCTCTTTTTACTGAAGGACAACATTATTATCTAAACAAGAATCATCCCAGTTGGACAATGGCTATTAATATGATGTTTCAAAAATTAGAAGATTTGGATTTAAAACTAAACCCCTCAATGGTAGTTCTAAGGGACTTTGGAATTGATTCTCAACTAAACCATATTTTTCATCAACAGGGTTTTATAAAAACCAACATGCCGGAATCTTGCATAATTGAGAATCTTACTTGGAACGATACAGATGAATATGTTGCCTCCTTGTCTACCAGAAATCGGCGTCATTTCAGGAAAGAAATACTCCCTTTTGAATCCTGTTTTAAAATAACCCACAAAACCGAATTGACTTCCCAAGAATTGACTTATTTTCACGAATTATATGAAAATGTAAGGAAGAACAATTTGGGGTTAAATACTTTTTCATTTCCAAAAAAAATGCTTGAACTCATGTCTAATCATCCAAATTGGGAGTTCATTATTCTTACCATTAAAAAAGAGTTAGAACCAAAAAACAGAACTCCTGTTGGTGTAATGTTTTGCTATAAAAATGGGGACTATACATACACTCCAGCATTTGTTGGATTGGATTATGCTTATTTAAAAAAGTACCAAATCTATCGTCAACTTCTATATCAGACTATCAAAAGAGCCAAAGCGCTTCTTTTTAAAAGAATTGATTTTGGAATGACAGCTACCTTTGAAAAGAAAAAGTTAGGCGCAAAAACAAACCATAAAGTAGCCTATATCCAGGCAAAAGACAACTTTTCAATGGAGATGATGGACTCCATCAACACTAAAAGTTAATTTATTGAAATTAATTTCAATGAGCCAATTTTAAATTTACCCTATAATTTTTAACCCACTAAAACAAATGAATTTCAAATAAATTTACAAGTGTAATTAGATGATTTATAATAGCATTATTTCCGATTTAGACGAAAAACTTGAGGCTTTAGAAAGGGAAAATAATGATTCCCTATATAAATCTGAAGCAGGAATAACCTATACAGAAATCAGTATTAAAAAACTACAAAAATTGGTTATTGAACAAGGATTTATAACCTTAAATGCCGAAATTCATTTTTTCAAACACATCAAACCTCAGGTGTTCAGCAAACTTATCTATTATGTCAAACTCATTAATATTGAAAGTAAGAGACCCAGAAGTCGTTCCAAATCTCAAATAAATTATCTCAACAATCATATCGACAAGCTGCAAATATATTTTAATGATAATTTGGAGTTCTATCATTATTACCGCAGAGGTGCCACTTTTTTGGACGAACAATATTTTGTTAGAGGAAAAGCTGATTTAAGATTACATTCAGAATCTTTTCATTTCTTTACTGATGAACAGTTTTCCACCAGTCAAGACAGTACAGTGGCTACCATAATGGCCTATGATATGCTTATCGTATATCTGCAACAGGAGATAGAAAAATTAGAAAATAATGTCGAAACCATGATACCAAAATCAATGCATAAACAATCAAACCTATTCTGGACAGGAAGCAAAACAGATCTTATTGAACTTATCTACGCCCTTCACAGCAGTGGTGTGGTTAATAGCGGAACCGTTGATATTAAAGAATTGGCATCAGTATGTGAGCAATTATTCAATATCGAATTAGGTAATTATTACCATACTTTCATTGAAATACGATCCCGTAAATGTAACAGCACTAAGTTCTTGGACAGATTGAAAGAATCCTTAATAAACAGAATAAAAATATTGGATGAATAATTCCCAACCTAAACCCAAGTTGGGAAAATAATTAGCACTGGCATATCATATAATTTAAACTTATTTGACAGTCCATATTTCCGTTTTGAACTACAAACAGCGTCAATTCGATTCATTTTTAATGACGCTAAAAAACGCCCCCCTTGGGGTCAACTATTGAATAAACATCATTATTTACTTTCAAATTTGTAAAACGAAAGTCAAATCATCGTAAAAACCATTAAAAATAAAACTGGCTATCGGTGGATATATTAACCTAAAAAATTGTTTTACAAATGGCAGCAACAATTATTACCACAGAAGATCTTCGAGAATTCAAAATGGAATTGCTTGACGACATTAAGAAAATTATCAGCAACCAATCAGGTCACAGAAGCAAAAAATGGCTGAAATCACCTGAGGTCAGAGAACTTTTGGGAATTTCTCCCGGGACAATGCAAAACCTTAGAATCAATGGTACACTGCCCTATACAAAAATTGGAGGTGTTATCTATTACGATTATGAAGAAATTGCCAAAGTATTAGAACAGAATAGAATTCATAATAAATTCTAAAACCTCCCCTTTCAGTATGAATTATATCAAGCAGTTAACGGCTGCATTGGAAAAATTTACAAAAGATGATAGGTTAAATCCTACTCATATAAGCTTGTATTTAGCCTTGTTTCAATATTGGAATTTGAGTCGCTTTTCCAATCCCATTTCAATTAGCAGAAATGATATTATGCAGCTCTCAAAAATAGGCTCAAAAGTTACTTATCACAAGTGCATTAAGGATTTGCATTATTGGAGTTATTTAGAATATAGACCTTCCCACAATCCATTTAAAGGAAGTACGGTTATAATGTTCAATTTTTGTGCTACTTATATACAAGCACCAGTACACAACAGTTCGGATAATGGACAAGCTTTACTACACACCGGTACCAAAAATGGACAAGCACTGATACCTTCTAAAACAGATACAAACATTAAACCTATTAAAAGTAAACGGCGACCAAAAAAGACAGAAGAAGTTGAAATTTATTTTTTAGAAAAAAAAAGCAGCAAACTGGAAGCGCAAAAATTTTTCAACTACTATGAATCCAATGGTTGGAAAGTTGGTGGAAAAACCGCTATGAAAGACTGGAATGCTGCTGCTCGTAATTGGATTTTAAAAACGGAAGAAACAGGTACAGCACAAGTACAGAAAAGGGACAACCTCAATACCCGTACCGATAAAAATTATGGAGAACCTTTATAAAATAACAGAACAAGGCCATCAGTATATTTTGGGAGAAATCATAAAGGATTTTATTCACTATGATTTTGAAAAAACACTCACTTATCTCGAAGTCAAAGGGAAATTTTGCTATGGCCAAAACTTTAAAATACTTGAAGCAGACAAGCCTATTATTTACAAGCTACTGATCTATATCATCAAAGATGAAGAGAACTGTAAAAATTATCACATAAATCTCAACAAAGGAATTTTATTAACCGGCCCAATAGGTTGTGGAAAAACATCCTTAATGAATTTGGTCAGATACATTTTACCCGAGAAAAATCGATACGAAGTACAATCTGCCAGAAATATCTCCTTTGAATATCTAAAACAAGGCCATCAGGTAATTACAAATTACAGCAAGGCTAAAATCTTTTGTTTTGACGATCTGGGAATTGAGCAAAGTTTAAAATACTATGGCAATGAATGTAACGTACTCGGTGAAATTCTATTAAGCAGGTATGATTTATTTGTGTCTCACAAAATTGTTACGCATGCCACCACAAATCTCAATGCCATAGAATTGGAAAAATGGTACGGGAATCGTGTACGCTCCCGGATGCGGCAACTTTTTAATTTGATAGCTTTTGATAGGAAATCTCAAGATAAAAGAAATTGAATATTGGATGGATGATTTAAAACCAAATATATGGACGTTCATTTCCACAATTGTTTTATTCAAATTTTATGAGACCGACCCTTAAATTAATCTTCTTCAACATGAATTTCAGTGATATTATCAGGTTCTAAAAGCGCTAAATAGTACCCTTTAGTTCCTTGGATGTATTGCAATAAAAAGGGTTCGTTTAACATGTTTTTAGAAAATTGATCTTTTATCATTCTTCTATCTGTATTTGACGGAGTTGGTAATTCTTCAGGATGTGTGTGCCATTCTCCTAAATAGATAGTCCTATTATTACTATTGTGGAACTCATAATCAATTATAGCCTGAGCATTATTTTTATTTCTCCAAAAAGAATATCTCGAAGACTTATCATGATTTGATGGAAATGATATTCTTGTTATATAAATACAATTCTCTTTTACTTGTCCAAGAAGTATCCCTCCTGCCTCATGTTGCTTATGTTTTGTCTGTTTAAATTTTGACATTAATAAAAGAACATCTTCTGTGAAGTGAATTTCATAATTTCCAATTCTTGTTACTCTCATAAAACATTCTCAATTAAAGTATTATACCCATAATTTAATGAATATTTTGATAATTCAATGTTCAGTTTTTCAGCAATAGTGTTATCTCCTACCCAAGTAAAGGATTTCGATTCTGTATCATCTGAGTTTATAATTTCAGAAATTTTAGAATACATATTACCTAAAAATAGTTGGATATTATTAGAAGAATATGGAGTATAATTGCTTTGACAACCCGCTTCTTTTAATGATAAAACTTCATTGTTGTAATCTCCAACAATATTAAATTTAAATAATCCATTTTCAGTAAAATATGATGTGTAATTATTGTTTTTAGGGTTTATAAAAATGCAGTGACCACCTAATAAATAAGGTTCTACCCAAATAAAAAATGTAGGTTTAATTATTAATCCATTATCTATTGCATTAGCAATCCAAGACTCTATATTTGACTCTCCAATAGCAACAAATAAAAA
>PHDE01000003.1 GCA_002842505.1 Bacteroidetes bacterium HGW-Bacteroidetes-3 | reverse complement strand
CACTTGGTTTTTATCATAAAATATGCAAAATATAATTACGATTTATGATTTTTGATTTTAGAATTTTGAAAATAGCGTAATCAAATATCAAACAAAATTGCGCTCTTTGCGTATTTTCCTTGCGTTCTTTGCGGTTAATTGCAAATTTAGATTGAATTGATCTTTTATATTTTTTCACTTGGTTTTTATCATAGAATACGCAAAATGAATTACGATTTATGATTTTAGAATTTTGATTTCATTGTTGTCCGGTAAAAATTCATTGCAATTAAATAATCCCAATCTAAATGGGACTAAAAGAGCTTCATAGGAGCGAAATGTTTGTAGAAAAATGGGGGAATTCAGTATTTAAAGCCACTTCGGGGCGAGCTGTAAGTTTTGTGAAATTTAATCGGACAACAATGTATTGATTTATAGTAAAGGGACAAATCGCAATTAATTTTTGTTTTCGGTCATTAATTCCCCCTTCAGGGGTTAGAGGGCTTTATTATTTTAATTAAATTTGCATTTTATAACAATTCACAAAAAAATCAATTTATGATTCTATTCTTTGGAAACAAAAGCAGTAAAATATATGCTGTACAAACGTCAAAAGAACTTTCCGTAACCGACACAAAAAAATTAAACTGGCTTTTTGGCAACCAAGAAAAATTAGTTGAGGCATCAATCGATGCTTTTTTTATTGGTCCGCGCGCCGCGATGGTGACGCCTTGGAGCACAAATGCTGTTGAAATTACCCAAAATATGGGCATTGAAGGAATCATCAGAATTGAAGAATTTAACGCTTCAACAAAAGATGCGTCGTTTGACCCAATGATTTTTCAGAAATATGCTTCCTTGAATCAGCATATATTTACCATACATATTGAACCCGCAGCAATTTTAGAAATTGAAGATATTGCCGCTTATAACCAACAAGAAGGTTTGTCGTTAAACGAAGAAGAAATTGATTATTTAAATGAAATGAGCCAACGAATCGGACGAAAATTAACCGATTCTGAGGTGTTCGGATTTTCACAGGTGAATTCAGAACATTGCCGACATAAAATTTTCAACGGAACTTTTATTATCGACGGCGAAGAAATGCCTTCATCGCTCTTTAAACTCATCAGAAAAACTTCTGAAATAAATCCGAACGGCATCGTTTCGGCCTATAAAGACAACGTAGCTTTTGTGGAAGGTCCGGTGGTGGAGCAATTTGCGCCAAAAACGCCAGACAAGCCCGATTTTTACCAAAAAACAAACTTTAAATCGGTGATCTCCCTAAAAGCCGAAACGCATAATTTCCCAACCACTGTTGAGCCTTTTAACGGCGCTGCAACGGGTTCCGGAGGTGAAATAAGAGACCGTTTGGCCGGCGGAAAAGGTTCATTGCCTTTGGCGGGAACCGCTGTTTATATGACTTCCTATTCGCGTTTACCCTTCGACTCCGCTCAGGGCACTTCAGCTCAAATAAGCAACCGCGCTCAGGACAGACCCTGGGAAAAAGGTATGGCAGAAAGAAAATGGCTGTACCAAACGCCTTTGGATATTTTAATAAAGGCTTCAAATGGCGCATCCGATTTCGGAAATAAATTTGGGCAGCCTTTAATTACGGGTTCTGTATTAACCTTTGAACATCAGCACTTCGATACTTCGACTTCGCTCAGTACAGGCAAGATCAGTATGACATCGCGCAAATTAGGTTACGACAAAGTGATTATGCAAGCCGGCGGCATTGGTTATGGAAAAGCAGACCAGGCTTTAAAAGACAAACCGGCAGCAGGCGATAAAATCATTATTTTAGGTGGCGACAATTACCGGATTGGAATGGGCGGCGCCGCAGTTTCATCCTCAGACACGGGCGAATTTACCAGCGGAATTGAATTAAATGCCGTACAGCGTTCCAATCCCGAAATGCAAAAAAGAGCCGCAAACGCCATTCGCGGAATGGTAGAAAGCGATATTAACCCCATTGTTTCCATTCACGATCACGGTGCGGGCGGACATTTAAATTGCTTGTCTGAATTGGTGGAAGAAACCGGCGGACTGATTGACTTGGACAAATTGCCTATCGGCGATCCAACGCTTTCCGCAAAAGAAATCATCGGGAACGAATCCCAAGAAAGAATGGGATTGGTTATCAGCAAGGAAAATGCGGGTATTTTAAAACGCGTTGCCGAAAGAGAACGCGCTCCTTATTATGAAGTTGGGGAAGTCACCAACAATGACCGATTCACTTTTGAATCTAAATCCACCGGAAAAAAACCAATGGATTTGGCCTTGACCGATATGTTTGGCAGTTCTCCAAAAACCATTATGACCGACATAACAATCGACTATAATTATTCCGATTTGGAATACTCAATAAGAAATATTTCAACCTATTTAGAAAATGTACTTCAATTAGAGGCAGTGGCTTGTAAAGACTGGTTAACCAATAAAGTGGATCGTTGTGTTGGCGGAAAAGTAGCCAAACAACAATGTGCCGGACCATTGCAATTGCCTTTAAATAATTGTGGCGTAATGGCGTTGGATTATCTGGGGAAAGAAGGAATAGCAACCTCCATTGGCCACGCGCCAATTGCGGCCTTAATTGATCCTGTGGCAGGAAGCAGAAATGCCATTGGGGAATCTTTATCAAATATTGTTTGGGCGCCAATTAAAGGTGGTTTAAATGGAATTTCATTGTCCGCCAACTGGATGTGGGCTTGCAAAAATGAAGGGGAAGATGCGCGTTTGTACAAAGCGGTAAAAGCGTGTTCCGATTTTGCGATTGAACTGGGAATCAATATTCCAACAGGAAAAGATTCACTTTCCATGAAACAAAAATATCCAAATGAAGAAGTCATTGCACCCGGAACAGTCATTATTTCAGCTGCTGGAAATTGCGCTAATATTAGAAAAGTAGTAGAACCTGTTTTACAAAAAAAAGGGGGTTCTATCTATTATATCAACCTTTCCCAAGATGATTTTAAACTAGGTGGTTCATCGTTTGCGCAAACACTCAATAAAATTGGAAACAGTGCACCAACAATTAAAGATGCCCTGTTTTTTAAAAATGCTTTTAATGCCATTCAGCAATTAATTAAAGAAAATAATATCCTTGCTGGTCACGATATTGGAAGTGGTGGTTTGATTACCACTTTATTGGAAATGTGTTTTAACCCCCTAACATCCGAAGGGGGAACTCCTGCAT
The DNA here is from genome assembly GCA_002842505.1 of Bacteroidetes bacterium HGW-Bacteroidetes-3. GTDB lineage: Bacteria > Bacteroidota > Bacteroidia > Flavobacteriales > Flavobacteriaceae > Lutibacter. The sequence continues at coordinate 59,355 of PHDE01000003.1, read as the reverse complement.
TTACGGAATCTGGTATGCAAATTTCTTTTGGTTCATTCAAAGAAAAAGATTTAGTAAAAATTTTATTTTCAGAAAATATCGGACTTGTGCTTCAAGCAAAAGAAGATGCTGTTTTTGAAGCCAAACTAAAAGAAAATCAAATCGAATTCTTTAAACTTGGCAAAGTAACCGATAAGGGGACTTTAGACATTGGACTTTTGACTTTTGACATTAAAGAATACAGAGATATTTGGTATAAAACTTCTTTTCTGCTCGATCAAAAGCAATGTGCTAATAATAAAGCACAAGAGCGATTTGATAATTATAAAAATCAGCCTTTAAAATATGTTTTTCCAAAGCATTTTACGGGAAAACTTAATTCCGTCACCTCGAGCGCAGTCGAGAGGCCAAAGCATTTTACAGGCATCCCATCCCCGACCCTTCCAAAAGGGAAGGGAGAAAAACCGAAAGCCGCCATTATTCGCGAAAAAGGAAGCAATAGTGAACGTGAAATGGCAAATGCCATGTATTTGGCAGGTTTTGACGTGAAAGATGTGCATATGACCGATTTAATAAGCGGACGTGAAACCTTGGAAGGCATTCAGTTTATTGGCGCCGTGGGCGGATTCTCAAACTCTGATGTGTTAGGTTCGGCAAAAGGTTGGGCAGGCGCATTTTTATACAACGAAAAAGCAAAAAACGCCTTGGACAATTTCTTCAAAAGAGAAGATACGTTGTCGGTTGGAATTTGCAATGGCTGTCAGTTGTTTATGGAACTGGAAGTCATCAATCCCGAGCATAAAATTCATGGAAAATTGTTGCACAACGATTCCCACAAACACGAAAGCGGCTTTACGTCAGTTACTGTGCAAGACAATAATTCTGTAATGTTATCCACTTTAGCAGGCAGCACTTTAGGAGTTTGGATTTCAAATGGAGAAGGAAAATTTAACTTGCCAATGGAAGAATCGGCCTACAATATTGTGGCGAAATATGGCTATGATACGTATCCGGCAAATCCGAATGGTTCCGATTACAATGTGGCGATGATGAGCTCCAAAGACGGAAGGCATTTGGTGATGATGCCACATATTGAACGTTCCATTTTTCAATGGAATTGGGCTTATTATCCGGAAGGAAGAAAAGATCAAGTTTCCCCTTGGGCAGAAGCTTTTGTGAATGCCAGAAAATGGTTGGAGAAAAAATAAGCTATCATTTTAAATAACAAATATCCAATAATGGATTTCATTTTTTGTGAAATCCATTATTTTTTCTACTTTGCGTCATCAATACTAATTTATGGCAGAAAATTGTACGCGATTATTCGATTTTGCTTACCGCCAATTGGCAACAAATCCGCAACAAAAGTGTTTTAATACAAAGGTTGGAAATCAATGGATTTCAACGTCAACCCAAAGTTATATCGATCAAGCAAATTGCATCAGCAGAGCTTTGTTGCGTTTGGGCGTAAATCCCGGTGATAAAATTGCGGTGGTAACGGCCACAAATCGCGTAGAATGGAGCATTTTGGATGTTGCTGTTTTGCAAATTGGCGCGGTGAACGTGCCTTTATACCCATCTATTTCCTCAGCTGATTATCAATACATTATCAACCATTCTGATGCCGTTTTGTGTTTTGTTTCAGATGAAGAACTCGCTCAAAAAGTTTCAAAAATAAAAGACAATACACAATTAAAAGCCGTTTATTCTTTTGATGAAGTTAAAGGAATTTCAAGCTGGAAATCGTTGTTAAAATTGGGTGAAAACGAAAGCAACCAGCCTGAAGTTGACTTGTTAAAAAAACAAGTGCCAGAGACCAATTTAGCCACCATTATTTATACATCCGGAACCACAGGTACTCCGAAAGGCGTGATGCTTTCCCACAAAAATATTGTGGAAAACACCTTTATGAGTGCCAAAACATTAAATTTTGAACCCGGAAACTATAAGGTTTTAAGCTATTTGCCCATTTGCCATATTTTTGAGCGCTTTGCCCTGTATTATTATCAGTATATGGGATTTGAAGTTTATTTTGCGGAATCCATCGATAAATTAGGCGATAATTTAAAAGAAGTAAAACCACATTTTATTCCAGTTGTACCAAGATTGCTGGAAAAAATATATGATAAAATTGTGGACAAAGGAAGCAATTTAAAAGGCATCAAAAGAATGCTTTTCTTTTGGTCGCTAAATTTGGGAAAAAAGTACGAACCTTATGAAAAAAATGGCTGGTGGTATCATTTTCAGCTGAATATTGCCAATAAATTGGTTTTTAGCAAATGGCGTGAAGCGTTGGGCGGAAACATTAAATTCTTGGTTTCGGGAAGCGCGAAGCTTCAGCCAAATTTAATCAGGGTTTTTACCGCTGCGGGCATTCCTGTTTTAGAAGGTTACGGAATGACAGAAACTTCACCCGGAATTTCCATCAACGATTTCAGAAATAAAGGATTTAAAATTGGAACTGTAGGCAGAATCCTTGATAATATGGAAGTCAAAATTGCAGAAGACGGGGAAATATTGGTAAAGGGATCCAATGTGATGATGGGTTACTATAAAAATGAGGAATTGACCAACGAAACCATTATAAATGGCTTTTTGCACACAGGAGATATCGGCGAATTAGATGCCGACGGATTTTTAAAAATTACCGATCGAAAAAAAGAAATATTTAAAACATCGGGTGGCAAATACATTGCCCCTTCGGCCATTGAAGGACTTTTAAAAGAATCTCGTTTTATTGAGCAGGCGATGGTGATTGGAGAAGGCGAAAAAATGCCGGCAGTAATTATTCAGCCACATTTTGAATTTATGCTGGAGTGGGCAAAACGTAAAAATTTAGAGTTTGATGGCTCATACGAAGCCGTTATTCAACATAAAAAAGTACTCAAACGCCTTCAAAAAGAAATTGATAAAGTGAATAATCAATTAGGCAAATGGGAACAGGTAAAAGCTTTTGAATTAACGCCTGATATTTGGAGTGTTGAAAATAATTTGCTTACGCCTACCCTAAAAATGAAACGAAAAATTATTTTACAAAGTTACAGCCATCTTTACAACAAAATCTATAAAAATTAATTTTCACGAATGCAACTCGCGCTATTGTGAAATCATATTAATTTTTATACTTTGCAAGAACACTTTTCAACCTAATAAAAATGCCAAGAGAAATTACGCGATTGTTTGATTTTGCCTATTACCAGCTCGAAAAATACAATTTAGAGAAAGCTTTTACCACAAAATACCATGGAAAATGGGTGTCAACTTCAACCCAAGAATATATTGATAAAGCCAATGCAATAAGCCGGGGCTTATTGCGATTGGGCGTAAAACCAGGCGATAAAATTGCAATTATCACTTCGGCAAATAGAACGGAATGGAATATTTTGGATATTGGAATTATGCAATTGGGAGCCATCAGTATTCCAATTTATCCAACCATTTCCAAAGAAGAATATGAATATATTTTTAACCATTCAGAAGTAATTTATTGCTTTTTATCTGATTCAGCACTTTATGGCAAAGCTATTTCAGCTAAAAAAAATACACCTACACTAAGAGAAATATATTCATTTGAAGAAATTGAAGGCTGTAAAAATTGGGAAGAAGTTTTAGCGATTGGAAAGGATGAAAGCAACCAGGCAGAAGTTGAAGCAACAAAAGAAACCGTAAAACCATCGGATTTAGCGACGATTATTTATACTTCTGGCACAACCGGGAAACCAAAAGGCGTGATGCTTTCACACAACAATATTGTTACCAACGTATTGGACAGTTTTCCCAGATTGCCATTGGTTTTAGGAACTACAAGAACCTTGAGCTTTTTGCCAGTTTGCCACGTTTTTGAACGCATGTTGCATTACTTGTATCAATACTCCGGAACTTCCATTTATTTTGCCGAATCCATTGAAAAACTTGGAGAAAACATTAAAGAAACCAATCCTAATTTAATGTCGGTGGTGCCGCGTTTACTTGAAAAAATATATGATGGCATTATTGCAAAAGGGTCGGAATTAAAGGGCGCAAAACGAATACTTTTTTATTGGGCGGTTGAATTGGGCTTAAAATATGAACCTTATGGCAAAAATGGCCCGTGGTATGAAATGCAGTTGGCCATAGCAAATAAATTAATATTCGTAAAATGGCGTGAAGCTTTAGGCGGAAATTTAACCACGATGGTTTCAGGAAGCGCCGCGTTGCAACCACGATTGGCCAGGGTGTTTTCAGCGGCAAAAATGCAGGTTATGGAAGGTTACGGACTTACGGAAACATCACCGGTAGTTTCCGTAAATATGTACAAGGGAAATCTTTTTAAAATTGGAACTGTGGGGAAACCCATTGACAATGTGGAAGTTAAAATAGCCGAAGACGGCGAAATATTGATTAAAGGCCCTAATGTAATGCTTGGTTATTACAAAGATCCTGAAAAAACAGCGAGTGTCATGACCGGAGAATATTTCCACACAGGCGATAAAGGTGAAATTGATTCGGAAGGATTCCTGAAAATTACCGGACGCAAAAAAGAGATTTTTAAAACATCAGGCGGAAAATACATTGTTCCGGCCTTGCTTGAAAATCAAATGAAACAATCTCGATTTATTGAACAAATTATAGTGATTGGTGAAGGCCAAAAAATGCCGGCAGCCATTGTGCAGCCCAATTTTGATTTTTTAAGAAAATGGGCGAGAATCCACCACGAACCAATTCTTGGCAACAACGAGGATTTTATTCTAAATCCGATTGTTATTGAACGAATTCAACAAGAAATTGATGAAGGAAACAAGAATTTCGGTAAGTGGGAAATGATCAAAAGATTTGAACTAACACCAGAAATTTGGGGAATTGACAACGGCTTGCTTACGCCAACAATGAAACCAAAACGCGATGAAATTATTTCAAGATACAAACATTTGTACAATAAAATTTATGAGATAAAGGATTGAGTTATGTGTTATGTGTTATGTGTTATGTGTTATGTGTTATGTGTTATGTGTTATGTGTTATAAGTTATATGTTGTTGTTTGTTTAAAAAACTTGAAGCGTGAAACTTCTACTATTTAACTTTTTAACAATTAACTTTTAACCTATAACTTTTCAACATTTAACTTCTAACTTTTAACTTTTAACAATATTTATTTTACTTTTACCGACCGAATAAAAAAATAAAATATGGAACATTTTGTAGTATCAGCCCGTAAATACCGACCTCAAACTTTTGAGGAAGTAATTGGGCAACAGGCCATTACAAACACGCTTGAAAATGCTATAAAAAACAACCATTTGGCACAAGCATTGTTGTTTACGGGACCGAGAGGCGTTGGAAAAACCACTTGTGCGCGGATTTTGGCAAAAAAAATAAACCAGGCAAGCGGTGGCGACTTAGAGGAGGATTTTGCTTTTAACATTTTTGAGTTGGATGCCGCTTCAAACAACTCGGTTGATGACATTCGTAATTTAAACGACCAAGTGCGCATTCCGCCCCAAACCGGAAAATACAAGGTGTATATTATTGATGAGGTTCATATGCTTTCATCGGCCGCTTTCAATGCATTTTTAAAAACTTTGGAAGAACCGCCGGCGCACGCCATTTTTATTTTGGCGACCACCGAAAAACACAAAATAATTCCGACCATACTTTCTCGCTGCCAAATATTTGATTTTAAGCGAATTGGCGTTTTGGATACCAAAAAATATTTAGAAAAAATTGCTGTTCAGGAGCATATTGAAGCTGAAGATGACGCTTTGCATATTATTGCCCAAAAAGCAGATGGCGCTTTACGCGACGCACTTTCCATTTTTGACCGTGTGGTTAGTTTTTCGGGCAAAGAATTAACCCGTAAAGCGGTTACCGAAAACTTAAATGTACTGGATTACGATGAATATTTTAAAACAACCGATTTGTTGCTTGAAAATAACATTCCGGAAGTTTTGGTTCATTTTAATGCCATTTTGTCCAAAGGCTTTGACGGAAATCACTTTATCACCGGATTGGCTTCACATTTTAGAGATTTATTGGTAAGCAAAGATAAAATTACCATTGAATTGCTGGAAGTTGGCGACAACGCCAAAAAGAAATATTTAAGTCAGGCAGAAAAATGTGATTTGCGTTTTTTATTGCAGGGAATTGAATTGGCAAACGACTGCGATTTAAAATACAAAAGCAGCAAAAATCAGCGCTTGCTGGTGGAACTTGCTTTGATGCAACTGGCCTCTGTCACTTTTGACGGAGAAAAAAAAAATAGTAAACCCTATATAATTTCAGCGGTTGTTTTTAGGTCCAAAACTGCAAAAAAAAGCAATCCCATATTTGCTGTAAAAGAAGAAATTAAAATCGTCGCCAAACAAGAAATCGTTGAAAAACAAATAGTTAAAGAATTAAAAACGCCAATCGTTGATTTGGCAAAAGTGGACTTAAAAAATACCGCGCCAAGGCGCTCTGCCCTTTCCTTAAAAAGTTTAGAACGCAAAACAGAAATTTCAAAAATTGAAGTCGATTTTGAAGAAGTTGACGGTTTGCCTGCTGATGCTTTTTCAGAAAGTAAATTATTGTTGCTATGGGAAACGTATATAAATACCTTACTGGACGATGGCAAAAAAAGTTTGGCTTCTATTATGAATTCAAATGTTCCCAGACTGGATAACGGAATCATCCATTTTCAGTTGCCAAATGCCATGATGAAAGACCAACTTGATCGTGCAAAATTTCCTTTAGTAAAGTATTTGCGTGAAAAATTAAATAATTATAAAATTGATATTGTTGTTGATGTAAATGAGGAGGAAACCAAAAGATACGCCTATACACCCGATGAAAAATATCAAAAATTGAAGGAAAAAAACAAGGCAATTGAATTGTTGAAGAAGACTTTTGATTTGGATATTTAAATAAGTTTTTTTAACCGCAAAGCGCGCAAAGATAAATCGCAAAGTTCGCTATATTTCTTTGCGTAACTTAGTGGCGCTCGGAGAATCACCGTGTGATTAAAAGCTGTTGCACAAAGATTCACAAAGGAAAAACACTGAGGTTCACAAAGTTGGAGACACAATAAATCATTGGCTTATTTATTTTTAACCGCAAAGAGAGCGAAAAAAAATTTTAATTGTTTATTCATTGTGCGTTAGGGATTGCCGTGGAAAGCCCGCAGTCGCGCTTTTGGGCGTGCGAGGACTTGCAGCGAAAAGCCCGACCCGGAGGGAAACGCCCAAATAAAATCTATTAAATTAACCATAAATTTGATGCCTTATGTTAGGTTTAAAACTTCCTACCGACCCGAGATGGGTGAACATTGCCGAGAAAAATATTGACGAAATATTGATTGATCACGCGCATTGCGAGCTGAAAGCGGCTTCGACAGCAAACTCTTTGATAATGAGTTTTCCGGAATATTCAGACTTAGTGACGGAAATGGTGGCGTTGGTGAAAGAAGAAATGAGCCATTTTAAAATGGTGCACGAACGATTATTAAAGAGATCTGTTACTTTAGGACACGACCGAAAAGACGTTTATGTGAATAATTTGCTGAAATTTTTCCCGAAAGGCGGCAGCAGAACCACGCAATTGGTGCACAGATTGTTGTACGCCGCTCTTATTGAAGCTAGAAGCTGTGAACGCTTTAGGTTGCTGTCGGAAAATATAAAAGACCAAGAATTGGCAAAATTTTACCGTGATTTAATGGCTTCAGAAGCAAATCATTATACTTTATTTTTAGGTTTTGCAAGAAAATATGGCAACCGGAAAGAAGTGGACAAAAAATGGAACGATTTATTGGAATTTGAAGCCGAATTGATGAAAAATTTAGGAACGCAGGAAACGATTCATGGATAATTGAATGAATAATTAAAAATTAATAATGAAAAATTAACGCATACACAATTACACAACTAAACAGTTAAACGATTAAACAATTACAAGCATAAACGATTTAAAAAATGTTTAGCAAAGAAGAATCTGCACAACTCAGGAAAGAATTTTGGACGAGTTTTGGGAAATCTTTTCCAAGAAAATGGCTATTGTACAATACGCAAATTAAAGATTTCAGCTTTAAGTTTGTGGCCGACAAAAATAAGGCGTTGGTTTGTTTGGACATTGAATCGTTCGACAAAAACAAAAATCAACTGCTTTTTGATCAAATCTTAGCGTTAAAAGACAATCTTACTGATGATTATTTGCCAGATGTTATTTTCGATGAACTTTATTTCTTGGATAATGGTAAAATTATTCATAGAATTTATGTAAAATACCATGGAGAATTTAATATTCACAATAAAAATACCTGGCAAGGAGCCTACATGTTCTTTAATGAAGCGATGCATCAGTTTGAGTTGTTTTACGAGGATTATGAAGATTTTATAAAACAGTGCATTTTCTATTGAAAATTGATAAAGGTTGAATGTTGGTTTTTGCATTATTTCATATCACAACAAAAAAACGATTATATAGTTTAGAAGGTTGAACTTTAGATTTTACACTTCCGTATTCCATCTTCTGTACCGATAGATTCGGTCTTCGGGCTTCGGACTTCGGTCTTCCAACTTAAATTTTAGCCTTTACACTTTCAGCTTCCCCTATAATTTCCTGATTGATTTTTTTGACCAATGCTGGACCTTCGTAGATAAATCCGGTATAAATTTGTACCAAATCGGCACCGGCTTTTATTTTTTCGAGAGCATCTTGTGGGGAATGAATACCGCCAACGCCAATGATTGGAAATGCCTTATTCGATTTCGATGACAAATATTTAATCACTTGCGTACTTCTGTCTTTGATGGGTTTTCCGCTTAAACCACCGTTTCCGATTGCTGCCAATTGCGCGGCTGAAGCCTTAATCCCTTCCCTATTTATTGAAGTATTTGAAGCAACTACGCCCGCTATTTTTGTTTCTTCAACCAATTCAATCACTTCATCCAATTGAATGGTGTTTAAATCGGGTGCAATTTTCAATAAAATGGGTTTTTGTGTTGAAAATTCTTTGTTTATTTTTTGAAGTTCATTCAAAAGCTCCAGCAAATATTCCTTGTCCTGCAATTTTGCAAAAGTTCCCACATTTGGACAACTTACGTTTACCACAAAATAATCCACAAAAGGATGCAGTTTTTTGAAGGCAATTTTATAATCAGATATCACTTTCTCAGGCAGCGTGTCTGTATTTTTTCCAATATTTCCGCCGATGAGCACTTTGCCTTTATTTTTTTTAAGCTGTTCAATTGCTGCATCAACACCCAAATTGTTGAATCCCATTCGGTTAATAATACCTTGATCGTCTAACAGGCGAAACAGTCTTTTTTTAGGATTTCCTGTTTGTGCCTTTGGCGTAACGGTTCCAATTTCTATAAAACCAAATCCGAAATTTGCCAATTCATTGTACAAAACCGCATTTTTGTCGAAACCTGCCGCAAGTCCAACCGGATTTTTAAAAGTAAGTCCGAATACTTTCCGCTCCAGTCTTTTGTCGTTTAGCTCATACAAACTTCTAAAAACTACAGGAATTCCCGGAATTTTACAAGCAATCTTTATAAGCGCAAAAGTAACATGGTGTATTTTTTCGGGATCGAAAAGAAAAAATAACGGCCTAATAAAAAGTTTGTACATGAAGTGTTATTTATGCAAAAATAAAAAAAAGAAAGATGCCAAAAAATTATTATTCACATAACATACACGGATTGCAAATCTGCAATATCATACTCGTAAATACGGTCTTTGGTAGGTATGGAATTTCCTATTGCTTTTTAGACTTTTTTACTTTGAGCTTTCAACTTTGAGCTTTCAACTTTGAGCTTTTAACTTTGAGCTTTCAACTTTGAGCCTGCCTATCGGCAGACAGGCTTTCAACTTTATCTAAGTGTTGCCCCAACATTTTTTTCGAAAGTTTGTTGCAGTTTTTGCATCACTTTATCAATTTGAACATCGGTTAAGGTTTTGGTTTCATCTTGGAGCAAGAAACTTACGGCATAAGATTTTTTTCCTTCTTCCAAATTTTCTCCTTCATACACATCAAACAAATCCATTTCTTTCAAAAGGCTTTTTTCTGCCTGAAAAGCCAGATTGTACAATTCACCAAAGGTAATTTCTTTGTCCAACAATAAGGCAAAATCTCTTTTTACTGAAGGAAATTTAGGTAATTCCGTTACTTTAATTTGTGATTTTCCTGTAACTTTTAACACATTATCCCAATTAAAATCTGCAAACAGCACTTCTTGTTTGATACCAAATTCTTTCAAAACAGCTTGTTTTACCAAACCTAAATCCGCTAATTTTATTTTTCCTGAATTTAAGGAAATTCCTTCAGAAAAAACCTCGTTTTTTACCGGTGCAATTTTAATGTTTTGAATGCCCAAACGTTGCAATAAAGCATTGGCAACTCCTTTCAAATAAAAGAAATCTGAAGTTTTCTGGGAAATATTCCAATGGTTGGCAGTTCTGTTTCCGGTGACAAATAAAGTTAAGTGTTTTTGTTCTTGATAACCACTTTCAAAATGGTGGTACGATTTTCCGAATTCAAAGAATTTTAACGCATTGTTTTTTCTGTTCAGGTTGTATATTACAGATTCTAATCCGCTGAATAACAGCGATTGGCGCATTACACCTAAATCGTTGCTTAACGGATTCACAATAACCACATTGTGTTCTTCCTTAAGCGTTTCAGACAACAAAACATAGTCCGCTTTTGTCAATGAATTCGCCATGGTTTCATTAAATCCCTGTGAAATTAACTGATTGGCAACCACATTTTCAATTTTAATGCCATTAAATTCAGAAAAAGAAATTGAGGTATTCAGTTTGTGGGAAAATTCCACATTGTTATAGCCATAAACACGCAATATTTCTTCAATCACATCCGCTTCTCTGGTCACATCAACACGATAGGAAGGAATTGTCAATCCGAGTCCGGCCTCCGTTACGCTGTTAAATTTTATCTCTAAAGAAGCCAATATATTTTTAACCGTTTCCCTTGGAATTCTTGCGCCAATTAAACGATCCATTTTTTCATAGGACAAAAAGACTTGAAAATCTTCGATTTTTACCGGATACATATCCACTATTTCAGAAGAAATTTTTCCTCCGGCAACTTCCAAAATTAAATTTGCCGCATGTTTTAAGGCATATTTGGTGATATTTGGATCTATTCCTCTTTCAAATCTAAAAGAGGCATCGGTATTAAGCGCGTGTCTTTTTGCCGTTTTTCGAATGGCAACCGAATTGAAATAGGCACTTTCCAAAAATATGGAAGAAGTGTTTTCCGAAACGCCAGAATGCAAACCGCCAAAAACCCCGGCTATGCACATTGGTTCTTCAATGCCGTTGCAAATCATTAAATCCTCTTCGTGCAATTCGCGTTCTACGCCGTCAAGTGTTGTAAATTTGGTTCCGGTTGGCAGTGTTTTCACAATAATTTTATTGCCTTTTACCGCTGCGGCATCAAAAGCGTGCAAAGGCTGACCCAATTCATGAAGCACGTAATTGGTTACGTCCACCACATTATTTATGGGTTTTATGCCAATGGCTTTCAATTTATTTTGAAGCCAAGAAGGCGATTCTTTTATAGTGATGCCAGAAATTGTGATTCCAACATATCTTGGCGCTTTTTCAATGTCCTCAACATCCACATCAATTTTTAAGGTCCGGTCGTCCACATGAAAATTACTCACGGAAGGAGAAATTAATTCCAGCGAAATTTGGCGTTGCAACAATCCGGCGCGCAAATCCCTTGCCGTTCCGTAATGACTCATGGCATCTGCCCGGTTTGGCGTCAATCCGATTTCAAAAACCTGATCTGATTCCACCTGAAAAACGTTGGCCACAGCAGTTCCAGCAGCAATTGTATCTTCCAAAACCATGATTCCATCGTGGTCGCTTCCAATACCCAACTCATCTTCGGCGCAAATCATTCCGTGACTTTCCTCTCCTCTTATTTTGCCCTTTTTAATTACAAAACCTTCGCCTTTATCATCATACAACATAGTACCTATTGTTGCCACCGGCACTGTTTGTCCGACCGCCACATTGGGCGCTCCGCAAACAATTTGCAAGGGTTCACCAGTTCCTATATCAACTGTGGTAATCTTTAATCGGTCGGCATTTGGATGTTGGATACAAGTTAAAACTCTACCCACCACAACACCAGCCAAGCTTCCTTTTATGGATTCAACGGTTTCTATTCCTTCAACTTCAAGGCCTAAATCGGTTAACAATTCTCCTGTTTTTTCAGCTTCCCAGTCCACCTTCAAAAATTGTTTTAACCAATTGTACGATATTTTCATATTTGTTTAGATTTTTGACAAGTTGCAAAGATAAAAAATACAATTCAGTTGTTTCTATTCATATTGTTTTTTTTGATTTACACTATACGATTTTTGATTTACGATTTGTTTTGTTTTAACGATAAGCTGCGTTAGGGACTGTAGTGGAAATACTTTTTTGAGGTTTTTTACCGAAAAAAAGATTGTAGCGAAAGGCGCGACCCTTGTGGTAACGCCCACCAAAAAGTTAGGTAGGCCTAAAATATTTTTTAAATTAGATTGCCGTAATTTATGAAGTTAGCCTTAATTATCAATTATTTAAGTATTTTTTAGCTATTTGCGAAGTAAAATTTCCTTTTCCATAAAAATTATTTTATAATTTCTTTAACAGTTACATCGAAAATGAAATCGTATTATTGTTGCGTAGGCAATTAGAAAAACCAATGCCAAATAAATTGAAATTGGTTAAAAATATAATATTGATTGATTGATTTGTTTTATTGTTCTTAAAGGGTTTCCAAAAAGTTAAACATAAGAATTGAATTGAGGCTGTAGTTGGCAAAAAAAATTCACTTTTGAAAAATTAACTTCTTAGAAACCCTTTTTTGTTAGCTAATATTCACCCAAAGTGTACTGTCTTTGCTGAGTTCCTGATAAGCAACTTTAATAAATCTATTTTCTGGCGCATTTAAATCTGGATCTTTTTCCAAAATTTCCATGGCCAAAGTTCTGGCCGTTTTTAAAATGTTGGCATCTTTAACAATATCTGCAATTTTTAGGTTCAAAACACCGCTTTGTTGCGTTCCCATTAAATTTCCGGGTCCCCGCAGCTTTAAATCGACTTCCGCAATCTTGAATCCGTCACTGGTTTCCACCATCGTTTTTAACCTCACTTTTGCATCGTCGGACAATTTAAAACTGGACATCAAAATGCAATAACTCTGTTCTGCCCCTCGCCCAACCCTTCCGCGCAACTGATGCAATTGCGAAATGCCAAAACGCTCGGCGCTTTCTATCACCATTACGCTTGAATTTGGAATATCCACGCCCACTTCAATCACTGTGGTTGCCACCATAATTTGTGTTTCCCCTTTTTGAAAACGTTGCATTTCATAGGCTTTGTCCTCTGCTTTCATTTGTCCGTGCACAATGCTAATCTGATATTTAGGTTTGGGAAATTCGCGCGTAATGCTTTCATAGCCATCCATTAAATCTTTATAATCCATGGCTTCGGACTCATTAATTAGCGGATAAACTACATAAACCTGCCGGCCTTTGGCAATTTCTTCTTTCAAAAATTTAAATACCGAAAGTCGGTTTGCATCATAGCGATGCGCCGTAACCACTTCTTTTCTGTTGGGCGGCAGTTCATCAATTACGGAAATGTCCAAATCGCCATACAAACTCATAGCCAAAGTACGGGGAATTGGCGTTGCGGTCATTACCAAAATATGCGGAGGCAATAAATTTTTTTTCCATAATTTTGAACGTTGTTCCACCCCAAAACGGTGTTGTTCGTCGATAATGGCAATTCCCAAATTATGAAATTTCACCTTATCTTCAATCAGCGCGTGAGTTCCTATTAAAATATGCAATTCGCCCGATTCCAATTGTTGGTGAATGATTTTCCTTTCTTTGTTTTTTGTTGATCCCGTTAACAATTTTACTTGAACATTCATTCCTTTCAGCAAATTTGTCAGCGCATTAAAATGTTGTGTCGCCAGTATTTCTGTAGGTGCCATAAACGCCGCCTGAAATCCGTTGTCCAATGCAATTAATATGCTAAGCAGCGCCACAATGGTTTTTCCGGAACCTACATCGCCTTGCAATAAACGGTTCATTTGGGCATTGGATCCCATATCTTTTCTGATTTCCTTCAGTACGCGTTTTTGGGCATTTGTGAGTTCAAAAGGAAGGTTGTTTTTATAAAAATAGTTAAAATAATCTCCCACTTTTAAAAAAGGATACCCTTTAAACCTCGATTTTCGGAGTAATTTTTTCCGAAGCAATTGTAACTGGATAAAAAAGAACTCCTCAAATTTAAGTCGGTTTTGCGCTTTGGTCAGCAATTCCTGATTTCTGGGAAAATGGATATTCAGCAATGCTTCATTTTTTGAAATGAGATTTAATTTTTCGATGATTGAAACTGAAAGCGTTTCCTTAAAATTTCCGTTCAGTTCTTCAAACAAACTCTGGATCATTTTGGAAATCACCCTATTGGTCACACTCTTGTTCACCAATTTTTCGGTAGAAGGATATACAGGCTGCATGGCAGTGCGCAGACTTTTATGGTATTCCGTGAGCAATTCCATTTCAGGATGCGGCATAGAAAACATGCCTTTAAAATAATTTGTCTTACCAAAAATCACGTAAGGCGTATTTAACTTAATCGACTCTTTAATCCATTTTACGCCCCTGAACCATACCAATTCCATAATACCGGTTTCATCAACAAAAGTGGCGACCAACCTGCTTCCTTTTGGCTGCTGCACAGTTCTCAATTCCGTTATTTTTCCCAAAACCTGAATTTCAGAAGTATTTTGTTGCAACTGGTTTATTTTTAGGAACTGCGATCTGTCAATATAACGGTTCGGAAAAAAATTCACCAAATCGCCAAACGTGCGGATGCCTAATTCCGATTTCAACAAATCGGCTCTTCCGGGCCCCACGCCTTTTAAATAGGAAATTGAAGTTTGTAAATTATTGTTTGACATTTGGATTTTTCAAAAAACGAAGGTAAGAATTTTGGATTTACAATGTATGATTTACGATGTACGATTTTTGATGTTGAATTTGGATTTTGAATGTTGAATGTTGGATGTTGAATGTTGAATTTTGGATTTTGAATGTTGAATTTTGGATTTATGATTTTGGATTTATGATTTTGGATTTTGAATTTTGAATTTTGGATTTTGAATTTTGAATTTTGAATGTTGAATTTTGAATGTTGGATGTTGGATTTTGGATTTTGGATTTTGGATTTTGAATATTGGATTTTGAATGTTGAATTTTGGATTTTGGATTTTGAATCCTGAAAACAAACAATTACGCCTTTTTAATGCAGTTGTATTAAGGTTGTTTTTATGGCTTCGCGCAATGCTGGCTTTACTTTTGTGATTTCAGCATAAGTTTCCCAATTTTCCACCTTCTTACTGATTTCTGTAATGATATGTGCTGCTTTTTTAATGTTCATTGATTTTGCAACGATTAACAAATCCTCTTTTGAAATGTTGGTTCTTTTGCCATTGATACTTAATGCGTGCTGACTTACCCAAGTACTGTTTGGCCTATAGGCGTGGCAAACATCATAAGCTGGGGTAATTTCCCATTTTTGATCCTTTTTGAGTTGGAATGCAAAATTTTTGGTATGATCATCACAATTTTTTGCCAATACATTGAACACCATTCTGTGAAATATTTGTTCAGCTTGTGGGTATGGAAGCCTTAAAATGCGCATTGTTTGAAAAAGCTGTTCATAGCTAAAACTTGTTACCTCGTTAAAATCGAAATGCTGCATCGCGCATAATGTCTGTATATGATGCTTTGTATTGTTTCCTTCCCTGTCAAAACGTTTGGTCATAAAATGCGCTCGATTATTTTCTTCCAACAATTTAGATTCCATCATATCTATGCCACAATCTTTCGCCATTAAATAATAGGCCATTTCAACGCTGCCGTAACCATTACTTTCTCCAAATTGCGCATCGCTTACACCATCAAGCTTTATCAACCAATGTTCAAATCCTTTTGGCGCATTTGCCTGCCCGGATTTTACTTCTCCTGTTTTTTCATCATAAGCAATCACAGCTTTTGGTCTGGCGCCACCTGCTGAAGTTCCAATTTTGAGAATTTCCATCATTGCTTTTTGTTCATCTTCCTGAAGGTTGACTCCAAAAGCGTCTCTTTTTGAAAGCATTTTTTGTGCAATGTTCACCAAGCTATTGATCTCAATTGAAAATGCTTGCTTATTGGGTGCTAATGTACTTGGTTCAAACTCCAATGCGCCCATTCCTCTTGTTCCTATAAAGCATAATTGTTCTACGGGATTCATACTGTTTATAGGACGTCCGCTCTGCGCCAACCACACATTTATCAACTGATTTCCATATTTATCGGGCAATACATCGGCCAACAAACCCGGCAATCCTTTAAAGGTGTCAAACTCGCTGTTTCTTGGCGCGCGCAGTTCGGGAAAAGAAAAGATTCTATTGGTTTGGGAAATAGGCATTTTGATGGGAGCCAAATCCCAGCCCAATTGCGATATCTTTGAATCAAACTCGAAACTGGCAATGCCGGTAGCTTCATTCCAAGCAACCGCTCCTATGGTTTCTCCCCATATTTTTACAAATGCTGTTGTTACCATTACCAATCTGTTTCAGGTTGTTCTTCAATATGTTTACCGCTGGCACGTTGCCTTTTTTGTTTTGCCAGTTTAGCCAATGCAATAGGACTTACTTGTTGCTCCATTTTAAAAATATCTAAAATATGCAATAAGTTTAGCGCTCTCAATATTTGTATTAGGGAAAGTAAGGTAATAGCCTCACCATTTTCAATCTGGCTTATTGTCCAACGATTGATTCCTGCCTCCTCTGCCAATTTTGCCTGCGATTTATTTTGAAGTAAACGTTGCTCTTTTATATAATTTCCAATGGATGCTATTATTGCAGCATCACTCATGGCTGCCCAATTATTGTTAGTATTTTCCATCATTAAATGCTTTTTAAGGTCTTAATGTTAGTATTTTCCAACAAAAGTATGAAATAATTACATACAAACAAAAAAAGAGTAAGAAAAATGACGGTATTTACATACAATAATACCTAAAAACATAGTTAATGTTGGTATTTACCAATAAATAAATAGTTAAATTATTTAAGATGTAGCATTTTTGATGTAGGATTTTTGATTTTGGATTTGTCGACAAATAAACAAATAAACAATTTTGGGTTAAACTTCTAACAATTAACTTTCAGAACGGACAGGTCGCGACCTGTTCCTACAATTCCACAAAAAAAGGCCTGAAAAACAGACCTTTAATTTTGGGTGGAAGACCGGGTTCGAACCGGCGACCCTCGGTACCACAAACCGATGCTCTAACCAGCTGAGCTACAACCACCATATAACTTGCGGATGCAAATGTAAAACATTTCTAATTTTCTGCAAACAATTTTACACTAAATTATCAAAAGATTTTACGGCCACATAACGCTCTGTATTGAAGCCTTCTGCATACTCCACGCCTACCAATCGGCCTAAGTCCTGCGCCCTATATTTTACACTGTCCAAAAAGTTTTTGCTCGAAATTGGCGAAGTTGGCTCTTTACTGTTAGGATCATAAAATTGGGAACTGTAGGCTTTTACGGCTTCCATTTTTTTGTCTATAAATCCCGTGACGTCCACCACAAAATCGGGCTCCAAATTTTTCCATTGAATATAATGATACACAAATTTTGGCCGCCAGGCTTCTTGTTTTACGCCATCCAATTTGGTTTCAACTTTTACCAAACCCGATAAAAAACAAGCATCGGAAACCAATTTACTTCCTTTTGGGTGATCAATATGCCGGTCGTCAAAAGCATTGCACAACACAATTTCAGGCTGGTATTTTCGTATTATTTTAATAATTTCCAGTTGGTGTTTTTCATCATTTACAAAAAACCCGTCAGCAAAACCTAAATTTTCCCTTACTTCAACCCCTAAAATTTTTGCGCCATTTTTTGCTTCTTCAGCCCTAATTTCAGCAGATCCCCTTGTACCCAATTCTCCTTTGGTTAAATCTAAAATTCCGACTTTTTTTCCCAATGAGATTTCTTTTGCCAGCGTTGCGCCGCATCCCAATTCCACATCATCCGGATGTGCGCCTATAGCTAAAATGGCTAACTTCATAACCTATATTTGCTTTAATATTTATGCAAAGATAGTACATTTTTTTGGTGCTTTTCATTTTGCAAAAACCCTCTTTCTTTTGTGCGCAAAAATCAATAAAATAAATAATATGTACGTTTTTATATATAAATGGTAAAAATATTTGCACAAATGGTGAAATAAATTTGGTGGATTGAAATTGTTTAATTACCTTAGCATAAGGAATTTAAAAAAACTAACCCCTAAATCCCAAAGACGATGAAAAAATTAGCCCTTACTTTAGCATTTCTACTGGCTCTAGCGCCTATCGCCTATTCACAAATTTCAGCCATTGAAAAAAACGCTTTGCTAGATTTATATAAATCAACGAAAGGAACAACTTGGAATATCAATTGGGATTTAACCAAAGATGTTGCTGCTTGGCACGGAATCACTGTTGAAAACAATACGGTGACTGAGATTAATTTAAGCATGAACAATTTAACTGGCCCAATTCCTGCCACAATAGGCAATTTAACATCGTTGCGCCATTTAAATTTAGGTTTTAATAAAATAAGCGGCATCATTCCTGCAGAACTTGTAACAATTAAATCACTGGAAACAATTCAGTTATTTATGAATCAGCTGGAGGGCGAAATTCCTGTAGCCATCGGTAACTTAACCAACCTTAAAGAATTTGTTTTGTTCAATAATTTTATCGGGGGAAATTTACCTATATCCATTTACGACATTAAAAACCTTGAAATATTGCACATAAGCAGCAATAATTTGACAGGCACAATTTCACCAAATATTAAAAATTTAACCCATTTAAAAACCCTAAGTTTATTTGACAATGCGATGGGCGGAACATTGCCTGCGCAAATTGGATCTTTAGCTAATTTAAAGGAACTTTCTTTGGCTAACAATGCTTTTGAAGGCAATATACCAACTGAATTTGACCAACTTTCAAAGTTAGAAACATTGTTGTTATCTAACAATAAATTTATTGGTACCATAAGTCCAACCATAAAAAAATTACCGAATCTCCTAAACTTTGAATACAACAATTCAAATGAGAATAAAGTTTCCGTAAAAGAAATGAATCCCATAACCCAAGTTAGTTTTTAGTTTTATTCCCCAATAAATATTGTTTGGTTAATTATTTGCAAGAAAAAAGAGAGATTGTCCAACCAGTCTCTCTTTTTTTGTGGATTCACCTCTAAAATATTACATAAAAGCTAATTTGCATAACACAAAAATATTTAAAAAGGGATTAAAGAAACTTTACAGTTTACCATACCTTTAATAAAAACCTAATAATTAGGTACTTACGAGTGCAAATCCTCTTTTTCACATTCTAACTAACTAACTAATTTTATTTATACTTTCATAGATTAAAATTATGGTTGCATACGCAACTATTCCGCTTGGAATGATATATTTGTAAAAAAATAATTTGAATGGAGATTGACATTAACAAATCCGATTTTAACAAAACCTTGGCGCCATGGATTGGAAAAACTTCAAAAATGATGAATATATATTTGTCGGATATTCTTCTGGAAAACAACATCCAAGTCAGTAAAGAACAGTGGATAGTGCTGAAAATTTTGCATGAAGACAAAGATCGGGTTTGCCAAAACGAATTGGCTTTTATAACCGACCGAAATAAAGCTTCCCTAACAAGATTGATTAATGTGATGGAAAAGAATAAATTGGTCATTAGAATCGCTTGTGAAGAAGATTCAAGAAAAAATTTAATACATATTACCGAAATCGGAAAGCAACTATTTTTAAAAATGAAACCATTAATGCTTGAAAGCATGAAAATATTACAAAAGGGGATTACTAAAGATGAAATTTCTAATTTTATGGCAGTCATCACCAAAATTCAAAATAATTTAAAAGTCAAATAATTTTAACCGATTAATACTCCAAATTTCAAACAATGAGAAAAACAATATCAATAGCTTTGGCAGTACTCCTTTTAATAGGCGCTGTTTTATTTGCAAAATATTTAATTGATTCAAAGAAAGCACCAAAAAAAAGCGCTGAAAAAATAGTAAAAACAGTTTTTACGGAAACTGTTGCCAATAAATTAATTCCGATTGTGATTACCGCAAATGGAAATTTGGTTGCCAAAAACAAAATTGAATTGTTTTCAGAAGTTCAGGGTGTTTTGGAACGTACTTCAAAGGAATTTAAAGCCGGAACTTCATTTAATAAAGGAGAAACATTGGTTCAAATAAACAACGATGAGTTTTATGCAAATTTACAGGCTCAAAAAAGCACTTTGTTTAATGCATTAACAGCGATAATGCCCGATATTCAATTGGATTATCCGTCTGAATATCCTAAATGGAAAACCTATTTGCAAAATTTCGACCTCAACAAACCGATTCAAAAACTTCCGGAAACAACTTCAGAAAAAGAAAAATTCTTTATTTCTGGCCGCGGTATTTTAACCACCTACTATACGGTGAAAAATTCAGAAATAAAATTGAGTAAATATACGTTAAGGGCGCCTTTTTCGGGAATATTGACGGAATCATTGGTAAATCTGGGAACATTGATTAGGCCCGGACAAAAATTGGGGGAATTTATAAATCCATCTGTTTATGAAATGAGCGTTTCCGTTAAATCCGAATTTCGTGATTTGCTTCTGGTTGGCAAGAATGTTGAACTTTTTAATTTAGAAAAAACCAAAACATGGAAGGGAAAAGTAATTAGAATTAACGGAAGGGTTGATACTTCAACCCAAACCATAAAAGCTGTTATTGAAGTTAGCGGCGCCGATTTAAAAGAAGGCCAGTATTTAGAAGTGGCTTTGAGTGCCAAATCCGAAGAAAATGCCTTTGAAGTTTCCAGAAATTTATTGGTGGATAAAACCCAACTGTATGTTGTAAAAGATTCTGTTTTAGATTTGGTGACCGTAAACCCTATTTTTGAAAACCAGCAAACTGTTGTTGTAAAAGGATTGGAGAATGGCACCCAAATTTTGGCAAAACCGGTTCCTGGTGCCCATATAGGTATGTTAGTCAAAATATTTAAAGAAAATAAGGCGCAATAATGAGAAACGTAATTACCTATTTTATAAAATTTCCTGTTGCCGTCAATATCTTTATTCTTGCTTTTGTCGCATTCGGTTTGGCAGGCGCATTGTCTATGAAATCTTCTTATTTTCCATTGGTGGATTCAAGAAATATTTCTATCAACCTAACTTATCCTGGCGCTTCGCCACAAGAAATTGAAGAAGGCATTGTATTAAAAATAGAAGATAATTTAAAAGGAATTGTTGGCATTGACCGGGTAACATCTGTTTCCCGAGAAAATTCGGCATTTATAAATGTTGAAATCGTAAAAGGCAAAAATATTGATGTTGTTTTATCCGACGTGAAAAATGCCGTTGACAGGGTTCCCTCCTTTCCTACCGGAATGGAACCGCCCATTATTGCTAAAATTGAAAATATTAGGCCCACCATTAGCTTTAACATAAGCGGTGAAAATATTTCTTTGGCAACTTTAAAACAATATGCGAGAAATGTGGAGAATGATTTGCGCAATATTGACGGAATTTCACAAGTAAGCCTTTCCGGATTTCCAGAGCAGGAAATTGAAATTGCAGTTCGCCAAAACGATTTGTTAGCCTATAATTTGTCTTTTGAGGAAGTTGCAAATGCTGTCAGTAAATCTAATTTACTAATAACCGGAGGAAACATTAAAACCGATGCCGAAGATTATTTAATTAGGGCCAGAAATAAAAATTATTATGGAAATGAATTGGTTAACTTGGTGGTTAGGGCCGATGCTTCCGGAAATATTATTCGCTTAAATGACATTGCCGATGTTTCCGACACTTGGTCCGAAAATCCGGACAGGCTCTTTTTCAACGGAAAAAAATCAATTGATATCACGGTAAGCAACACCAATAGCGAAGATTTGCTCACAACTGCCGATCTTGTAAAAAATTATATCGAGACATTTAACCAACAACAGAAAAATATCAAAATAACCATTTCAAACGACAATTCCGTTACGCTAAAACAACGATCGGAATTATTGATTAAAAATGCGACTATGGGGATTCTTTTAGTGCTATTTTTCTTGGCACTATTTTTAAATATTCGCTTGGCATTTTGGGTTGCAACCGGTATTCCCATTGCGTTTTTTGGAATGTTTATTTTTGCGGCCCATTTAGGGGTTACCATTAATGTGCTGTCTTTATTTGGCATGATTATCGTTATTGGTATTTTGGTGGATGACGGCATTGTGATTGGCGAAAATATTTATCACCATTACGAAAAGGGAAAAACACCCATAAGGGCGGCAATAGACGGTACTTTAGAGGTAATTCCCCCTGTTGTTTCCGCTATTTTAACAACGCTTATCGCTTTTTCAACTTTTTTCTTTTTAGATGGAAGAATTGGCGAATTTTTTAGTGAAGTTGCCATTATTGTGATGCTTACATTAACGGTTTCATTGGTTGAGGCACTGATTATTTTGCCGGCACACATTGCACATTCAAAAGCTTTAGAGCGAAAAGAGAAAAAGAGAAACCGAATAAATACCTTTTTTTACAACGTAAACCAAAAAGCGGAAGTTGGGCTATTTTATGTTCGCGACCATTGGTATGCGCCATATTTAAAATTCTTTTTGAAGCATAAGGCATTGGGATTTGCCATACCTGTTGCATTGCTTATTTTTAGTTATGGCGGACTTAAAGGCGGCATTGTAAGAACATCGTTTTTTCCTTCTGTTGCAAGCGACCAGGTTTCTGTTGATTTAAAAATGCTTCAGGGAACAAACGAGAAAATAACCGATTCCCTTATTTCAGAAATTGAAAAAGCGGCTTGGGAAGTCAATGAAGAATATACAGGAAAGCAAACCAGCGGAGAATCTGTCATCCAAAATATTATTAAAAGGATTGGCCCGGGTTCAGCAAACGGAAGTTTAACTATCAACCTTTTGCCTGGCGAAACGCGCGATTTTTCTTCACCTGAAATAACGAATGCCATTCGAGAAAAAGTGGGAAAAGTTTATGGCGTTGAAAGTTTGACTTTTGGCTCAGGAGGAAATTTTGGCGGAAGTCCGGTCGCAGTTTCATTACTGGGAAGCAATATTGAAGAATTAAAAGCAGCGAAAACAGAATTGAAAGAAATATTGGCTAAAAACACATTGCTCAAAGATATTTCCGACAATGATCCTGCCGGAATAAAAGAAGTGCGCATTACCTTAAAAGAAAATGCGCATTTGCTTGGATTAAATTTACAAATGGTGATGAACCAGGTTCGTTCCGGATTTTTCGGATTGCAAACACAACGTTTTCAGCGTGGGCAAGATGAAATTAAAGTGTGGGTGCGCTATAAAAAAGAGGACAGATCATCGCTTAAAAATTTAGATGATATGTGGATTACCACGCCAACCAACCAAAGTGTGCCATTTTCTGAAATTGCCACTTATGAAATTGAACGTGGAGATGTGCTTATCAATCATTTAAACAGCAAGCGAGAAATTCAAATTACGGCAGACATGAAATCGCCAGGTGAAAGTGCCACAGATATTTTGGACGACGTCAAAACAAATGTAATGCCTGAAATTTCGTCGAAATATCCAACAGTTAGTGCCATTTATGAAGGCCAGAACAGAGAAGCACAAAAAGTTAATAAATCAGTAAAAAAAGTTGGACTTGTAATTTTGGCATTAATTTATATGGTTATTGCCTTTACTTTTAGATCTTATGAACAACCATTGTTGTTAATACTTTTAATTCCTTTTAGCTTAATTGGTGTTGTTTGGGGGCATTATCTTCACGATTTTCCAATCAATATTTTATCGTGGTTGGGAATTATAGCACTCATAGGAATTATGGTGAATGATGGTTTGGTGCTTATTGAAAAGTTCAACAGCTATTTAAAAGAAGGCATGAAATATGATGAAGCGCTTGTGCAAGCCGGCGTTTCAAGATTTAGGGCAATTTTATTAACTTCGTTAACCACTGTGGCCGGATTGGCGCCATTGCTGATGGAAAAAAGCAGACAAGCGCAATTTTTAAAACCAATGGCAATTTCCATTTCTTACGGAATTGTAATTTCAACAGTTTTAACCTTGGTGATGTTACCCCTATTATTATCGGTTTCAAACTCCATTAAAGTATTTATTAAATGGATGCGAACTGGCGAAAAAGTGACAAAAGAAGAAGTTGAACGCGCAATTATTGAATTAAAAAGTGAAAATGATGAATTACAAGAATAATATTATCTTATTATTTTTAATAAGTTTTACGGCGAGTTTTGCGCAAGAATTGCTCACAAAAGAAAATGCAATTGGCATTGCTTTGGAAAATAATTACGGAATTAAAATAGCGGATAACAACCTTAAAATTTCCGAAAATAACAAAGGTATATTAAATTCGGGTTATTTGCCCACGCTTTCCGGAGTCGCCGGATCAACATTTAACAGAGATAATACCGACGCCATATTTTCTAATGGCGATATAACAACCCTAAAAAATGCCAAAAGCAGCAGATACAACGCCTCAGTAAGTTTAAATTACACTTTGTTTGACGGACTTGGCCGACTTTATAATTACAAGCAATTAAAAGAGCAATACAATTTATCTGAATTGCAAGCCAGGGAAACCATAGAAAAAACGATTTTGCAATTGTTTTCGGTCTATTTTAAAGTGGCGCAATTGACTGAAGATGTTGCGCTGCTTAATCAAAGTTTAAAAATTTCGAAGGATCGATTGATAAGAGCCAAATATCAGTCAGATTATGGACAAAGCACAAAACTTGCGGTTCTTAATGCCGAAGTTGATGTGAATAATGACAGCATTGCATTGCTAAATTCCATACAATTATTAGCAAATGCCAAACGAGATTTATATGTGGTGCTCGGCAAAAATGAAGATCCTGATTTTTATGTGGACACACAAGTAACTTTTGTCGTAACAAAAAATAAACAAGAATTGTTTGAGCAGGTAAAAGCAAATAATATTACGTTGCTTCAAATTGAAAAGGATATAAAAATAAGTGATTTTCAGCTAAAAGCAAGCAAATCAGGTTATTTGCCCACTATTGGTTTAACAAGTACTTATGGCTGGACCAAAAGCAATAACAATTCAGCTTCTTTTTTAACAGAATCTACAAATACCGGTTTATCAACAGGTTTTAACTTAAAATGGGATTTATTTAACGGTGGCAAAACAAGCACGCAAGTTCAAAATGCTAAAATAAATTATGAGACGCGACAATTTTTTAAACAGCAAAGTGAACTTCAAATTACCAGAGATTTCAACAATACTTGGGAAGATTATAAAACCAAATTATTTATCCTTCAAACACAGGAAAAAAATGTTGAAACCAACAAACGTAACTTTTCCAGAACAGAAGAACAATTTAAATTGGGCCAAATAACTTCCATTGAATTTAGGCAAGCACAAGTAAATTTATTGAATGCGCAATCCAACTTAAACCAGGCCACTTTTGATGCCAAAAATGCGGAGTTGGCGTTACTGCAACTTACCGGGGAACTGCTCAATACAGCATTTTAAAATACAATTGGTATTAAAAAACTTCGCTGATGTAATTGTAATGGAAGCACAAGCTATTAAAAACCCTGTGGCATTTGCGACAGGGTTTCTATTTTTACCTTTTTTTGTTATGGTTTTAAGTGGTTATTCACAATTTTAGCCCACTTTTCAATGGTTTGGATTTCCCCATTCAATTCCATATTTTCTTCCGCATCATAAAATGAAAATAACAAATCCGAATTTTTCTTGTCTAAAAATGAAAATTGCAAATCGAGATTTTTAATTGATTTATAATTTACGTCCTTGCTGTTAACGGAACGCTCCGTTTTAACCACCTTGCAAGATTTAATTTCGGCTAAATTTACGTGTTGCGCGATTTCTTGGTCGGCTGTTTTTTTTAAGAAAAAAAGATGATTTGCTGTTTCATCAAGCCCAATGGCGAATTCTTCACACAATTCGTGTTGTGAAATTTTACAATGGTGATTGTTTGCAACGGTTGAAATAGATTGCAATAATTGTTTTTCTTTCTTTTTTCTGCCTTGAAGCATAAATATAAATGGCAGCATAAAAATGGCTATAAAAATAGCTCCTGTGATAGCGGTTCCTAAATTCATTTTAAATTTTTTTTGATTTTATAAAATATTGTAACTGATTTTGATGAGATACAAAATCAGCAAAAAATCAATTGAATTGCCAATTATTGGGCAATTACGCATTTAAAATGTGTTGCTTACCAAAAATAATGAAAGGGGAAAATAATGTTCGCTTTCCGATACTTAATCCGAAAGTTTTTTGAAATGGAAATGTATTGCACAAACTCATTGGCAAAAAATTGTTCCGTAATTTTTACAATTGCCAAAAACTCGCTAAAGGAATTTTTTAAAGTGGACGGCGGAAAATTATTTGAAGGATTCGCGTAATTTTCAACCAATAATGAATCTGCAAACAATTCAACAGAAACCATTGAATAATTCTTTCCTTTTACTGAATCCGATTTATTTAAGAAGTCCGTATTTTGGGAAATGCTTCTGTCTAGGCTTATTGTTGAACAATATAGCGCTGATAACAGTACAATTCCTAAGATGCTAAAAAGATTTTTCACGGCGCTAATATAGCAGGAAATTTTATTTATTCCATAAAATATTTTTTCCGTTTTTCTTAAGATAAAATTAGTGTTTATTACTGAAAATCAAAAAAAATAAATTATTTATGAAATTTTCATTTTTAATAACAAAAAACACAAATTGATGATTTTTTTACATTTTTTAATAAAAATACTAAATTATTACAGCAATATTGTTTAATTTATTGAAATATCATCAAATTTAGCGTAAATCACTACAAATATGCTTATTACGACAACTAAAAATTACAAATCAAACTTGGGTCAAATACTTTTATAACTCATTGAACTTTGTTATTTATAAATATGAGTTTGTTTAGTATTTGTTTAAAATTTTAAAGGACTAATAATCAAATGCTAAAATAAATAAAAATGATATTAATCATAAAAAATAAAAACAATAGCATTTAACTTTGTGTAAATCTCACCAAATAAACAAGTCATTAATCCAAAATTCTATTAACATGGACACACTTCAAAAAGTTAAAACAAGCGTTTTTAAATTTGGAAATAAAACTGCTGACGGCAATAGCAAAATGAAAAATCTGCTGGGAGGCAAAGGCGCCAACTTAGCAGAAATGAGCTTAATTGGAATTCCTGTTCCTCCCGGTTTTACCATTACAACAGAAGTTTGTACGGAATATAACAATTTTGGCAAAGAAAAAGTAATTAATTTGATTTTGGAAGAAGTTGAGAAAGCCGTAAAAAATATTGAAAATACCATGGGCGCCAGTTTTGGCGATACCCAAAATCCGTTATTGCTTTCCGTTCGTTCCGGATCTCGGGTTTCCATGCCAGGAATGATGGATACCGTTTTAAATTTAGGATTGAATGATGAAGCCGTAATTGGCTTGGCAAACAAAACAAACAATGAGCGTTTTGCTTGGGATTCCTACCGCCGTTTTATTCAAATGTACGGTGGTGTTGTGATGGGAATGAAACCGGAATCAAAAGATGATATTGATCCTTTTGAAGAAATTATGGAGACTTTAAAAGAAAATAAGAAAATACATTTAGATACTGAGTTTAGTGTAGAGGATTTAAAAAATTTAGTCCGAGATTTTAAAGTTGCCGTAAAAAAACGCACAGGCCAAGAATTTCCAACAAATCCTTGGGACCAACTTTGGGGAGCTATAATTGCGGTTTTTAATAGCTGGAACGGAAACAGGGCTGTTTATTACCGAAAAATGCACGGCTATCCGGAAGAATGGGGAACAGCAGTAAGCGTACAAGCCATGGTTTATGGAAATATGGGCAATAATTCCGGTACAGGCGTTTGTTTTACGAGAGATGCTGCAACAGGCGAAAATCAGTTTAATGGCGAATATTTAATCAATGCGCAAGGTGAAGATGTTGTATCTGGCGCAAGAACGCCACAACAAATCACCAAACTGGGATCGTTGCGTTGGGCAAAATTGGCGAAAATTGAAGAAACCGACAGGGCAAAAAATTATCCGTCCCTAGAAGAATTAATGCCTGAAATATATGCTGAACTTAATGAATATCAACAAAAACTTGAAAATCATTACCGTGATATGCAAGATATGGAGTTCACCATTCAAGAAGGCAAACTTTGGATGTTGCAAACCAGAAACGGCAAACGAACAGGTGCTGCCATGGTAAAAATTGCGATGGACTTATTAAAAGAGGGTTTAATAGATGAGAAAGAAGCGCTATTGCGTATTCAGCCAAATAAATTAGATGAGTTATTGCACCCGGTTTTTGATCCAAAAGCATTAAAAAAAGCAACTGTAATTGCGCAAGGATTGCCCGCTTCACCCGGTGCTGCCAGTGGCCAGTTGGTTTTCTTTGCAGATGAAGCGAACAAATATAAAAATGCAATATTGGCACGCATTGAAACTTCTCCAGAAGATTTGGAAGGAATGAATATTGCAAATGGAATTTTAACGGCGCGCGGCGGTATGACTTCTCACGCAGCAGTTGTTGCGCGCGGTATGGGAAAATGCTGTATTTCAGGAGTTGGCGCACTTAAAATTGATTATAAGAGCCGAACTATGGGCGTGAATGGAAAATTATATCATGAAGGAGACTGGATTTCATTAAATGGCTCATTAGGAAATATTTACGAAGGAAATTTAGCAACTGTTGAACCTGAATTGTGTGGCGAATTTGCCGAAATAATGGAACTTTCCGACAAATTTTCAACAATGAAAGTAAGGACGAATGCCGATACGCCAAAAGACGCAAAAATTGCCCGTAATTTTGGTGCTCAGGGAATTGGGCTTACTCGAACCGAGCATATGTTTTTTCACGAAGACCGCATAAAAGCGATGCGAGAAATGATTTTGGCTGAAAATGTGGAGGGCCGAAAAGCGGCTTTGGTAAAATTGCTTCCAATGCAACGCACCGATTTTGAAGGAATATTTGAAGCAATGCAGGGATTACCGGTAACCATCCGTTTGCTAGATCCGCCTTTACATGAATTTGTTCCCCATGAATTGGCACAACAAAAAGAATTGGCTGAAGATATGAAGGTTTCTTTAGAGTTCATTATAAATAAAGTGGCAGAATTGGCAGAATTCAACCCGATGTTGGGCCATAGAGGATGCCGTTTGGGAAATACCTATCCGGAAATTACCGAAATGCAAACAAGGGCCATTATTGAAGCCGCCTTAAATTTAAAATCCAAAGGAATTGTGGCGATTCCTGAAATTATGGTTCCTTTAATTGGAACCCTAAGTGAATTTATAGCGCAAGAAGAGATTATCAGAACAACCGCAAACAAAGTATTTGAGGAAAGAAATGACTCCGTTAAGTATTTGGTTGGTACCATGATTGAAATTCCACGGGCTGCTTTAACAGCCGACTTAATAGCCAAACGTGCCGAATTTTTCTCTTTTGGCACAAACGACTTAACACAAATGACTTTCGGATATTCTCGTGATGATGCCAATAAATTTTTACCAATTTATTTAGAAAAAAGAATTTTAACCGTTGATCCTTTTGAGGTTTTAGACCAAGAAGGAGTTGGACAATTGGTTAAAATGGGAACAGATAAAGGCAGAAGCACAAAACCAAATCTAAAAGTGGGTATTTGTGGAGAACACGGCGGTGAACCAAGTTCTATTGAATTTTGCCACCAAACTGGATTAGATTATGTGAGTTGCTCGCCATTTAGAGTCCCAATCGCAAGGGTTGCCGCTGCACAAGCTGCGATAAAATAAGTTTTGAGTATTAATTTATAAGCAAAAATAAATAGTTTTCATTTTAATCTTTTGAGTTCTAAGTTTTGAATTGGTTGCCAATCGGCACTTATGGTGACGGTTTGGGGGTATATTGGATTTTTGCCAAATACATTTTGGCTTGAACTGCTTACTTTCGTCTTTCGTCTTCGGTCTTCCGTCTTCGGTCTTCCGTCTTCGGTCTTCCGTCTTCGGTCTTCCGTCTTCGGTCTTCGGTCTTCGGTCTTCCGTCTTCGGTCTTCCGTCTTCCGTCTTCGGTCTTCGGTCTTTTTAACTTTGAACTTCTTACTTTTAACTTTTATTTTTGCTGTATCTTCGCAATTTACAAAATTCATTGCATTTAAATTCTTTATGAAAGCTTTACAATACTTAAACAAATACTTTTTAAAATATAAATACCGGCTATTCATTGGCATTATTATCACCATTGCTTCTAAAATTTTGGCGTTGCAGGTTCCCCAACTTATTAGGGAATCGGTAAATGTGGCGGAAGATTACAGAAATGGCGTTGTTACCGATTTAACAGTCGTAAAAGCTGAGTTGTTAAACAACATTCTTTTAATTGTTGCCGCAGCTTTGCTTTCGGGTTTCTTCACATTTTTAATGCGGCAAACAATTATTGTGATGTCGCGTTTAATTGAATTCGATTTAAAAAATGAAATTTATCAGCAATATCAACTATTGTCTTTAAATTTTTACAAAAAAAACAGAACAGGTGATTTAATGAATCGCATTACCGAAGATGTAAGTAAAGTTCGCATGTACTCGGGTCCGGCAATTATGTACACCATAAATATGCTTGTTTTATTTTCCGTGGCCATCATTAAAATGTATAATATTGATGTTACTTTAACAAATTACACTTTGTTGCCGTTGCCTATTTTGTCAGTATTAATTTATTATTTAAGCAATATTATTAACGAACGAAGCACTGTTGTACAGCAATATTTATCGAAATTAACTGCAAGTGCGCAAGAGACATTCTCAGGAATCAGCATTTTGAAATCGTATGGCGTTGAAGACAGGGCGATGACGGATTTTAAGGATTTGTCCAATACCGCTAAAGAAAAAAACATCAGTTTGTTTAAAGTTCAGGCTTTATTTTTTCCTTCCATGATTTTGTTGATTGGATTGAGCAATATCCTGGTAATTTATGTTGGCGGATTGCGCTATATTGAAGGCTCCATTTCTTTGGGAGTAATTGCCGAATTTATTATGTACGTAAATATGCTTACCTGGCCGGTTGCTGTTGTTGGTTGGGTTACTTCCATTATTCAGGAAGCTGAAGCGTCCCAAAAGCGTATTAATGAGTTTTTAGAACAAGAACCCGAAATTAAAAACAATACCGAAGTTCCCTCAAAAATTGAAGGATCCATTGAATTTAAAGACGTTTCATTTACTTACGATGACACTAACATTGCCGCGCTTCAACATGTTAGTTTTAAACTTGAAAATGGAAAAACTTTGGGTATTTTAGGAAATACCGGATCAGGAAAAACAACGCTTATCAGTTTAATTGCCCGTTTGTATGATGTAAAATCGGGTGAAATTTTAATTGACGGACAGCCTATTGAACAGCTTAATTTAGACAACCTGCGCCAAAGTATCGGTTTTGTTCCGCAAGAGGCTTTCTTGTTCTCTGACACCATAAAAAACAACATTAAATTTGGCGATGAATCTGCTTCCGACGAAAAAATTGAAGAATCCGCCAAAAATGCTTACATCCACCACAATATTATTGAGTTTAACGAAGGTTACAACACTTATGTCGGTGAAAGAGGCGTTACCTTGTCGGGCGGGCAAAAACAGCGAGTTTCCATAGCCCGCGCACTTATTAAAGAACCTGAAATTTTAATTTTTGACGATTGTTTATCAGCAGTTGACACAGAAACAGAAGAAATTATACTGAATAACCTATTTAAAATAAGCCAAGATAAAACGACCATCATTGTTAGCCACAGAATTTCATCTGTAAAAAATGCTGATACTATTATTGTATTGGAAAAAGGCAAAATAATTCAACAAGGCACACATAATGAGTTAATTAAAATAAATGGTTATTATAAAGTGCTATATGAACAGCAACTTTTGGAAAAAGAAATTTGAAAATAGTTAAATAAGTCAAATTATTTTATAGATTTGTGTCAATATCCAATAGAAAGATTAATTAAATAAGAAGGTTAAATATGAATGACAATGAACATTTAGAACAAGAAGAGATTTTCTCCCAAGTTCTTAGAGCAGGAAGAAGAACTTACTTTTTTGACGTAAGAGCAACAAAAGCCGAAGATTATTACTTAACGATTACTGAAAGTAAAAAATTCACACACGACGATGGATCTTTCCATTACAAAAAGCATAAAATTTATTTATACAAAGAAGATTTTGTAGAGTTTAATGACATGCTTAAAGAAGCTACAAATTATATTTTAAATGAAAAAGGTGAAGAAGTGATTTCTGAACGTCACCAAAAAGATTTTAAAAGACCATTGGACGGAGCAGAGGAAACAGAAGAAACCATCTCAGGATCTGAAAGTTTTACTGATGTAAATTTTGAAGATATATAACAGTTTAGTTTCAGCCAAATAAAAAAACACTTCTATTGAAGTGTTTTTTTATGCCAAAAAAGCTGATGAATAAAATTCATCAGCTTTTTTAAAATTGTATTTTTAGTAACTAATCAGTGCCTAGAGTGCCTAGAGTTAAAAATTTCAAGCCCAAAAACCGTATCAAAACGAGACATTTTCTTAATTTTTTCAAAAGTGGCTTATTTCTAATATCATTGAAACTGTTTTACTTCGTAAAAGTCCCTTTTTTTAACTTTAAGTACTTCAAACTTTAGGCACTTTGAGTACTGATTAGTTACTATTTTTATTATGCCAATACTTTTTGAACTTTATCCGCAGCTTCCTGAAATTCAGTTGCTGAAATTAAATCCAATCCGCTATTGTCTAAAAGTTGTTGCGCTTCTTTGGCGTTAGTGCCTTGTAAACGAACAATAATAGGAACGTTTATGGCGTCGCCCATATTTTTATAAGCATCAATTACGCCTTGTGCCACACGGTCGCAACGCACAATTCCACCAAAAATATTGACCAAAATTGCTTTTACGTTTTTATCTTTTAATATGATTCTAAATGCTGTTTCAACACGTTTGGCATCTGCCGTTCCGCCAACATCCAAAAAGTTTGCAGGTTCTCCGCCAGATTGTTTAATTAAATCCATGGTGCTCATAGCCAAACCGGCGCCGTTCACCATACAACCAACATTTCCGTCTAAATCAACATAATTTAACCCAGCAGCATTTGCTTCCACTTCAATTTCATTTTCTTCACGTAAATCTCTCAACACCGCTAAATCTTTATGGCGAAATAAAGCATTGTCATCCAAAACAACTTTGGAATCCACCGCCAAAATTTTGTCATCCGAAGTTTTTAACACCGGGTTGATTTCAAATAAAGTGGCATCAGAATTTACAAAGGCTGAATATAATGAAGTCACAAATTTGATCATTTCTTTCAAGGCATTTCCTGACAATCCTAAATTAAAGGCAATTTTACGCGCCTGAAAAGGCTGTAATCCCAATAAAGGATCCATTTCTTCCGTAAAAATTAAGTGAGGTGTTTTTTCGGCAACAGTTTCAATATCCATTCCCCCTTCGGTAGAATACATAATCATATTTTTGCCAGTGGCCCTGTTCAACAAAACAGACATATAATATTCTTCTGGCTCATTCGCTCCAGGATAGTAGACATCTTCAGCAATTAGAACCTGATGAACTTTTTTCCCTTGGGGTGGCGTTTGAGGGGTTACCAACATCATACCAATAATACTTTCAGAAATTGATTCAACATCCTTCAAACTTTTTGCCAATTTCACTCCGCCTCCTTTTCCGCGTCCGCCAGCGTGAATTTGTGCTTTAACAACCCACCAGCCTGTGCCAGTTTCCACCGCCAATTGTTTTGCCGCTTCCACCGCTTTTAAATGGTTATCGGCAACAATGCCGCGTTGTATTCTTACGCCAAAACTACTTAGTAATTCTTTTCCTTGATATTCGTGTAAATTCATTAGAGATAATGTTTTTTGTAAATATTCACAAATGTACTAATCCTAACTTAAAATTTAAGTTCATTTCAAAAAAGTTTTCCATTGTGTAACAATGTGTTATTTTTGACGTCTATTTATAGTAACATTTATTCAAGATAGTTCGATTTTTATCTTAAATATTTTAACCAAAAAATAGATCCCGTTTATTAAATTACCATGAGAAAATCGCTGTTTATATTTAGTTTATTTGTTTTTTCCCTTGCTTATTCCCAAGAAAAAATTAAATCGGTTAGCGCAATGCGAATTGTCAATTCCCCTATAATTGATGGTGTTTTGAATGAGGATTTTTGGAAAGATGCCGAACCGGCACAAAACTTTCAAATGTTTAAACCGGAAGATGGCGGCGATGAAAGAGAAAATATGAAAACGACCGTGAAAATTGCGTATGATGACGAAGCCATTTATTTTGGCGCCACAATGTATGACGTTAACCCAAAAGCAATTCCTTTGCAGTTTGGCGGCAGAGACCAATTTGGACAAAACGACTTTTTTTTAATCAGCATTAACCCAAATAACGACGGACAAAATGATACGGAATTTGTGGTGATGAGCACCGGCGCGCAGGCTGACGCCAAAGTTTCTTCGGAAGGGGAAGATTTTAGCTGGAATGCCGTTTGGGAAAGTAACGTTAAAATTAACGAAAACAGCTGGGTTGCCGAAATTAAAATTCCTTATTCGGCCTTGCGTTTCAGCAATTCAAACATTCAAACTTGGGGCGTTAATTTTCATAGAAAAATTAATAGGCTTAACGAGCAATACTCTTGGAATTACATAGATAAAAAAATTGGAATTTTTACCCAATATGCTGGCATTTTAACAGGAATTGAAAACATTAAACCTCCTGTCCGCCTCAGTTTTTCTCCTTATGCTTTTGCTTCTTACAATTCTTTCGACGGCGATTCAGAAACGGACTATGCCGTTGGAATGGATTTAAAATATGGCATTAACGAAAGTTTTACCTTGGATGCCACGCTAATTCCCGATTTTGGGCAAACGGCATTTGACGACCAAGTTTTGAATTTAGGTCCGTTTGAACAGCAATACTCGGAAAAACGTTCCTTTTTTACGGAAGGAACTGAACTTTTCAATAAAGGCGGTTTATTTTATTCCAGAAGAATTGGAAATTCGCCTGTTGGACACGGAAGCGTTCAAACCAATTTAAAAGAAAATGAAGAAATAAGGAACAATCCGTCAAAAGTTACAATGCTGAATGCCCTAAAAGTTTCGGGGCGGACAAAAAAAGGGTTGGGCATTGGGTTTTTTAATGCCATTACCGAAAAAACTTCCGCAGAAATTACAAATACAGTAACCCAAGAAACAAGGAAAATTGTTACCGAGCCGCTTGCCAACTATAATGTGCTGGTTTTAGACCAGCAATTCAACAAAAACTCCTCCGTCAGTTTTGTAAATACCAATGTTACGCGTAACGGCAGTTTTAGGGACGCCAATGTTGCTGCGCTGCTTTTTGACATTTCAGATAAAAAAAATAGGTTCAAAACACAAGGAGATTTTAAAATAAGCAACATTCATGAAAACAGCGAAAACAAATCAGGTTACTCCGGTTTTCTTGAATTGGCTAAAATATTTGGCAATTATCAATATGAAATTGGACATTCAAGAAGTAATGACACCTTCGATATTAACGATTTAGGCTATCAAAATAAAAATAATTTAGCTGTATATTGGTCTGAAATCTCCTACAGAATTTTTGAGCCCACAAAAACTTTCAACGAATACAGAATTACGCTGTTGAGCAACGCTGTTTATCAAAATGAGCCTAACCATTTTGCCGAAAATAATTTTGACCTCAATTTTTTCTTTTTTACCAAAACCCGATTTGCCTTTGGGGGAAATATAAATACCGGAATTGGACAGCAATATAATTTTTATGAACCGCGCGTTAAGGGAAGATTTTTTAAACAAAATCCTGTATATGCCGTAAATGGCTGGTTCTCTTCTGATTATCGTAAAAAGTTTGCGATTGATGTTAGTACCACTTATGCCAAAAAATACGAAACAGAAAATACTTACGGCGAAATATCTGTTTCACCGCGCTATCGCTTTTCTGATAAATTTTCTGTTATTTATGCAATTAATTTATCTAAACTTTTTAATGATGAAGGTTGGGTAACCAATTTAAACAACGGAAGCATTATTTTTGGCAACAGAGACATAAAAACAGTAACCAATACGTTAACGGGCAATTTAAGTTTCAATACAAAATCAGCTTTGGCATTGTCGTTTAGGCATTATTGGTCACCTGTTGCGTACGACACCAATTTTTTTGAATTGAACAATGAAGGCACCTTAAATGCCAGTTCCTATCAGGGAAACCACGATATTAATTACAATATCTGGAATTTGGATTTAAGTTATTCTTGGGAATTTGCCCCAGGCAGCCAATTGGTGGTTTTATACAGAAACGCCATTTTTAATGAAGATAAATTGGCAAATTTAAATTTCAAAAAAAACTTGGACAACCTGTTTGCAGAACCTATAAACAATAACTTTTCCCTTAAGTTTATCTATTATTTGGATTATAACAATGTTAAAAGTTGGCTTTAAAAAAAGTTATAAGTTGTAAGTTTTAAGTTTTAAGTTTTAAGTTTTAAGGTGATAAATAATTTCTATACAATTACACTATTAAACGATTAAACAAATAAACAAATAAACAATTAAACAATTAAACAATTAAACGATTAAACGATTAAACAATTTTAAAAGGAAAAGCTTACTTTTACCAGATGATAGAAGCGAAAAATATTCATAAATTTTACGGGGATTTAGAGGTCTTAAAAGGCGTGGATTTATCCATAAAAAAAGGAGAAATTGTGGCTATTGTGGGGCCTTCCGGAGCTGGCAAGACTACGCTGCTCCAAATTCTGGGAACCTTAGATTACCCAACAAAAGGCAAAGATTCCAAACTTGCCATCAGCACAAAAAACATTTTAGAATTAAAAGACAACGATCTTTCTAAATTCAGAAATCAGCATATTGGTTTTATTTTTCAATTTCATCAACTGCTTCCCGAATTTACGGCACTTGAAAATGTTTGCATTCCCGCTTTTATAGGAAATTCTTCAAAAAAGGATGCGGAAAACAAAGCCAAGGATTTGCTTAATTTTTTGGGACTTTCGAGCAGAATGCACCACAAACCCAATGAATTATCAGGCGGTGAACAACAACGTGTCGCAGTCGCCAGGGCTTTAATAAACAATCCCGATGTTATTTTTGCCGATGAGCCAAGCGGAAATTTAGATTCTGCCTCTGCCAAAAATTTACACGAATTATTTTTCACTTTGCGTGATAAATTCAACCAAACTTTTGTGATTGTGACCCACAACAAAGAATTGGCGGAGATGGCCGACCGGAAATTGGAGATGATTGACGGCAAAATAAGCAATAAACCTTTATAAAATGGTAGGCATTATCAGCGCAATGCAAGAAGAAATTCAAGCGTTGCTCCACGAACTTCAAAATGTTTCGAAGACTGTAAAAGGAATGAGAACCTATTATTCAGGCACTTTATTCGACAAAAAAATAGTGCTTGTTTTTTCCCGTTGGGGAAAAGTCGCTTCCGCAGCCACCACTACCCAATTGATTAATGATTTTAAGGTGAAAGAAATTATTTTTACCGGTGTTGCCGGTGCCATTCATCCCAAATTAAATATTGGGGATATTGTGATAGGAAAAAATTTGTACCAACACGACTTAAATGCTTTTCCGTTTTACGAAAAATTTGAAATTCCCATTTTAAGAAAGAAGTTTTTGGAAACAAATGATTCTGCAAAATTGCTGGAAGCCTCCAATTTGTTTTTATTGACTTACCCTCAATTTATTGCGATGGAAGACGCACAACTATTTGATATTTTGACACCAAAGGTGGTGCACGGCGATATTGCCAGCGGCGACCAGTTTATTTCCAGCCTCAAAAAAATTAAAAAACTGAACAAAAAATTGCCGACAGCGGTTTGCGTAGAAATGGAAGGCGCCGCGGTTGCCCAAGTTTGTTTTGAGTATGAGATTCCTTTTTCCATCATTCGCGTTATTTCAGACAAGGCAAATGACAACGCAACCATAGATTTTCCGAAATTTGCCAATTCCATCGCAAGCAAATATGCCCTAGGAATTTTGAAAAACTATTTTGCATAAATTCCCCCCATTTTTATATCTTTGATAAACCATTTTGAACAATGCAGTTTAGGCATCCGGAAATTCTTTACGCACTTTTTTTACTTATCATACCGATAATTGTTCATTTATTTCAGCTGCAACGCTTCGTTAAAGTCCCTTTTACCAATGTCGCTTTTTTAAAAAATATTGAAAGGCAAACGCGAAAAAGCGCCAAACTTAAGAAATTGCTCGTTTTAACCAGCCGATTGTTGGCGTTAAGCTGCATCATTTTAGCCTTTTCACAACCATTTTTTTCTGAATCTTCAACGCAACAAAATGTAAATGTCACTGTTTATTTAGACAATTCCTACAGCATGCAGGCAAAGGGCGAAAATGGGGAATTGTTAAAAAGTGCCGCACGAAAAATTATAGATAACAACAACATTCAAAACAGTATTTTTACGCTGTTCACCAATGATGAAAGTTTTAAGAATTTAGATGCCAATAGTTTAAAAAACGAATTGATAGATCTCCATTATTCACCAAATAAGCTTAATCTAAATACTGTTTTGCTGAAAGCCAAAAGCAATTATTCAGATAAAACAAACACCTCAAATAAGATTATATTAATATCTGATTTTCAGAATATTAATATTGAAAATAAAATAGATTTCACAATTTTGAATTCACCAATTTCATTGCTTCAGCTTTCCCCTAAAGAAACTCAGAACATTTTTTTGGACAGCGTGTCACTTGAACAGAAATCTACTGAGGAAACAACGTTGAACGTACTGGTAAAAAGTGCTCAGATTATTAGCGCTAACTTTCCTGTTTCTTTATTTCAAGAGGAAAACTTAATAGGAAAAACAACCGCTAAATTTGCAAATTCCAATAGGACTGCCGTTCAATTTACGCTCCCGAATTCCAATAAATTTAACGGAAAAATTTCCTTGGTTGATGAAGGGATGGAATTTGACAACGACTTTTTCTTTTCTGTTTCAGCACCCGAAAAAATTAACGTGTTAAGCATTGGAAATCCGGCCGAATTTTTACAGAAAATATATACTGAAAATGAATTTAATTTTACTGTTTCCCCACTTCCACAATTAAATTACAACACTATTCAAAATCAACATTTAATAATTTTGAATGAATTGCCTGACATTCCTGCTGAATTGCTTCGCAGTTTAAGTGAGTTTCTGGAAAACCGAAGAAGTTCGGCGGTAATTCCGTCACAAAATGCGAATATCGATTCCTATAACCTGCTTTTGAACGCTTTTCAATCAGGAAAAATAAGCGCCAAAGTTGAAAATGAACATCAAATTACTTCCATTAATTATGGGCATCCTTTAATTAAAGATGTTTTTGAAAAAAAAGTGACCAATTTTCAATACCCAAAAACAGCGTTGCATTACCAAAACAATTTTAAAAATAGTTCCGCAATTCTTAAATTCG
The DNA here is from genome assembly GCA_002842505.1 of Bacteroidetes bacterium HGW-Bacteroidetes-3. Lineage (GTDB taxonomy): Bacteria > Bacteroidota > Bacteroidia > Flavobacteriales > Flavobacteriaceae > Lutibacter. Next base: position 19,766 of record PHDE01000003.1, on the reverse strand, counting down.
ATAATAACAGTGCGTTTATTTCTTCCTCAAAAATCAAAAAGGGCAATTTTTATTGGATCTCATCACCTTTAAATAAAAACATTTCAAATTTTACGCAATCACCGTTGGTGGTTCCAATTTTTTATAATTTCGCAAAAACAACCCTAAAAACTACACAGATTTATTATACTATTGCGACTGAAAACAACATTGAAATAACGGCATCCATAGGAAAAGATGATGTGCTGAAAATTTCAAACGAAACCAATTCATTTATCCCGCTCCAAAAAGTATCCCAAAACAAAGTAGAACTAATTTTATCAGATATTGCTTTAGAAAGCGGTTTTTACAAGGTCTCCAATAGCAACAATGTACTAAAAATCATCGCATTAAATTACAACAGGGACGAGAGCGACACCAATTATGCCAATTTAATATCTTTGGTCGGCAACGCTGAAAACGTGACCGTTTCCACATCAGTTGAGAGCCTTTTTAATGAAATTGGCAATCAACAAAAAATCAATTGGCTTTTTAAATGGTTTTTAGCATTTTCTGTGCTATTTTTGTCCATTGAAATGCTGTTATTAAAATATTTCAAAATATGAATTTACTCCTAAAGTCCGCTACCATTATCGACAATTCCAGTCCGTTTCATCTTCAAATTAAAGACATTCTTATTGAAAACGGCATCATCACAAAAATTGGCGAAAAACTTAAAAATCCCAAAAAATATAAAGAACTTGAATTTGACAACCTGCATATTTCGCAAGGCTGGTTCGATTCGAGCGTTTGCTTTGGCGAACCCGGATTTGAGGACAGGGAAACGATTGAAAATGGATTGAAAACGGCTTCAAAAAGCGGTTTTACGGCGGTAGCAGTAAATCCGAACACCTATCCGGCGACAGACAATAAATCGGCCATTCAGTTTTTAAAAAATAAAGGCGCTAATTCTGCCACCACCCTTTATCCGATAGGAAACCTGACCAAAGGCGGAAAAAGCGAGGATATTGCTGAATTGTATGATATGCAAAATGCCGGCGCTGTTGCTTTTGGAGACTATAATAAAGCCATATCAAATGCCAATCTGTTGAAAATAGGCTTGCAGTACGCACAAAATTTTGACGCACTCCTTTTAAGTTTTCCGCAGAACGATTCCATTGCGGGCATTGGTTTGGTCAATGAAGAAATCAACAGCACAAAGCTGGGTTTAAAAGGAATTCCGGCTTTATCGGAAGAATTACAGATTGTCCGCGATTTATTTTTGTTGGAATATACCGGCGGAAAATTGCACATTCCAACAATTTCAACAGCAAAATCGGTTGAACTTATAAAGGAAGCCAAAAAGAAAAAATTAAACGTTACCTGCAGCGTTGCAGCGCATCATTTGGTGTTGACTGATGATGAATTGAAAGGTTTTAACGCAAACACTAAGGTTTTGCCTCCTTTAAGAACTTCAAAAGATGTAAAAGCGTTGATTAAAGGATTAAAGGAAGGTACCATCGATATGGTGACCAGCGACCACAATCCCATTGATGTTGAACATAAAAAAGTGGAATACAACAATGCGAAATTCGGGACTATCGGACTTGAAAGTTTGTTTGGTGCCTTAAATAAAACAATCGGTTTGGAAACTTTAATCGATTGTTTAACCACCAAACCAAGAGAAAGATTTAATGTGCCAACCTTTCCAATTGCAGAAGGAAACCAAGCCAATATCACCCTTTTTAATCCGGATTTTGACTATACATTTAGTGAAAACAACATCTTGTCTTCCTCTAAAAATGCCATTTTTATGGACAAAAATTTAAATGGAAAAGTGTATGGGATTATTTCAAATAATAAAATGGGGTGAACGTTAGAAAATTCCAATTCGTAAATCTAAAATAAAAGTTGCCTATTATCTTAATTTAGTTACTCAAACTTTATGGATTTTGCCGGACTTATTTTTGCAATGATGATGGAAGGAATAATTAGCATTGAAAGGCAAAGCAACAATGTTCCTATGTTTAATAAGGCAATATAACCAAAATCAATATAAACCGGGACAGTATTTACGTAATATGTTGAAGGATCTAAAGTTAAAATACCCATATATTTTTGTACAAATAATAAGGTAAGTCCAATAAGATTTCCCCAAAACAGCCCTTTTAAAATAAGATAGGCCGCATTGTACAAAAAGATTTTTCTGATGCTGAAATTGGAGCCGCCCAGCGCTTTTAAAATGCCCACCATTTGTGTTCTTTCCAAAATAAGCACCAACAAAGCGGTAATCATATTGATGCCTGCCACCAAAATCATAATCGCAATAATCAAATACATATTGTTATCAAAAAGACTGATCCACTCAAAGATTGAAGGATATTTTTCAATCACGCTTTTACTGTTCAGGGTTGATGCAGTTTGCAAATAAACTTGATCACTTTTTTCCTGAATTTCGTCAAAATTATTCAGCAACACTTCAAATCCGCCCACTTCGTCATCATTCCATCGGTTCATTTTTTGGATGTGCCGAAGATCGGCAATCACAAAATTTTCGTCAAACTCCTGAAAACCAGAGTTGTAAACGCCAACAACTTTCACTACGCGAATCCAAGGCGCTTTTGAAGGATCTTCTTTTACAAAAAGAATATTAAATTCGTCTCCCAAATGAATATTGAGCCGATTCGATATTTCTTCTGAAATAAGCACATCGTTAGAAACTTCCTTTGAAAAATCGGGCAATTTTCCTTTAGTGAGGTATTCCTTAAAAAAAGTCCAGTCATATTCTTTCCCCACACCCTTAAAAATAATGCCTTCAAAATCGGTTTTGGTTCTTATAATTCCAGCTTTAGTAGCAAAAACTTGTACATTTTTAATACCGTCAATATTGGGGAATTTCGGATAAAAATCTTGTTGTTTAGACACCGGATTTAAAGTTATTTCCGAATTATTGTCGTCGAAATTCGTGATTTGTATATGTCCGTTAAACCCCGATAATTTTTCTCGAATTTTTTTCTGAAGTCCGATGCCAGTAGCTACGGAAACCATCATAATCACCATACCCATTGCAATAGCGATAATTGCTATTTTTATTATCGGCGATGAAATGCTACTTTTGTATTGCTTTGCGGCAATAATGCGTTTTGCAATAAATAACTCGTAATTCAAATTGGTGTATGATTTCTAAACGGTTCAAAAATACATATTTCTTGTTGGTTTTCCTGCTATTTTTTTGTTTGATTTCCTGTTCCGCAAAAAATCAGACTTCCATTCCCAATCATAATCCAGAAGTAATTCTTCCAACCCAAACAAAGCAAATAATTGTTGGAGCCAACAATATGGATGCCTATTTGCCCTTGCTGGCCGGGAAAAATATTGGAATCGTAGCCAATCAAACCAGTGTAATTTTCAAAAAAAACGGTTACGCACATTTAGTGGATTCTCTGATTTCCATGCACATTAACATTTCCAAAGTATTTTCGCCTGAACACGGTATTAGGGGCGATGTGGATGCTGGCGAAATTGTTACGGATGGCTTTGACGCAAAAACTGGGTTGCCCATTGTTTCTTTGTACGGCAAAAATAAAAAACCGACCAGTGAACAACTAAAAGGAATAAATCTTGTTGTTTTTGATATTCAGGATGTTGGGGTGCGATTCTATACCTATATATCTACCTTACATTATGTGATGGAAGCCTGTGCCGAAAACGACATTCCACTAATAATATTAGATCGTCCAAATCCGAACGGACATTTTATTGACGGCCCCACCCTAAAAATGGAACATGCCAGTTTCTTGGGAATGCATCCGGTTCCGCTTGTTTATGGGATGACCATTGGCGAATATGCCCAAATGATTAACGGCGAACATTGGCTTAAAAATAAGGTTACTTGTGCGTTGACCGTAATCCCCCTTAAAAACTATACGCACCAAAGTGACTACCACCTTCCTATTAAGCCTTCCCCTAACCTACCAAACGATAAAGCCATTAATTTGTATCCTAGCCTTGGTTTTTTTGAAGGCACCGTTATTAATGCAGGAAGGGGAACCGAAAACCAATTTCAGCAATATGGCGCCCCATTTTTTCCGAAAAGCGACTTTTCTTACACGCCAAAGCCAAATGCTGGAGCCAAATCCCCAAAACATTTAGGAAAACTTTGTTATGGAGTCAATTTAAAAAATACGGGGAAATTAAATGTAGTCAATATTGAATGGTTGCTTGATGCGTATCACAAAACACCAAAAACAGAAGATTTTTTTGGCGCAACATTCACCGCACATGCCGGAACAACCAAATTAGAAAGCCAAATAGTAAAAGGATTAACCGCTAAAGAAATCCATGATTCCTGGCAACTCGAAATTGAAGCGTTTAAAAAAATAAGGTCAAAATATTTGTTATACAAGTAAAATCTATCCCCATTTTCAATTTCATCTGTTTAAATTTTATTTTTTAGTGGTAATCCCGAAAATTCGGGACTGTTCGCTATTAATCATTCCCTTGTGTATCAAAATTTGTTATGCTCGTTTCATCTGTTTAAATTTTATTTTTTAGCGGTAATCCCGAAAATTCGGGACTGTTCGCCATTAATCATTCCCTTGTGGATCAAAATCTGTTATGCTCGTTTCATTTCATAAAAAAATCAAAATAATACCTTTTTTTTTGAACATCTAAAAACAGCATTTAGCAAAACCACGACTTTTTGCGCATTTTTGGACTCGAAAATGATCTCTAAAAAGCGATTATTTCATTAATTTATTACTTTTTTTGTCTATTTTTTCAAACAAATGGTAATTTTTTTATAACAAATGGTAAAAATATTTTCATCAATAAGACCAGTGAGAATGGCTAATTTGTCTATTTTTTCAAACAAATGGTAAATTTTTTCAAACAAATGGTAAATTTTTTATATTTTTTGTTTGCATATTAAATTTTTATTTCTACATTTACATCAACAGAAAAACAAAAACCAAAACCCCAAAAGAAAAAAATACATTAACCCCAAAACCAAAAAAAAATAAATCAACCCCAATACGCTTAAAATTACCCTAACCCCTAACCCCTAAAAAAAATGAAAACGCATGCCCCAAAATTATTCGTATTATTACTTTTAACTACCATTTTATTTTCCTGCGCTAAAGAAGACAACGGCGTTTACTTCAATGAAAACAGCGAAGTTGTTAACGCTAAAGTTGTTTATTCAACAATAGAATCAGAAATCATAAGTCTGGTAAACGCCCACAGAACTAGCTTAGGATTAAATGCATTAAGCACTTTAAACTTAGTTTCAGGAGTGGCTGACGGCCATACTAACTATATGATTGAAGCCGGCGCTATTAGCCACGACAATTTTCCGGAAAGAGCCCAAATTTTAATGGAACAGGCAGGTGCCAAAACAGTTGGCGAAAATGTTGGCTTTGGCTACAGTACAGCTGAAGGTGTCGTAAAAGCTTGGATTGCAAGTGACGGTCACCGAAAAATTATGGAAAATCCAGAATATACCCACTTTGGTATCTCAACAGAATCAAATGCAGAAAACAGAAATTACTTTACCAATATTTTCATCAAAAAGTAATTTAAAAAACATAAACAAACCCCCACACAAAACGGAAGTTAATTTTAATCTTAAATCAAACAAAATGAAAGCAACCCCATTAAAACAAACTGACAGAGCCCCCCATTTAAAAGTTGTGAACAACAGTATGGGCAAAAAAAACACTTTAAACGAACAAGTAAACAGGATTTACATTAACACTTTAATGCCTTGTTTTAATTACATCAACCAAACAGGAGAGGTTGTGAGCCCACAAAATTGTGTTTTGCTATAATTTGAAACTATAAAGAGCGATAAATAAGCCCTTAATTCGCGTTGTCCCCACAACGGTTTTTTCAAAAGTTGTCCCCACAACGGTTTATCATCAAAAATGGCAAAAAAAATAAAAAATCCATTTAATCAAAAGTATAAAAATGGTTGTTCTCACAACGGCAGTATTTTAAAAATTAACAAACCAATGTCCCCACAACGGTTTTAAAAATCAAGAGGTTACATTATCAAATTCCAATTAGCATATAAAAAATTATTGTCTTACAATGATTTTAAACATAAGGATTGAAAAGATCCTAACACCCATCAGCAGTGCTGTTTAAAAAAGTATTGCCTTATAAAAAATTGGGAAGCTACTAAAATATCGATTGTAAGGGGTTACAAGCGGTAGTATTGGCTTCCCTTTCTTCATTTTAATAGTTTTAAGTTGAAAGCTAAAAGTTAACCGTTAAACAAAAAACCAAATACACAAATAAACAGTTACACAGTTAAACAATTAAACGCCTAAACAACAATTTAAAGTGGCAATTTCTTTTTCAGAGCTTCCACAATGTTATAGACAGCCGGACAAATCTCCGTATTTTTTAATGTTAAGTTGGTGAGCTGAATAAATTTTCGTCGGTTGGTGTGCGGATATTCATTACAGGCTTTTGGGCGAACATCGTATATGGAACACATATTATCGTTTAAATCCAAAAAGGAACAAGGCGCAGTTTTTAACACATAAAAATCATCCTGGTCACGTTCTAAATACGTCGCAATAAATTGATGCTCTTTCATTTTCACATACTTGGCAATGCGTTGAATGTCTTTCTCTGTAAAAATAGGGCTGGTGGTTTTGCAGCAATTCCCACAAGTTAAACAATCCGTTCGTTTAAACTCACTGATATGCAATTCCTGCACCACAAAATCTAAATTTTTAGGCGTGCGCTTTTTCAATTTTTCAAAATACTTTTTGGTTTCCGGATTCTTTTCTTTGGCTAAATCTGGTAATTCTTTTAAAAACGCTTCCATTTTATTAATTTATTGGCAAAAATACAATTTAAACTTTTAAAAATTATCGTACTTTTGCCCCTTAACAGATTTTAGTAAAAAAGATGCAAAACAGTTTAGAAAAGGCCATTAAAAAAGGGTTCAAAAAAATTTATGATGTCGTTGTGGATTCTGTGGAATTTCAGGCAACCAACAAAGATTTTGAAGGCGATATTACCGTGGTTATTTTCGCATTTTTACGATTAATAAAAGGAAATCCTGTTGAAATTGGCACTAATCTGGGAAATTATTTAAAAGAAAATGTACCGGAAGTCAAAGATTTTAATGTGGTTAAAGGATTTTTAAACCTGGTGATTTCCGATGAATTTTTTCTGAATTCCTTCAATGAAATTTATAAAACACCAAACTTCGGATTTGTAACACCAAACCCGGCCGAAAAAGCGGTGATGGTGGAATATTCTTCGCCAAACACCAATAAGCCGTTACATTTGGGACATATCCGCAATAATTTATTGGGATATTCCGTAGCTGAAATTGTGAAGGCATCGGGGAAAAAAGTCTATAAAACACAAATCATCAACGACCGCGGCATTCATATTTGTAAAAGTATGCTGGCGTGGCAACGTTTTGGAAATGGCGAAACGCCCGAAATCAGCGGTTTGAAAGGCGACAAACTCGTAGGGAACTATTATGTAGCCTTCGACAAAGCCTATAAAGAAGAAATTGCCCAATTAATTGCAGCAGGGAAAACTGAAGAAGAAGCTAAAAAACAGGCGCCTATTTTGTTGGAAGCGCAAGAAATGCTGCTTAAATGGGAAGCCGGAGATGAAAAAGTGGTTTCTCTTTGGAAGATGATGAACGCTTGGGTTTACGCCGGATTTGAACAGACTTATAAGGAATTGGGCGTTGATTTCGATAAAAATTATTATGAAAGCACCACCTATTTATTGGGAAAAGATGTGGTTGCAGACGGACTCAAAAAAGGGGTTTTTTATAAAAAAGAAGATGGATCGGTTTGGATTGATTTAACCGCTGATGGTTTGGATGAAAAAATTGTGTTGCGAGCAGACGGCACTGCGGTGTATATGACGCAGGATATTGGAACCGCCATAGAACGTTTTAAAGATTTTGATTTAAGTGAATTGGTTTATACCGTTGGTAATGAGCAAGATTACCATTTTAAAGTACTATTTTTGATTCTGAAAAAGCTGGGTTTTGAATGGGCGAATAACTTGTATCATTTGTCGTATGGAATGGTCGATTTGCCTAGCGGAAAAATGAAATCGCGGGAAGGAACTGTTGTGGATGCCGATGATTTAATGGTAGAAATGGTAGATACCGCCAGAAATATTTCACAGGAATTGGGAAAACTGGAAGGCTATTCACAACCTGAAAAAGAAGCTTTGTACAAAATAATTGGAATGGGCGCTTTGAAATACTATATTTTGAAGGTAGATCCAAAAAAACGAATTTTGTTTGATCCCGAAGAATCGGTCGATTTTAACGGAAATACGGGTCCTTTTATACAATACACTTATGCCAGGATCCAATCCATCATCAGAAAAGCAGATTTTGATTTTTCCGAAGCAATAAAGGAGATTGCCTTACACGAAAAAGAACGTGAATTGATCAAACAAATGCAGCAATTTCCGGAAACCATACAAAATGCGGCCAAAAATCACAGTCCGGCCTTGATCGCCAATTACACCTACGATTTGGTAAAAGAATACAACTCGTTGTACCAAAGTTTGCAAATTTTAGGCTCGGATGACAAAAACGAAAAAATATTGAGAACACAACTTTCAGCAAAAGTGGGTGAAATTATCAAAGCTGCTTTTAAATTATTGGGGATTGAAGTTCCTGAAAGGATGTAGCCCCCTAGCCCCCGAAGGGGGAATTGATGTTGGAAAAGTTAAAGTATAAAGTATAAAAATTAAATTTCAAGCGATTAAGACAAATAAGCACATAGCAGATTGCTTCAGGTTTTTCAAAACTTCGCAATGACGACAATTAAACAGTTACACGATTAAACAAATAAACAATATAAACATGAAATACGACATCATCATTTTAGGAAGTGGTCCGGGAGGCTACGTTACTGCCATTAGAGCATCACAACTTGGTTTTAAAGTTGCTATTGTAGAAAAGGAAAATTTAGGCGGCATTTGTTTAAACTGGGGATGTATTCCTACCAAAGCCTTGTTAAAAAGCGCCCAGATTTACGACTATTTAAAGCATGTGGACGAATACGGATTAAAAGCCGAAGCCATCGACAAAGATTTTGGCGCTGTGATCAAACGCAGCAGAAATGTTGCTGAGGGAATGAGCAAAGGCGTTCAGTTTTTGATGAAAAAAAATAAAATTGAGGTTATTGACGGTTTTGGGAAACTGAAAACCGGTAAAAAAATGGAGGTGACCAATGCAGAAGGAAAAGTGACCGAATACAGTGCGGACCATATTATTATAGCTACTGGCGCACGTTCGCGCGAATTGCCAAACTTGCCGCAAGACGGCAAAAAAGTGATTGGATACCGGGAAGCGATGACCTTGCCTGTGCAACCAAAAAAAATGATTGTGGTGGGTTCAGGAGCTATTGGCGTTGAATTTGCACATTTTTACAATGCGATGGGAACAGACGTGACTGTTGTGGAATTTTTGCCAAATATGGTGCCTTTGGAAGATTTGGACGTATCCAAACAATTTGAACGCTCCTTTAAAAAAGCAGGCATAAAAGTGATGACCAGCTCCTCAGTGGAATCTGTAGATATTTCTGGTGACGGCGTTAAAGCGGTGGTAAAAACCAAAAAAGGTGAAGAAATATTGGAAGCCGACATTGTGCTTTCAGCGGTAGGCATCAAATCGAATATAGAAAATATCGGATTGGAAGATGTGGGCATCGTAACTGACCGCGACAAAATTATTGTGAACGATTTTTACCAAACCAACATTCCGGGTTATTATGCCATTGGTGATGTTGTTCCGGGTCCGGCCCTAGCCCACGTTGCTTCCGCAGAAGGCATAACTTGTGTGGAAAAAATTGCAGGATTGCACACCGAAGCCATCGACTACGGAAACATTCCGGGTTGTACTTATGCAACGCCTGAAATTGCGAGTGTGGGATTGACAGAAGCACAAGCTTTGGAAAAAGGATATGAATTAAAAATAGGAAAATTCCCTTTTTCTGCTTCAGGAAAAGCAAAAGCCGCCGGTACGCCTGATGGATTTGTAAAAGTAATTTTCGACGCGAAATACGGTGAATGGCTGGGCTGCCATATGATTGGTGCCGGTGTTACCGATATGATTGCTGAAGCTGTTTTGGGAAGAAAATTAGAAACAACAGGCCACGAAGTGCTGAAAGCTATCCATCCGCATCCAACCATGAGCGAGGCGGTTATGGAGGCTGTTGCCGATGCTTACGGTGAAGTGATTCATTTGTAAGATTGGTTTTAAAAATAGGGAAAGAGACACTCTAAAATATAATTAAAAAGGCACTCTGAATTTTCGACTTTAGAATTAAAAAAGTTCAGTTTGACAAAAATTTTATTTAGTGGAGTGCCTTTTTTTGTTTTTAATATTTAATTCTTAACCTTTGAACAAAAAATTGTTTGTTCATTGGTTCGTTTGGCCAATCTGTCACTTTTGAACTATTATATAGCTTTTTTTCACTACATCATTTTCTCTTATTAAAACCTTAAAGGAAGAGGAAGTTCAAGGATTTAGGATGACAGAAACAAATACTGTAATGTATCCAAGAAGCTTAATCTTTGAAAATCAACACTTTTCATATTAAATTTCATCTGTTTATAATTATTTTTTAGCGGTAATCCCGAAAATTCGGGACTGTTCGCTATTAATCATTCCTATGTGTATCAAAATTTGTTATGCTCGTTTCATCTGTTTAAATTTTATTTTTTAGCGGTAACAGATGCTGCCTGCCTGCCGGCGAGGCAGGTTCGCCATTAATCATTACTTTGTGTGTCAAAATTTGTAATGCTCGTTTCATCTATTTTAAGTATATTTGATTGTACCTTGATACTATAATATTCGATCATGAACGATTTATCTGCCATTGATTCAGCATTTATCGGGAAACTGAATGAGATTATTCTTTCAAACCTAGAAAATGAAAATTTTGGAGTCCAAGAGTTGGCTTCCAAAATTGGAATGAGTAGATTTAACTTAAATCGAAAGCTGCACCACATTTACAAGAAAACAATTAACCAGTATATTCGCGAATTTAGGTTACAACAAGCCGTGAAAATGTTGCAGCAAGATTCTGTAACCGCTTCTGAAGTTGCTTTTAAAGTAGGATTTAGCAGCCCAGCCTATTTTAACACCTGTTTTTCAGAGTATTTTGGTTATCCTCCTGGAGAGTTAAAAAAAAGAGCATTAAATAGTTCAGATGAAAAAAGAGAGGAACTATTGGTTAATACAAATCTTAAAAAACAGGAATTTTTGCATATCGGAACAAAATCTTCCAAGAAGAAGAAAAAAAGGAAGATTAGGAGCGTTATTGCTTTTGTTCCCGTTACTATTTTGATTGTCATTGTTTTAATCTATTTTTTCAATAGCGGATTTCTTAAAAATTCCAATCATTTAAAAAGCCAGAAGAAATCTATTGCAGTTTTACCCTTCATTAATGATAGCAAAGATACTGAGAATGTGTATTTTATAAATGGGGTAATGGAAGCCATTCTGGACAATCTTTCTAAAGTCAAAGATTTAGAAGTTCGCCCCAGAACGTCAGTTGAGCAATATCGAAATAACAGTACCAAAACAATTCCTCAAATTGCCAAGGAACTTGGAGTTAATTATATTATTGAAGGAAGCGGACAAAAAATTGGCAATCAGGTAAACCTTTATATTCAATTAATAGATGTGCGATCAGACAAGCATCTTTTTTCCAATAGTTATAATATGAAGCTGGATGACATCTTTAATCTTCAAAGTGAGATTGCTATAAAAGTTGCTTCCGAAATTCAGGCGGTTATAACCGTTGGGGAAAAGGAATTAATTAAAAAACCACCCACAACCAGTGTCGCTGCTTGGGAAATGTATTCCCGGGGATTTGAATTACACAATATTGCAGATTTTGAAAATAATATTGAATTTGACAAACAAGCTAAAGACTATTTCAACAGGGCAATTCAATTAGATTCCACGTATGCAGAACCGTATGTACAACTTGGTTGGATCTACGAAACATACAGCGATTTGGACTCTGCATTTTTCTTTGCCAACAAGGCTTTACATTTCGATCATAAAAATGCCAATGCTTATGGTTTGCTTGGCGTGTTGTTTACTGAGAAAGGTATCAGCAAAAAAGCAGAGGAAGCCTTTAATCTGGCGATTCAGTACAATCCCAATGGATCTTCTGCTTACGATTATTTAGCTGAAAGATATTTTAATAAGGGTGACTCTTATAATGCAATTAAGAATATGCTAAAGGCACTTAAACTTGAAAATAATTCAATTGAGAAACGTTATAATTTAATTAGTTTATGGGATAGCTTCAATAGCATAGGTCTTTATGACGAAGGGGAAAAATATGCAGAAAAACTAATTGAACTAACCGGCGATTCAACCTATTATTATTGGAGTTTGCTACATGTAAACTTTAACCTTGGTAAATATGATTCTGTAGTTAAATATGCGCATAAAATATACAATGCAGATTCATTGAACTTAGGCAAATTATTGGGTTTACATCATTCTTACTTCCTAGGAAATACATATTTGAATTTAAGAGATTACAAAGAAGGGTATCGAATTTTGGAAAAATACACCAAATCTATGAAACAGCAGAATCGTAAAATTCAACCTGATTTCTATTTAGGATACATTTACTATAAAAATGGCAGAAAGAAAGAGGCGAATTTTCATTTTGACGGATCAATTAAGTACAGGTTGCAAATAATAGAACAGAACAAGCCTACCATAATATGTTCTGCGAATTTAGGATTAACTTTTATTTATGCAGCCATTGGCGAAAAAGAAAAAGCATTGAAACACCTGCGTGTAGTTAACAGCCAGCCTTCCTATTTATATCTCTGTTCACAAATTTCAAGATTTAAAATTAGCCCAATGGTAGACTGCATACGTAATGAACCCGAATATAAAGAATTTCTTAAAAATGCCGAATCCAGGTACTTGAAAGAACACAACAAAGTAGAAAGATTGTTGCAAGCAGAAGGTCTTCTGATTTCAACAAATAAATGATTTCTATTTTTGAAAGTCAATAGTAAATTTGTTCTATTGATTAATTTCTATTTTTCCTTTCCTTAAATTTAAATGGCACCCAACTTTTTCCTGTTTTATTACTCAACTTTCCACACAAAACTTCTGTTATTTTGAACTTTCAACCAAAAATTGAAAGCGCTCAATAAAAATTGAAATAAATAACCAAAAATTGAAAGTTTTTGATTCAAAATTGAAATGTATTAACAGCTGTTTTAACGGAACTTTACTTAAAATTCTATCAAATTTAATGGAGGAATCTGAAAATCCTTTAACAGAGTAGGAAAATTATCAACTAAAAAATTTTAAATTATGAAAAATTCAATTGCCTTAAAAATGCTAAAAAGCACGCTTTGGATAGTGATGGTTTTTAGCGCAGTATCTTGTAGTAAAGATTCTGATTCTCTGGATGCAAACAATCAGCTTCCTGAAGAAATCATAACAACTCCAGACGCCATTACGTCTCAACTTGCTAAACAAACAGCTACGCCAATAACTCCATGGGCAACCCCTGGGTCTATTACAATTTGGGATAATAATGATGTGTTAATGACTGCTTTATGGGCTCCACCAGGAATTGGATCAGCATATCCAGGTTATAGTTTTCATCAATTAGATTATGACTTCTCCCCTTATTATGTAAATGGAGATACAGAATATAATCCGGAAAATTATGATTTAATGGCTCATTTTGGATATTTTAGTCCAGAAGATGTAGATAATGCAGTTGTTGAGTTTACGTTTCCCCATATTAAATATTTTCTGCCTCATATGTTAGTTTCGGATGCATCTGGAGAAGATACAAGAAGAATATTTACTGTTAATAATGATAATAATCAAACAGTGATCACTTGCATCACCAATTTGAAGAAAGCGTATTGGAATACAGCAACTCCTTCAAAACGAATAGGAAGTCCCATGTTTTGTTTTCTTCTTAAAATTGATTGTGATAAAGGGAATAGCGGATACACAACTTTTTGGACCGACATGAAGGTAAATGGTGTTTCTGTAAAAGGAACTATTAAAAACAAGGTTTATGGGTGTAATTAAATACGCTACTATTTATTCGTAGTTTATTAGAGAACCTCTTTTTCTGAAACTTTCCCACAAATGATTGTTTAATAGAGAAGCAAGGTGGAATCTGAAAATCCTTTAACAGAGTAGGAAAATTATCAACTAAAAAATTTATATTATGAAAAAAAGACATTTAATTCACAGCGCAATATTAGTTGTGCTAATTACAGTGTTGGCAGGATTACACGCATCTGCCCAAGATGTTGTTAAAACGAACCCTAAACTAGCCAAGTTGCTTACTGAAACGGCAGGGGTACGAATGATAAAATGCACACTTGCACCAGGTAAAGAGTTGGTAATGCATACACACCCTGTTCAGATGTTATATTGTTTACAAGGCGGACAGATTACTGTAAATTATAAAAGTGGAAAGAAAGAAGTGTCTGATCTGAAAGCAGGAGACGCTATGTCGGCATCGGCTGATCCTCCACATACTACTAAGAACACTGGCAAAACAACTATTTCATTCTTAGAAATCGAAATCAATAGTGGGAAAAAATAAAAGATTTTGCAAATTCTATTGTTGAAATTCATTTAACCTCTGACAAATAGTGTTATTTATTTATTCACTTTTATTTCAAAAAGAGTTTATAGGAAGAATCCGAAAATCCTTTAATAGAGTAGGAAAATTATCAACAAAAAATTATATATTATGAAAAACTCAATTTATTTAGTTCTGGTAGCATTTCTAATAGCAGTAGGATGCTCAAAAAATGATGACGATTTAAATGCTGTTCTTAAAGATAGCCAATTAAAACCAGCATCTGAAAATCAGTTAAATGCAAAATCACCTAAAAAAGAAACGACTGCACATAGTTGGCTTGATTATGCAAATTTTGATTTATGGTGTGGCGATAATATCGTGGATCATATCAGTGGAACTCTAAATTTTCATTGCGTTATGCAATTTGAAAATGATGTATTACTATTTATGAATATGACTTATAATGGTTTTCTGACTGGTGAATCAGGAGAAGTGTTTAAGTATAAAGAAATTACGACTTTTGACCTTTCAAAGAATGATTCAAGCGAGAATTTTCATTTCAACGCTATTGGTGATAGGGGTAGTCATTTTATAGTTTCTGGAAAATATTTGTATTTGAATGAAGAACCATGGGTAATTGTTGACATTGACAAAGCTAGATGTAGTGAATAATTGTTAAAATATAATACTGATTACTCAACATTTAAATAAAAATAAAGCACTCGATAATTTCACTTTATTGGGTGCTTTTTTAACGCTTGATTTTTTACTCATTTTCTTGGTATTTACAAATTTTAAGCAACAAAAATCGGGTTCTGTTATAATTGTCAATACACCACTCTCTTATGCTTACCTCTTTTTGACTTCCTATAATTTTTATTATATTTGCAGGTATCGTCAGTTATTCAGAAATACCAATTACTATGAAAACTATAAAAATCATCTTATTTTTTGTTTTGGCAATTTCATTCTCTTGTAAAGAGGAAAAACCAAAACCACTAATACAGCAAAACACCCAGACCGCTTCGGTTAAACATTATATTTGCGGAAATAAGTGCGAAAATAGCGGCAGTGATGTCGCAGGCGCTTGTCCGGTTTGCAAAAATCAGTACTTGCACAATGACGCTTTTCATGCGCAGGATTTGTTAAAAAACGGACCTTTAAATATTCCGAAATATAATGGCGGAAATCCGGCTGCCAACGCACCGGCAGCGCCGTCTCCCGCTCAAAATTCTTTTGGCATTTATCATTATACATGCAATAAAGGATGCTCTGGCGGTTCAGGAAGCGCAACTAACTGCACAAATTGTGGAGAACCTCTGGCACACAACCAAGCTTATCACAACAACTAGAAAACAAAAAAAATTATGGCATTTTCCTTTTCAAATCTCTTCAAACCCCAAAAAGTTCAAAGTGTAACGGAGATTATTTCTGAAATTGATTTTAAAGGCGGCACAAAATACGCTGAAAATGGAAGCAACACCGTGTATTTAGATATTGAAGAATTGGGCGGGTTTCCTTTCATAAAAACAATTATCATCGGCGATTTTTCGACTAAAATAAAACGTACAGGCTGCACGCTTAGCTTTATTTTTGAAAAAAATTCCTTGATTTTAAGCTCGGATCATACAGACATTGAATCCAACCGAATTAAAAATACCCCCGCTTTTTATACTGAAGTAGATTTTGAATTAACCGAAGAAGAAGCCAATAAAATAAAAGATGAAAAAGTGCTGGAGATTCAATATGCCTTTAAAGACAAAATTCTTGCTTTTAATCCGATTTCTATTCAAATTCAATAATAGCAAACTCAAATTTCAGCGGATCTGTGCTTTTAAGCAACATTGGAATTAATTCGGATCCCAAGACCTCGTAATATTCAGAAAAATTCTGATTACGTTCCTGCAGGCTTTGGTTAGGAAATAACTCATTTTGCAATTCCGCTATACGTTGAACGACATCAGAAAGTTTGCGCTTTTGCGCTTTTAATAATCGCTTTTCTAAATTACCCAATCCGTTTAGCTGTTTTTTCTCCTGAGCATTAACCGCCCCCAAAAAAGTACTGTCTGTTTTTTTTGCAAGTTCCTTTAATTCGGAAAATTGTTGTTTCAGGTATTTTTTTTGTTCAGAAAAATCAATTTTTATTTCAGATAATTCTTTTACTTTATCGGCAATTAAAGTTTCCTGCCCATTAAAAATTTCAACCAAAGAAATGTCTAATTTCTTCAACTTTAACAACTGTTTTTTAGTGGCCAATAAAACCGAATTACGCAATACCAAAATTGGAAAAGAAACATTTACTTCATTGAAATAATTTTTTAGCTGAAACCAATAAGCCAACTCTCCTCCTCCACCAATATAAGCAAGGTTTGGCAACACAATTTCCTGGTAAAGCGGACGCAAAATTACATTCGGACTAAACCGTTCAGGATGCGCGGCAACTTCTTGCAATATTTCATCTTTTGTAAAAATAAGGTCGGTATTGTTTATGATAAAATGATTTTTCTCAAAAATGACGCGTTCCCTTTTGGCATCTTTTAAATAAAATAAGTTAATTTCCCTTGGATTTACCTGAATTTTATATTCGGCAGCCAATAGCTGATCCGTTTTGGAAACAATTTTAAAAGAAGTGTTTTGAAGCAGCTCTTCTTTCACTAAAGGCGCAAAAGATTTTTTCAGAATTAAATCATCTCCATCAACAATGACCAATCCGTATGCGCCAAAAAATTCATTTACCAAATAACGGGTGGCTTCCGCCAAATTTTCATTTTTTAAATAGGCATTTTTGAACAATTCCCTCAAGTCATTGGCATTGTCAGAAGTTCCTAAAAGTGCTGAAAATTCCTTAAAAACTATATCAAATCCATCTAAATTTAATCGTCCTACAGCACCGCTGCTTTCCCTGTTCCAACTGATTTTAGTGTTATTGACATTGAAATACTGAATTTCCTCAAAATCGTGGTCTTCCGTAGCCATCCAATACACCGGCACAAAATTTTGCTGCGGAAATTCCTTTTTCAACCTGTTTGCCAAATTAATAGCGGTCACAATTTTGTATAAAAAATATAAAGGTCCGGTAAAAATATTCAATTGATGTCCGGTAGTTACCGTAAAAGTGTTTTCGTTTAAGAGCGACTCGATATTTTGTTCAGTCTGCTCTGAAACAGAAGAATTTTTATATTGCTGTTTCAACGCATCGTGCAACAACTGCCTTGAAGTTGCCGAAAATGTTGCTTTTTTGGATAAAACCTGATTTTTAAATCCGGCAACATCCGGATAATTTCCGTAAAATTTAGATAGTTCTGGTTTTTTATCCAAATAATCGCAAATTAGTTTTGAAAAATAACCGGTAGCTTCAAAAGGGATATGATGTACGCTCATTCCTTACGCAGATTTTCTTTGAAACAAAGTATAAACATATTCTCTTGTATTTCCAGAAGGTTGTGTGTAGGTATAATTAAATGATTTCAACATTTCAAAATTACTTCCCAAGCGTTCCTGCAACATTTCTTCATTGTAATTGAATACATCAAGTCCGCTGCATTTTTTGGCACCTTCTAAATTAAACTCAGCCAAAATTACGAATCCTTTTGGTTTTAGTACTTTTTTTAATAAGTCAAAATAGACTTTTTGCTGATTTTCCTCCGTAAAAAAATGCAACACAGCCCTATCGTGCCACAAATCGACATTTTTTAATTTCAATAATTCTGACGGATTTGTTAAATCGTCCACTATATATTGAATCTGGGCATTTTTAGGCTGTTGTAAATTGCTTTCCAATTCGGTTAAAGCAGATGAGGCAATATCATTCACTACTATATTAACATAGCCTTCAGCCAATAATTGCGCAATTAATGTGGTTGCACCGGCGCCAGCGTTAAAAATTAAGGCATTTTTTGGCAAGTCGCAGGACTTAATCAATTCTATGGAAGGAGTCGGGTTTTCTTCATACCACCCCAAATTGGTAATGGGTGATTTTTGATAAGCATTGTTCCAATGTTTTTCAAAATCGTAGGCAGTTTTTTTATTTTCATCAAAGTTTTTATCCATTTTAAACCGAGTTTAATTTTTTATAAATATAGACAATTCAGGAAGACTGCAGAAATACGATGTAACCTCTAACATTATTTTAACAAAAAAATAAATTTAATAATTGACCAAAAAATTTATAAAAACATGTTCCTAGCTTCTATATCAATTATGCTTTGTCGGATAACCCAAGTTAATCAATTACAAACACTAAATTGATAATTATTAATTAGTAACCACTAATTGAACCGGTTCCCCGTACAAATCAAATTCTGTGGCGGAAGTAATTTTTATGTTGGCAAATTTCCCCACTTGCACGTAATTTTCTGTGGCGTCAATCAGCACTTCATTATCCACGTCAGGTGAATCAAATTCTGTTCTTCCTATAAAATAATTGCCGTCTTTTCTGTCGATAATGCATTTAAACACTTTGCCTACTTTTTCCTGGTTCAATTCAAAAGAAATCTGGCTTTGCAAATCCATAATGTCGCTCACCCTTTTTTGTTTCACTTTTTCGGAAACATTGTCTTTTAAGCTGGCCGCATGGGTATTTTCTTCATGGGAATAGGCAAAAACGCCCAAACGTTCAAAACGCATTTCGGCCATCCATTTTTTCAATTCCTCAAATATCGCTTCTGTTTCCCCTGGATAACCAACTATTAACGTGGTTCTAATTGCCATATTTGGAACCGATTTCCTGAATTCCGCAATCAAATTCGTTGTTTTTTCGTGGGAAGTTCCCCTTCGCATCGACTTTAAAATATCGTCGTTGATATGTTGCAGCGGAATGTCCAAATAATTGCAAACTTTCGGCTCATTGTGTATAACCTCCAATACATCTAAAGGAAAACCCGTTGGAAAAGCGTAATGCAAACGAATCCACTCAATGCCGTCTATTTTTGCCAATGCGGTCAATAAATCAGCCAAGGCCCGTTTCTTGTAAATATCCAGTCCGTAATACGTTAAATCCTGCGCAATTAAAATCAGTTCTTTGATTCCTTTTTTTGCCAGTTTCGTAGCTTCAATCACCAAATTTTCAATGGGTGTTGATACGTGTTTTCCGCGCATCAAAGGAATGGCGCAAAAAGAACAAGGCCTGTCGCAGCCTTCCGCAATTTTTAAATAGGCATAATGAGTTGGCGTAGTTGTCAGGCGTTCACCAATAAG
>PHDE01000263.1 GCA_002842505.1 Bacteroidetes bacterium HGW-Bacteroidetes-3 | reverse complement strand
TTGTCTTTTTTTCTCTTCTCTATTCAATTTTCTTACCAATCTTTTAACTTTTAATATTTAAGCTTTGTCTCTTTTCTCTTCTCTCTTTTCTCTTTTCAATTTTCTTACCAATCTTTCAACTTATAACTTATAACTTATAACTTATAACTATAAGCTAAAGCTAAACCCCACCATCATATTTCCTTTCGGCATAGGAACTAAGTTTGTTTCTGTATATGCTGCATTAAAAATATTATTGGCAATTAGTGAAAACTCCATATTATTATTTAATACCGCCAATATTTTAGCATCCAACACAATGTAATTTTGTCCGTTGGTTCTTTCAACGTATCTATATGACAGATGCTGACTGAAAATTGGACAGAACTTAGTGTCAACACTTGAAGTAAATTGATGTTTGATGCTATTTAAAGAATACTGCGTAAATTGAACATTATTGTCTTTTATATCATCCTCAATAAAACTATAACCTAAGTTAAATTTTTGTTGGTATTTACCCAATTTAAACTGATAATTGATGGTTGTTTCCAACCCTTTTGCCACCACTTCGCTAAAGTTTCTGGCTTCCCATTTATCTGTTTCATTGTCTTTGGTCCAATCAATCAAATTATCGGATTTTCTGTTGAAGAAAGCCAAATCCATATAAAAATTAGCCTCAGTAAATTTAATTCCCAACTCTTCAGCAAGAGCCGATTCTGCAACCAAATTAGAATTTCCCTTGGTTGATGGCCCAACATAAAACAAATCTGTAAAAGTGGGTGCGCGATAGGTATTGCCAATATTTCCATACAACTTAACTTTTTCAGAAATGCGGTAACCCACATCCAATCCGGGAAATGCTTTCGTGTCAAAATCAGAATAAGAGCTGATGGCCACACCTGGCGTAATATCCAAATTTTCATTCAGCAATTCAATTCTGTGTTCAATAAAACCTGTGATGGCGGTTCTTTGGTGATCACCTAAATTATTGCTCACCAAATATATTCTCGAAATATCTAACCCCACTCCTGTTTTTCCCAAGTTCGAATTAAAAACAACATTTGTTTCTGCACCAATTTTATTTGAAATATGCAGATTTCTAAAAAATGAGGGATTCTCACGAAGAAACAAATACATATCCTGATTTCTTCTCCAATAAATTCTTGGTTTTATAGTCACTTTTCCGGATGTATAATCAGAAGATATCGCAATTAAACTTGTTTGGGTTTCTTCATATTGATTGACGTAAGCCGGACTCGCATAGAATCCGTTTGCGCCAAATTTACGCTGTCCAAAAGAAGTTATTAAACTATAATTTTTGAAATTGGATTT
>PHDE01000122.1 GCA_002842505.1 Bacteroidetes bacterium HGW-Bacteroidetes-3 | reverse complement strand
AAAATAGGTTTTACCTTGGGGATTTCCCGCAATACTGTGAATACCTATAAGACGCTTTTTATGGCCAGCGAATATTCTTTTAAAGAATTATTGGCTTTTGATATTGTCGCTTTAGTTGCACTGTTTCCTTCATATTCTACCATTGACAACCAGCGTTACCAAGAGCTGATGCTTTACTTTGAGGGGGTAAGTATCACCGGAATATCCAATAGCCTGTGTCCAGTTTTTTACGATTTTAATATATCTATCTGTTCAATAAAATAACCTAATTTTTCTCTATTTCCAATTCCATAAAAATGTCCTCGATTAAATTCAAATCCATTTTCGTGTGAATGTGCAACCCATATATCAAAGAATAGTCTTTCGCTTGATGACAATCCTGCTTTTCTACTTGTTTCAGGTTTTATAAAACTTATAACATCTCTTTCTAAATCGACATCAAATTCATTTTCAAAAACCATTATTGGTGTTTGAAAGATGTATGCAAATAATTTTTTAATAGCATTTACTTTTGTGTAATCAGCATATTTTTCTAATAATTCTGTTTTGAATTTTCCTAAAACTGTTCGCATAGTAACTAAAGATTGAAATAGATAATCTTGGTCAACTCCTAATCGTCTATTCATTCCATTAGGCTGTCTTTTGTTCGGTCCAGATGTTTCTCTGTAAAATGAATTTTCTATTAGATTATTATGAATTAAAAGATTTCTCGTTGCTTTTATTTCACTTAAAGAATTTAGCTCATCTTCGGTTACTATGTTTTCGTTAATTCCTGTAGTTTTGGTAAAGTACTTTAAAATATCAGATAAATTTTTATAACTGACCGCATTTACCTTGTTTTCTATTGCTTGTTTCAGAGGGTTTCCATCAATCAATTGTTCTTTTGATATTGGTTCACTTTTAATGTCAAGTTTATCAGGAATATTGGTTAAAAGTATTCTCAGAGTATCACTTATTGAATTTTCAAATGATGACACTCCTAAAGCAAAAAGTCCTTCTAGAATAATGCTGTCATCATTATTCACTTTCCGTTCCCGAATTTTTTCAATTCTTTCTAATGCTTGTTCTATTGGTTTTATTAAGTCTTTTTTCTGAAGTAGAATTGGTCTGTTCATTCGTTTTTTTTAAAATTGCACACAATAGGTGAAAAGGAAAATATTTATTACTTAAACCTTTTTCTTAAAGCTAAAATAATAAAAGTCAATAAAATACCGCTAAATATTGTCTGAAGGGACATTGCCCACCAATTATCATACAATATATTTGAGTTTATAAAGGGTAAGGCTGCCGTTAGACTTTGTTTTAAAGCATCAAAGTAATTAAAACCCATTATTTCAAGTAAATTATTCTCGAAAGAAAAATAATAACCAAATAAGTAAGCTATTGGAGCAATAACAAAAGTTAAATTTAAGAACCAAAAAAAAGGTTTAATAAAATTGTTAGTATAACCTCCAAAATATCCATAAAACCAATAAAATAAATATGGAATATAGTTCTTTTCATTAAAGAGCCTCCTTTTTCTCATTTCCATTTCACTAACGTATGCTAAACTAGATAGTTCCCAATTTTTTTCGTTTTCAAAATAATTTTTTAACTGTCTATATGATTCTTCAATTTCTTTTAGATTTGGGAAAAATGCCTTAAAATCTTCTTTGGTAATTTCTTCATCTTTTAAAATTAATCTTGAATTATAATTCCAGTCACAATTGAAGAAAGCAGGTTTTTCAATATTACAATTATTAAAGGCTATTGAAGTCATATTGCAATTTTTAAAAGAGACATTTTCTTTAAAGTAGATGTTTCTAAATAAAGCAATTGATTCTTTTTGGAACTTAATGTTTTCAAATTTCAATTTTGAACTCGCTAAATTAATATTATCAAAAATCGCATCATTCATACGTGTATTATAAAACAATGTATTTTCAATAAATTCTGCATCCGTAAAATTTAGCATTCCATTAAAATTACACCCTTCAAATGTTGTGTTTTTAAGATGAGAGTTATTAAATTCAGCTTTCTTTGCAAAAGAAGTTTTTGTAAAAACGCCCTTTTCAAAATTGGCTACTATGAAATTAACGTCATTATAAAATCTTGCATTATTAAAATTAACTTGAAGTAGAAAACTAGTGACATTAAAACTAGTTAATTCTATAAAATTAGTTTCTATAAAATCTGCATACCCCTTAAATATAACACCCTGAAATTCTGTATATCCTTGAAATATTGCATACCTAAAATTTGCGGTTTGATTAAATTCCTTATCTTCTCCTTTCCTCCAAAATGTTAGTCCATTAAATTTCGGAAAACGGTAATTTTCAAAATCCAAATCGACAACCTGCATTTTGAATTGGCGTATTAGATCCCAAAATTCATCTACTTTTAAGTTGTCCCATTCTTGTATTCCCCGATCATTAATCTTAAACCAACTTGATTTATCAGATTTAAAATATTCTTCTAATTCAGTTTTATTCATAGAGATTACTTTTTAAGACTTTCGCTAAATGCAAAGAGGTTTCATCATTACATTAGTTTACATTCCCTTAATTAATTCTTTAGCTTTATCTAAAGTATATGCCCCGGGAACTTCTTTTTTGTCAAAAACCATAAAGTAGGCGAAATTATGACCTGCTTGTTTTTCCCACTCATTGCCAAGTCTGCATTTTGCAGCACTGTCAGTACCATCTAAATGGTCTCCTTTGGTTTCAAGTAAAATTGTTTTACCAGATTTGGTTTGCAAAATAAAATCAGGATAATGGTTTGCTTTAAAACCATTTATAAAAAAGCCTTTGCCTCTTTCTAAATTTCTATGCCAAAAAGCAATATTTGAGGAAGTTCCAATTTCCATGATTACTTGTTCCTCAAAATTGTTCATTAAGCCCTCTCTTTCATACAATGAATTACCAATTGATGAGCCTAAATTACCGGGAACAATGGTATTGGCTAATTTCCAGTTGTTTTTAGTTTTGATGCGTTTCGATTTTACCAAATCCATAAAAAGCCCTTCAGCATAGGAATCGGACAATAATCTAATTTTTCCTTTTATTTTGTCGGTATAGCTCCATTTTCTAACCAAAATATCTCGCATTTGCTCTGTGTTCATATTGTTTAATATTCTACCAACATAAACTTTTATTTCTTGGTCAGCAATGGGATACATATTACCGATAACTTGCATTATTTGATGCGTAATATCGATAATTTGATTTTCTTTTGGTTTTGCTAAAATGTACTCTGCGATTGGGTCTTTAACTAAGTTGTCTTCAATTTTTGTGAAAGAAGGGCGGTATTCATCTTTTTTGGACTCTTCTAAATCAATCTTGTATAAATCGGATGAAATTTGGTCAAAATCTATTTTTATATCCTCATTAGACAGTTTGAAGTCTTTTAATAAAGATTCTCTATTTAGTAATTCTTCATCAGTGCCAAAAATATCACTTACAGTTACTTTTAGAAAGAATTGCGGAAATTCAATTAGGTCTATAAATCCTACATTCGATTCTTTTACTTTGTAACGTTTTACTTTTTCCCCCATTTCTTGAAATATATTTTCATCTACAGGCTGCGTTGCCTGATCCTGTATTTGTTGTTCTAATTCTCTGCTTTGCACTTCTGCCATAGTCTCAATTTCATCAATAACAGCGGTTGTTTTAATTTCTTCTTCTGTGGCGTTTGGATTAAAGGAAATGCGACCTTTGTCAATGGTTTCTTCTTGATCTTCGGTTTGTTGCTCAGGAAATAAATATGATTCAATAGGGTCAACTTTTACGATTACTTTCTCCTCTTCTGTCATTTTATCAACTTTACGGTAGTCTTTTTCGCTGAATCCGGAAGCCTGTAAACCTTTTACGATGTTTTGTAAGGTTTCATTGAACTTTGCTGATGCTGTTAAGACATAAGATAAGTTTAATTGGAATGCACCGTGCCTTTGCACATAAGGTTGTCGTAACACGCGACCTAAAATTTGTTCAACATCAACGGCGCTTGACTTGTCGGCTAAAGATGCTAAAATGTAAGCAAAAGGACAATCCCAGCCTTCCTTCAGCGCGTTTATCGTGATAATGTAACGCACTTCACAAGATTTGTCCATTAAGTCAAGTCCTTTTAGTTCATCAATATTTGCGGTCTTGATTTTAATATGGTTTTCAGGAATACCTAATTCTAATAATTGCTCTTTTAATTTAACAAATGTTGTATTGTCGTCTTTGGTTTTTGGCTGTGCTTGAAACAATACAATAGGGCGAATATATTTACCGCCATCCTGTTCTTGTTTTTTAGCCAATATTTCTAATTTGCGTTGTAAATGCAACGCATTGTTTATGACTTCTGTTTTATCGTGATTGTTATAGACAATCACAGGAAGTTTAACCATATGTTCCTTTTTCAATTCAATGGCCGGAACCAAACTTACAATATTACTGTTGTCTTTTGGCGTTGCCGTTAAATCTAAAATAAATGAAGGATTTAAGTTTTTAAGCATATCAACACTCAAATCACTTTCCGCATTGTGGCTTTCATCAACCACTAAAACAGGGTTTAAACTTCTTATTACATTAATTAAGGCGGTATCATCTACACCTTCCAATATATGTTCATTGTTTTTGTACTGTGAAACAAAAGGCGCTAATTGCCCATTCTCTTGGAATACTTTTCTGTCGTCTTTATTTTTTGCACGTAAACTGGCAAAACCCATTACAAAAATGCTTAATTGGTCTTTTACAACTGTTGGGTTAAAGTTAGAACCTTGCAGTAAATCTTCTTTTTGGTAAATTTCAACTCTGTGGTTGAACAATGTATTTAGCTTTTGTCTGTAAGGGTGTTCGGGATTAGAAAGTGCATCTACTGTTTGTTGCAATAAGTTGCTCCAGGGAACTAACCATATAACAACTTTTGGCTTTGCGGCATCATAGGCTGAAAAAACAGAATGCAACGCATTAACGGCAATAAAAGTTTTACCGCCTGCAGTTGGTACTTTTACACATACGTGTGCAGCATTTGGAATGTTATTTTTATAGGGTTGCATACCAGTATTATCCAACGGATTATAAGGGCCAATTTTATCTTCCCAATATTGATTGAATGCTTTGGGTAGGTTTTTATGCGCTTGCACATAGCCCAAGTATTCCTCTAAATTTTCAATTACCTTTTGTTGATAGCTTTTTAATTCCATATTATTTTTTTAATTTCTTGATTTGCTTATCAAAATCAGAAATAATTTTTTGTGTTTTGTTAAACCGCTCATATTCAACATTTGCTTTTGTAAGTGCTTGTTGATGGGAAATTTTCCCTTTTCCTTCCAAAATTTTATATTCATTAAAGTTCAAAAACTTATCTACACTTTCAGAAAGGGCTTCCATTGTAAATGTATTTTCCCGTTCAATTAAATTTTCGATATAATCAAAATAGCCTGTTACGGTGCGTTCCAATTGTTTGATTTCCTTTTCTTGTAAATAATTCTTGGCAATGCTCGTGTCGGTTTTTATTATTCTTCCATCCGGTGCATTTTTCCAGGTGGTTAAACCCATATTTTCTTTGGAAGCACTGGCATTTTTATAGATAATCTCGGCTGCCGTTTTCCCTGTTATGGCAAAGTGAAACTTGTTTTGTACCAAGGCATAAAAATTTTTGGTTATTTCTGCTTGAGGGTTGTAATCGATACTGCACTCTGCGAAAATATCTGTGATTTGTTGGTAAATTCTGCGTTCGCTGGCACGAATGGAACGAACCCGTTCCAATAATTCTTTGAAATAGTCTTTACCAAACACTGCTTCACCTTGCTTCAATCGGTTGTCATCTAAAACAAAACCTTTGATAATGTATTCTTTCAGGGTTTTGGTAGCCCAAATCCTGAATTGTGTACCCCTTTTTGATTTTACTCGATAGCCTATTGAAATTATAACATCAAGGTTATAAAACTTAACAGGTTTGTCTGAACCACCAATGTGCAAATTTTGCACATTGCTTTTTTCGTTGAGTTCGCCTTCACTGAAAACATTGCCTATGTGCTTGGTAATCACACTTCTTTCACGGTCAAAAAGCTGACTCATTTGTTCTTGCGTCAACCAAATGGTCTCGTTTTCCAACAACACAGTCAGTTTAACTTCACCCTCTGGCGTGGTGTACAAAATAAAGTTGTTTTGTTTTGGCACTAAATCACCCAAAATTATTTCTCTATTTTATCAGTTGTTTCCATATTGGAAATAAATAATTCAACAATCATAATTCATCATTAAAACCGTGTAATGTCACGTGGTATTTTTTTGAAAATAATGTTATTCTTGGCCATAAATTCTTTTGGAAGCAAACAGTTATCTGCATAAATGACATATTGTTCCCCTTTGGTTTTTATGGTGCTTAAAGTATCAAAATCTAAGGTGGTTAAGGCTTCTTTTTCATAAATAAAATAATATACGGCTTCTTCTTTTTTGCCTAAAAGGAACAAACAATCTTCTACTACATTGGGTTCTTTAAAACTTGTACGGGTTTCTGAAAACCAAATGTATGCTCTTATTTTTTCAATACCTACTTGCTCATTTAGGTTATGGTTTTCGTCAAATAAGGGCAATCCTAATTCGTAATAGTCAAAATTCCCTCCTGTGCCTTTAACCTCTTTATTTCCTGTGCCGTAACCATTCGCCACACGTTTTACCCTTTCGGCTGTAATGTTATTGGCATAGTCTTCCATTTCTACCAAAATAAATTTACGGTTTCCACCATCTTGTTTGTTGAGATTTAAAACTGCGTGCGCCGTTGTTCCTGAACCTGCGAATGAGTCGAGAATAATAGAGTTTTTGTTGGTTGATAATTCTAATACTCTATTAATTAATTGATGTGGTTTTGGGCTATCAAAAACATTACCATCAATAATTTTATTTAATTGATTTTTACCTTCTTGATTATGTGAAACATCATCATATTTCCATAATGTTTGGGGAACTACACCGTCATTTACTTCAGACAAGTATCTTTTAAGTTGGGGTTTACCATTTCCATCTTTACCAAAATAAAATTTATTGTCTAACAACATTGTTTTGGATTTTTCTTCATTAAAACGATAACAATTACCTTGTGGAGGAAAATGGATATTTCCATTATTAGGGTTTTTTATACCAAAAACACCAGTTTCAGAAAATGATTTTACAAGAACATTATCGGGTCTCCAGAAACCTCTTCCATCATTATCATTGTATTTATAGTATTTATTTTGTTTTTCAGTTCTTGGAGCAAGATTTAATTTCCAGTTATTTTTACTTTTCGAATAAACAATTATAAAATCGTGTGAAGCCGAAAAATACTTTGCATCATTTCTTGGAGAATAGTTTTTTTCCCAAATTACATTTGCTACAAAATTCCTGACCCCAAAAATCTCGTCACAGATCAATTTTAAATTCGCTTGTTCGTTGTCATCAATAGAGATAAAAATTGCACCATCATTTGCCATTAGCTTGTGCAATAATTTTAACCGAGGATACATCATACACAACCATTTGTCGTGCCTTGTGAGGTCTTCCCCATCTTTGCCAACCACTTCGCCCAACCATTTTTTAATTTTTGGGTGGTTTACATTGTCATTATATACCCAACTTTCATTGCCGGTATTGTATGGTGGGTCAATATAAATACATTTTACTTTTCCTTCATATTCCGGTAAGAGTGATTTTAATGCTTCAAGGTTGTCACCGTGTATAATTTTGTTACCGCTTTCCGTTGGTTGTTCGCTTTCCTGCCCTGTGCCTGCCGATGGGTCTGCTGTAAAACCGTATTTGTGATCTAAAACACGGTAAGGTACGTCTTGGTGATGGTTTACTACTTTATCTTTTCCTATCCAATTGAGTGTTGGCATATATTAAGGTTCTTTTATAAGCTATAAAAATAGCGATCTTTTAATGTTTTACGAGACTTTGCGCTTAAATGATTTTAGCAAATTTTTAAGTAGTGGTAAATATAGAATTAATTTAATAAAAAAAGATTGGAGTTGTTTGAATAAAAACACTATATTTGAAACCTTAGGTCTTTCATAGGACCTTCTTTTTCATAGCAATTTTTCCCACCATAGTCTATCTGTGGTGGGTTTTTTAATTTACAATGTATCTTAATTCAATTTCAGAAAATTTCTAATTTTGTCATAAGCAAGATGTGTAGATTTACTTGCAACCATTTTTCGCACAAGTAATTCTTTCAATAGAATTTTCCCAGTGCGTTGACTGTTCTTTTGTATCAAATCCGCATCCGGTTATTCCGCCTTTTTGTCCTTTGTGAACTTCTCCTGTTGGTAAATGTTTTACTGTCATAATAATTGAATTTTGTTTATAAAATATAGTTATTTTTTCTTTTTCTTATCTGCAGCTTGTGTCAAAGCAGATGCTGCAACTGATTTTACAGCTTTTGATGATTTAGGATTACTTAATAATTTAGAAGCTTTACTTGCTACTGATTTCGATGTTTTTTCATTTTTTGTCATTTTTCTAAGTATTTAAGTTTAAAATTAAATTAAAATATTTTTTCATATTTCACACAAGGTCTTTTATTAAGATTCGTATAATTGGAAAATCAAATATTTTTCCACTGTAGCAATAATTTTTATAGAATGTTTGTCGGTTTGTTCAAATCCGATTTGAGCATAAATTATATACAACTTACAAGCTGACCATTTCTAAATACTCACTATATACCACTTATCCATTCTTTTCACTAAATTGATTTTTTCTAATTTGTCAGAATTCGGGCCATACGCAATCTCAACTTCAGCTCTGTCATTTTCAATTTTAGGCTCACTCATTATTCTTCCTTTCTTAAAACTCTCAACAAATTGATTTTGCATTTCAGATGGTTGCATTGCTACAAAACAAATCCCACGTGAGTCGCCATCATTTTCTCCATATGGATCACATAAATGTCTTAGTTTTTCAAAATCATTATTTTTTGCGGATTCAAATAGATAATTTATTACTCCTTTTGGTGAATCTTGAAAATCAAATGTTTCTCGAAGATTTGTCAATGATATTTCTTTTTCAATTCTTGAAATATAACTTTGAATTTGTCCGATTCTAATATTTTGCTCATTAAGTTGTTTTTCTTTTGTTGAATTAGCACGACCAAATTGGAATTCATAGATTTCTGTCAATTTTCTTTCTTGCTCTTGAAGAACTTTTTTAAGTCTTTCCAATTCGTTAGAAAAATGGGTTTTTAAAATAGACTTTCCTACCTCAATTTTTTCTAAATGTATTCTTTCTTGTTCTTTTTTCTCGGCTATGACTTTTTGTTGAATTTCAATTTGTGCTTTTTCATTTTCAATTTCTTTTTTGTTTTTTCCACAAGAGATTGTAATTAAAAGTAATCCAATAATTAGAATGTGATTTTTTTTCATTGTTCAAATTTTTTGTTTTCGGTTTGCTTGAACTGGTTTTTATAAGATTTGTGCGACGTAAAAGTCGGAGACTTTTCGGTTGTAGCAAATCGTTTGTTGAATGTTTGTCAGTTTAAATTTAGTTTAAAAGTAAACATAAATTTTATGAGGTGTTATTATGCATTGCCTTTTTTATTTCGTCACTTTAATAGTGTCAATTGATGTCGGTTTTATCAACTTATATTCAGAACGTTTTATTATTTTAATACAGTCTTTTTCGATACAACCATTTTCTTCAAGTTCCTTTTTAGATGAATTTATTGAGCTAAATCCAAAGCTTACTGTAAAAATCAATGCAGCAATAAAAGTTCCAATTTGTAAACCCGATAAAAGTCTAATATTAGATTCGTTAATACTAATCGGTTTAACAGTTGATTCCTGCTCTTGTGATTCTGAATCGGATTCTTCTGCTTTCTTTTTTTTACTTATTGGCTGTAATGTTCCGGTTAAAGCCAAAAGTGTTAAAATTCCAAAAACTATAGATATAATAAAAAGTATCCACGCAGCAAAAATTGAAAATGAATTACCAATGTTTGCAGCTCCAACAATGTCTTTAGAAAAAGTTATTGTAAGGGCAATAATTGCGGTAGAAAGTGTAATTAACTGTTTAGTTGCGTCAGCAGCGAAATCAAAAGCTTTTTTTACATTTTCTTCCATTAACAAAAAGGCCAAAGTGGACAAATACTTGATTTAGCAGAAGAAAAACTTCTAAAATCAAGACTTTCATTTAGATTTCGGGACTTTGCGTTTTTCGACATACTTTCTATTAAAGTCTCAATATTCCTTTCAGCTCTCAATCTATCGATCTCAGAGTCATATTGAGAAGAAGTCATTCGGTCAACACCTTGGTTGATAAATTCAACTAAATCAGTTTGAGCAACAGAAGTCATTACAAATCCAAGTTCCCTTACTTTGGATTGTGCTCTTCGTAAAATCCTTACTTTTAAATCTTCTCTCATATTATTATTGTTGGTTTAATGTTATGCATAATGGTATTTTATAAAATTTGTGCGACTGGAAAATCGGAGATTTTTTGGTTGTAGCAAATCGTTTGTTAAATGTTTGTCGGTTTGTATTTAGATTAAATGTAAGCATAAATTTTATGAGGTGTTGCCAGTCAGGCTTTTCTAATCAGGATTAATATTCTCTTTTGAAACAAAAGTTAATTTTGAGATTGCTTTTGATTTTCTATTGTCTTTATGAGTTATTTTAAAACCTATGCAATTTGCCTCTGTTATACTAATCTTATTGTTCACAATGTTGGCAATTTCAAAAATAAATTTGACATCATCACCTCTGTTAAAATCTTTAATTCGAACAGAATA
>PHDE01000262.1 GCA_002842505.1 Bacteroidetes bacterium HGW-Bacteroidetes-3 | reverse complement strand
TTTAAGCTCAAACAAATGAATAGAAAAAGCATTTTTTGGAAGGATTTTGATGTTTTTTGATAAACATACAAAAACTGAAAACTGATAGCTCAATAGCACACAGATGACACAGATTAAACAGATTTACACAGTAGCACACCTTTTAACTCTGTGGTACAATGGTGCGCCACGAGGCGTGTGTATCAAAGGTAACACATGAGCGTGAGATCCCCATAGCCATGAACTAAAGTACATGGCTATTGATATAAAAGCACAATATATAAACAAAATACAAAAACTGATAGCTGATAGCTGACAGCTGATAGCCCTTTGCCAAATTTATTGATTTTATCAATAGTTTTTATATATATTTTTATTTTTTTTTGTTTCATTTTTGTATTATCTTTGCCAAAAAACAATATTGTAATCAACTGTAAATCTTAATCATAAAAATTTAAAAACTATGAAAAATATATCAAAAAAATTATTTGGGATTCTTGCAACCATCGCATTGTTAATTCCACTTTCAAATGGGTTAAATGCTCAAAATGAAACCTCAAAATTTCAATATCGTGCCGTGGCAGAAGTGGGTTTTGTGGCTGCACTCTCTCATCAAATTCAACTAGGGAATGGTGGAACATACTTTGATTATGTAAAAAATGGAGGACAAGATGTTTTGTTCCCTACCCTTCGCTTCTCTTTAGAAATGGATCTGAATAAAAAGAATACCTTCATAATTTTATATCAACCACTTAGAATAGAAACGCAGGCCGTTTTACCAAATAATACTACTTTTAATGGGGTTCTATTTCCTGCAAATTCCGGGATTAAAGCACTATACAATTTTCCATTTTATCGTTTTAGCTACTTACGTGAATTGTCTGCAGATAATGAAAAATTTAAATTTGCACTAGGGTTGACTGTACAAATTAGAAATGCAACCATCTCTTTTGAATCAACAGATGGGAAATTATATACTGATAATCGTGACATTGGAATTGTTCCTGCGCTTAAATTGAGAACAAAATACCATTTTAATCCCACTTTTTATACTGAAATTGAAGCGGATGGAATCTATGCCCCAGTTAGTTATTTGAATGGCAGCGATAATGAAATTGTGGGAGCTATTTTAGATGGGAGCTTGCGTTTTGGAGCAAAAGTGAATCCATTTACAAATATGTTTCTTAATTTCAGATATTTAGGTGGTGGTGCAGTGGGTTCTGGAGATCCAGATTTCCCTGGTGATGGATATGTAAAAAACTGGTTGCACTTCTTTAATGTTTCTGCGGGATTTGTTTTGAAACTATAATGACTCCAATGAAAGAGATTGTTTTAATTACGGGAGCAA
>PHDE01000121.1 GCA_002842505.1 Bacteroidetes bacterium HGW-Bacteroidetes-3 | reverse complement strand
CGGGAAGAACCAAACATTTTATCAATGTTTTTGGGGAAGAATTGATTATTGAAAATGCCGAAACCGCCCTAAAACAAGCCTGTTTAAAAACTGGTGCCGAAGTTTCTGAATTTACCGTTGCCCCCATTTTTATGGTTGATGAAAAAAGTGGCGGACACGAATGGCTGATTGAATTTAGAACGCCTCCTAAAGACCTTAATTATTTTACGGAATTGTTAGACAATGCGCTGAAAGCCATCAATTCCGATTATGAGGCAAAGCGCTATCACAATATGGCCTTGGCGATGCCCATTATTAACTGCGGAAGAAAAGGTTTGTTTTATGATTGGCTGAAACTGCAAGGAAAACTGGGCGGACAGCATAAAGTTCCCCGATTGTCCAATTCAAGAAAACATTTGGAAGAGTTGCTAGCACTGGCTAAAGCAGATTAAATTTTGCGCTCAATTACGTAATTGACCATGGTTAAAAGTGAATCTTTATAGGGAGACTGCGGATAATCTTTCAATAATTCCAAGGCTTTTGACTGGTATTCTTTCATTTTTTCCGTGGCATATTCAATGCCTCCTTTTTCTTTTACAAAAGCAATAATTTCTTTTACGCGTTTTTTGTCGTTGTGGAACTTTTTTACCGATTTTATCAACCAGTCGCGTTCCTCTTTTGTGCAGGTATTCAACACATAAATAAGTGGCAATGTCATTTTTTGCTCTTTGATGTCGATGCCGGTAGGTTTCCCTATTTTCGCGTCGGTATAGTCAAATAAGTCGTCTTTAATTTGAAAAGCAATCCCTATTCGTTCCCCAAACAACCTCATTTTTTCAATTTCTTCAGCAGAACTTCCCACAGAAGCCGCACCAATACCACAACAAGCAGCAATTAAAGTCGCCGTTTTTTGGCGGATGATTTCGAAATACACTTCTTCGGTAATATCAAGTCGGCGTGCTTTTTCAATTTGCAGCAATTCCCCTTCACTCATCTCCCGAACAGCCACCGAAATCAGTTTTAATATGTCAAAATCGTTGTTGTCGATAGAGAGCAATAGGCCTTTCGACAATAAAAAATCACCAACAAGCACTGCTATTTTGTTTTTCCACAAAGCGTTTACAGAGAAAAAACCCCTTCTTTTGTTGCTTTCGTCAACCACATCATCATGTACCAAGGTTGCTGTATGAATCAGCTCAATGACAGAAGCGCCGCGGTAAGTGCGTTCATCAAATCTACCTCCGGAAACCATTTTGGCCACCAAAAAAACAAACATCGGACGCATTTGTTTTCCTTTTCGCCTTACAATATAAAGCGTAATTCTGTTCAGCAACGGAACTTTTGTAGCCATGGATTCTTTGAACTTGCTTTCAAAGAGTTCCATTTCTTCAAGAATGGGTTGTTTTATTTGTTCTATAATTTTCATGTGCAGCACAAAAATAGCAGTTTATTTGAATCATTTTGCTGCATTGGGAATTATTTGTTAAAAAAAGTTAAAAGTTGGAAAGTTGAAAGTTATAAAGTTGAAAAGTTTGTGCCTAAAAACTTAAATGCCAAGGACGCAATGATTTACGCGAAGGACGCAAAAACGGGAAACACCACATTTAGTTCCCAGTATTCAGTAGCAGTATTCAGTAGCAGTTTTCAGTAATAAAAAAGAAAAAAGTTTGTGACTAAAAAACTTAAACGCAATGGACGCAAAGTTTTACGCGAAGGGCGCAAAATAGAAAGAACTACAATTGGTTTTCAGTATTCAGTATTCAGTAGCAGTTTTCAGGAAAAGAGAATAGGAAATGGTAAAAAAAAGAAAGCACGGATTACAAATCCGCGCCTTTTGATTGGTATTGAATTGTTTTTATTAATTTTTTATTCCTTCACAAGCTTTTTTACACACCCCTGACCCTCACGTTCTAAAAACGGCACAGACTTCTCAAGAAGGGGGGTTAATCGTGGTGAAATTCAACTTTCAGGTTTTAACGCCAACGCGCCGGCTGGCCCTATCACTAAAAATGTCCACTGGACATTTTTTTAACGCTCTGTTCCCCCTTCGGGGGCTAGGGAGCTATTTTACGTTATGCTGAATATTGATAGATTCCACGTGAATGGCTTTAAATATTTCTTCCACAAATTCTTTGTTAAGTCCTTTTTCCTCAGCGGCTTCACCGATGGTTGCCAAAATATCGGACCATCTGCTGCTTTGTAAAATTGCCACATTTTCTTTATGTTTCAGCCTTCCAATTTGTTCGGAAATGCCCATTCTGTCTTTCAGCAACTCAATTAAATTACTGTCGAGCAAATCCAATTCTTTTCGGTACATCGTCAATTTTCTTTGAAACTCTTCTTTGCTACTGCTTTTCAAGCGAATTTTTAAATCGACCGTCATTTGAGCCAATTGCGCCGGCGTAATTTGTTGTTTGGCATCACTCCATGCATTGTCCGGATCAATATGCGTTTCAACCATCAATCCGTCATAATTTAAATCCAATGCTGTTTGTGAAACATCCAACAGAATATCTCTTCTTCCGCAAATATGTGAAGGGTCTATTATTAATGGCAAATTAGGAAACTCTTTTTGAAGTTCAATGGCCAAATGCCATTTTGGTTTGTTGCGGTAATGCAAAGAATTGTAGGTTGAAAATCCGCGGTGGATAACGCCCAACTGTGAAATTCCTGCTGTTTGAAAACGTTCCACGGCCCCTAACCACAAAGGCAAATCGGGATTTACAGGATTTTTTACCAATACCGGTATGTCAACCCCTTTCAAAGCATCTGCAATTTCCTGCACCACAAAAGGATTAACGGTAGTTCTCGCACCAATCCATAAAATATCGATGCCGTGTTTCAATGCCAATTCAACGTGGTTTGCATTCCCTACTTCCGTAGTCACCAACATCCCAGTTTCCTCTTTTACGCGTTGCAGCCAAGGCAATCCAATCGCTCCAACGCCTTCAAAACCGCCCGGACGCGTTCTTGGTTTCCAAATACCTGCCCGGTACACATTGGCATCGGTATTTTTAAGCAAGTG
Source organism: Bacteroidetes bacterium HGW-Bacteroidetes-3 (assembly GCA_002842505.1). Lineage (GTDB taxonomy): Bacteria > Bacteroidota > Bacteroidia > Flavobacteriales > Flavobacteriaceae > Lutibacter. The sequence continues at coordinate 7,855 of PHDE01000121.1, read as the reverse complement.
CGCTGTTTTCATCACCTGATCTTCGGTTTCCGCACTGCAAGGTCCAGCTATTACAAGCGGATGCGATAAATTCATGTCATCTAGCCACTTTCTGTTTTCTTTCGTAATTTCCATATTCGTTCCTGTTTTAATTTTTTACTTAATTCCGTTTAATATTTTTCTGATATAATTCGTGTTGTTCATTGTTCTATTTAATCCTTCCTCGTCATCGTGCTCAATCATTTCCTTAAATTCATTCAGGTTTTTGATATATTCCTCCAAAGACCGAACTACATTTTCTTTATTCTCAAGAAAAATAGGCGTCCAAGTGCTCGATGAACTTTTTGCCAAGCGCACTGTTGAAGCAAAACCGGTACTCGCCATATCAAAAATACACTGTTCGTTTTTTTCAATTTCAAGCACTGTTTTTCCCAACATAAATGAACTCACATGCGACAAGTGAGACACATAAGCAATGTGGCGGTCGTGTTCTACGGGGTTCATCATTTTAATGCGCATATTTAATTTTTTAAACAGGCTCAATGCTTTATCCAGCAATTGCCAGCCACATTTGTCCGTTTCACAAAGGATTGTCACTTTATGGTCGAACAAATTTAAAATTGCCGCTTCGGGCCCAGAAAATTCGGTACCTGCAAGCGGATGTGCCGCCACAAAATTTTTGCGGTTTGGATGGTTTTGAATTGCCTTACAGATTTCATTTTTTACGGATCCCACGTCAAAAACCAGGGTGTCTTCCGAAACTGCATCCAACACTTTCAATGTCACTTCCGGAATTTTATTTACCGGAACAGCAATAATCACCACAGAGGCATCTGCCAATTGGGAAAAATCAATTTCTTCGTCAATAATGCCAAGCGCCAACGCTTTTTTGATATGTTCCGGGTTTTGGTCGATGCCATAAACTTTATAACCTTCTCTTTTCTTCAAATCGAGTGCTAAAGAACCACCTATCAATCCCAAACCAATGACCACTAATTTTTCCATTTCTTAAATTTTTACGGTCGTTAATCTGTTTAACACTTCTTTCAATACGGTTTCCGAAACGCACAATGAAGCACGGATATAACCTTCGCCATTAGAACCGAAAATATTTCCCGGTGTAATAAACACGTCGTTTTCATACAATAACTTGTCGGTAAACGACGTTGAATCCTTTCCTTCCGGCAGTTTTGCCCACACAAACAATCCACCATAATTTTTATTATAGGTACACCCTAAAGCATCAAAAATTTCCCGCACTTTTTCCTGTCTTTTTTTATAGATGTCATTTTGTTGCACAAACCAATCTTCTGATAATTTCAAGGCCTCCACCGCCCCTTTCTGAATTCCGAAAAACATCCCGGAATCCATATTGCTTTTCACCTCCAAAATTGTTTTAATAATTTCGGCATCGCCAACTACCATTCCAACGCGCCAGCCGGCCATATTGAAGGTTTTGCTTAAGGAATTCAATTCAATGGCCACTTCTTTTGCGCCTGTAACTTCCAAAATGCTGATTGGATTGTCGTTTAGCACAAAAGAGTACGGATTGTCGTTCACAATTAAGATATTATGCTTTTTTCCGAAGGCAATCAATTTTTCAAAATCTTCTTTGGAAGCCATCCCGCCGGTTGGCATATTCGGATAATTTACCCACATAATTTTTACCTTGCCCAAGTCCTGCTTTTCAATTTCGGCAAAATTTGGCAACCAATTCGTTTCCTGGTGCAAATCATAAAAAACAGGTTCGGCTTCCAACAATCTGGTCACTGATTCGTAGGTAGGATAGCCCGGATTTGGAATCAGCACTTTATCGCCCGCATTTAAAAAAGCCATGGAAATGTGCATAATTCCTTCTTTTGAACCCATCAGCGGCAAAATTTCATTGGTAGGATTCAAGGATACTTTGTAATTGGTTTTGTAAAAATTCGAAATGCCTTCCCTCAATTCAGGAATTCCCTGATAACTTTGATACTGATGTGCAGTTGGCAATTTCATCGCATTTTTTATGGCTTCAACAACACTTATGGGCGGGTCTAAATCCGGACTTCCAATTGCCAAATTGATAATTGGTTTTCCTGCAACCCGCAATTCTGCCACTTCTCTCAATTTTTTAGAAAAGTAGTATTCCTTCACGTCATTTAACCTGTTCGCTTTTTGTATCATTATCGTTTACTTTTACTGTATTCTCCCAATACGCTTAATGCTTCCGTTTTTTTCTTCACTTCTTTAATGGCATGGTAATAATCGGCATAGCTGTCAAAAATAAAATCGGCAAAAAAGGCATATTTCCAAGGCGTGTCAATCACGGGCATCGATTGAATTTTGGAAAGGTTCAAATGGTGCTTTGCCAAAATGGTCAACACTTCCGCCAAACTTCCGGTGTCATTGCTGGTGATAAATTTTATGGACGCCTTATCTGCAGAAACGCTTTTTTTACTTTCTGCATTGGTTAGAATAAAAAATCGGGTTGCATTTTCTTTAATTGTTTGTATTTCTGGTGCTATGATTTGCAGGTTATAGATTTCCGCAGCAAGCGCACTGGCTATTGCCGCTACGCCAACCAACTGTTTGTCCATAATTCTTTTGGCAACCGCCGCAGTATCAGTATCCTCAATCAATTTAATATGCGGGTAATCGGCAAAAAATTTATGGCACTGCAACAAGGCCATTGGGTGCGAATATACTTCTTTGATATCTTCAATTTTTTGTCCTTCCAAAGCCATTAAATTGTGGTGAATAGGCAAATAATACTCTCCGCAAATGGTCAGTTTATGGTCGTCAATCAATGCGTAATTGGGCAAAATTGCACCCGCAATGGAGTTTTCAATGGCCATCACAATCACTTCCGCTTTTTTGTTGTTCAACAAACTAGGCATTTCACCAAACGACATACACTCGACCAAGCTGATATTTTTTCCAAAATATTCCTCTGCCACTATGTGGTGAAATGATCCTTTAATTCCTTGTATTGCTACTTTCATAATTTTTTATCAAAAAAAAAGCCTCGAAATTTTTCGAGACTTTTACTATTTATTTTTGTTAAAATAACACATACAAAGCCTCATCTCTTATTGCTAAAATAAAAGTAAAAATAGAAGCTGTTCCAAGTGTTGTTTGTGATCATCATCTTTAAATATGGCGACAAAAATATACATTAATTTCAATAAAACAATGTTTTTTTGCACAAAAAAAATCACTCTTGCCGAATTCACAATAAAATAAATGAAAAAATAACATATTCGTAAAATTGACAAGGTAAATAACTTATATTTTGGATTATATGTCTTTGTTTTGTGCAAATAATTTAAAAATAAAAAAATTGGAAATGGTGAATGGATACACTGGTCTTGAATTGGCAATTGGAAATACAGCATTGGTTGGTTCAAAGTCCAATACAAAAAGGCAATAGGAAATACGGTGTAATTCCTCTTAAAATTTAACTATCTTTGGACACAATTATTTTGAAATTTAAAAAAAATGCTTTTGAAATTTTTACTGACTTTTACCCTATATTGTCTTTGTTTCACCCAAGGTTTTGCACAAAATAGTCCATTAAACTATTCCATAGAGCTAAATTCGGCTGTTGCAACTAAAAATACTTTGCCTTTTTGGATGACAGCCAATAAATTTGGTGCTGTCCCAAACAGTAATCACAGTGCTGTTTATGCAGCATTATTTTCAGACTTTAAAAAATCTGAAAGTACCTTTTCATTTTCCTATAAAGCAAGTTTTACGGGATATTTGGCCCAAAAAAAAAGCGACCTTTTCATCAATGAGCTTTATGGAAGTTTAAAGTTTAAAGGAATGCAATTGGATTTGGGAGCCAAAAACGATGAACTTAATTGGGAAGGATTGTCATCTTCCAACGGAAACATCCTTAAATCGGCCAACACAAGGGCTTTTCCAGGCATCAACCTAAAAACTGATAATTATTTAGAACTTCCCTTTGCCAAAAAATGGTTGCAGGCAAAAGCAAATTATGCTGAATATTTTTTAAATGATAAGCGCGCCGTTGATGGAGCGCGGATACATCATAAGAGTTTGTATTTTAAATCTATTTTAAGCCAAAAACTGTCCATGATAACCGGAATGGACCATTATGTGCAATGGGGAGGAACTTCATCTTTAGCTGGAAAACAGCCTTCGAGCTTTAAGGATTATCTAAGAATTGTTACAGGAAGCTCAGGCGGCAGTGATGCCTTAGAAACTGATCAATTAAATGTATTGGGAAACACAATTGGCGCTTATTTATTTCAATTGAATTACAGTGGCGATAAAACAAATTGGGACTTTTATTGGTCGCATCCGTTTGAAGATCGATCGGGGATGGAAATGCAAAATTGGCGAGATGCACTTTTTGGTTTTTTTGTTGATTTTAAGAAACCTAAAGCCCTTGTCACCCATCTATTAACTGAGTTCACTTATACGAAAAACATGAGTGGTGACTCCAAACATGGAATAGCTGATGATGGCTCGCCAATTATGGCTCGAGGCCGAGATAATTATTTCAATAATGGCGTCTATAGCTCTGGCTGGACCTACTTTGGAAACACCATAGGTTCTCCTTATTTTACTTCTGAATTACCCGATAGTGATGGAATTACCCACGGAGTTATTCTTGGAGACAATCGTTTTATGGCCTTCAATATTGGCGTAAAGGGATTTATCCAAAACATTCAGTACAAAGCGATGTTCAGCCATATTACTTATTTTGGATGGTTTGACAATGAATATGACCCAAAACCAAAACAATTTTCGGGTTACCTTGAAGTTATTTTACCGCAATTGCGGCATCTGCCATTTGAAATTTCACTTGGAAGTGCCTTTGATAACGGCACTTACAGACCGAATAATATTGGGGGATTTCTGAAATTAAAATTTTCTTTGAATGATTGAATGATTTAAATGTCAAGCCAGAAAGATCTAATACCGAATATCTTTAAAAATGTCGCATATTTTCACTTCCCGAATGCTCGGGACAGGTCTCTCAATCTGGTCCTTTTAAAGTATGTCAGCATTAACCATTAATAATTTAAAGATTGCCATACGGCATTTTAAAATACAATTGGTATAAGATTTATACTAATGATAATTTGCGACAAGTAATGATATAGGTTGTAAAACGAAGAAAAATAATCTTTAAAAAAATCTACCCACATCTGTGCTCATCTAAATTTCGCCAGCAGTTATTATTAACTTTTCTGAAAATGTAAATTATCCCTTTTAATGGGGTTAAACCATCCCTTCAAGGTTAATTGACCTATCATCCAACTCCTCATATACTGAATTATTTGAAATAAATTCTGGCACAATTTCCTTCATTTTTGAAACTGTTTTTTCAAAATCCAACTCCCTGTTGCATATACACAACTCCTCTATTTTTTGTCCGATTTCTGCTGACTCAATAGTCCTCACCTTGGCAATCGTAATTTTAGGATGGTGGGTTGGAATGGTATTTTCGCCATCGGCCAGCAATTCCTCATATATTTTTTCCCCCGGCCTTAACCCCGTAATTTCAATGTCGATATCCTCCGGATATTTCAAATTGGACAACTGGATCATATTGAGCGCCAGGTCGAAAATTTTAATGGGACTTCCCATATCAAACACAAATATTTCGCCGCCTTTTCCCATAATACCGGCTTCCAAAACCAACTGGCAGGCTTCGGGAATGGTCATAAAATAACGGGTAATGTCTTTGTGGGTTAGGGTAATTGGCCCTCCATTTTTAATTTGCGTTTTAAATAAAGGAATCACCGATCCGCTAGAGCCCAGCACATTTCCAAAACGTGTGGTAATAAATTTTGAATTGCTTTTGCCCTGCAAACTGGTGATGTACATTTCGGCAATGCGTTTGGTGGCACCCATCACATTGGTAGGGTTTACCGCCTTATCGGTAGATACCATCACAAATTTTTTAGTTTTATGTTTGATTACCAAATCGGCAATAATTTTTGTGCCAAACACATTCACGTGAACGGCTTCATAAGGATTTTCTTCCATAAAAGGCACGTGTTTGTAAGCTGCTGCATGAAACACCATCTCGGGTTTGAATTTTTCAAAGATAGAATTCATTCGTTTTTCATTTCTTACATCGGCAACAATAGAGGTGATATTCGTATTTTTTCTATACTTAAAATGCTGTTGCAGGTTATATAAATCAGATTCAGCCTGGTCAATCAATATTAAATGTTTGTAATTGTAAGTGGCAAGCTGTTTTGAAATTTCACTGCCAATAGAACCTGCAGCGCCTGTTATTAACACTACCTTATCGTTAAATTCTTGTTGCAATCCGTCTATGTCAAGTTCAATCACCGATCTTCCCAACAAATCTTCAATATTGATTGATTTTATTAAACCGGGCTGTAAATTAGGTTTATTTATCCACGTTTTAGTGGGCGGCACAATTTTAACTTTTACCGAAAGCTGCGCCAACTGCGCCACAATTTCAATAAGCCTTGCTTGCCTTATGCGTTGCATGGCGATAATTACCCTTGTCACTTTTTTGTTGCTGATTAATTCTTGGGTAATGTCATCCGGACTGTATATGATTAACCCATTCAGTCTTTTTCCCTGTTTTTTTCTGTCATCATCAATAAATCCAACTATTTGTGAATTGTTGGATTTGTCATTTTTGAAGATCGTATAAGTCAGCAAACCAGCTTCCCCCGCACCATATATCAAAACTTTTGGCCCTATCTTATAACTGGAAAACAAAATATTGTAAAAAATCTTAAAAAGTATCCTAAGCCCAATTAAAACAATGACATTCAGTAAAAAATGGATTACGATAATTGACAGGGGAAAATTCAAATTTTCATTCAAATTGAAATACCTGACAAGCAACCCAAGCGCTATTAACATTCCCATAATGCAAACACTTGACAAAGTCACTTTTATGGAGTCTTTGAGTTCTGTATGTCTAATAATTCCTTTATAAGAACCTGTCATCAAAAAACAAAATACGGTAACCGCCATAACAACAGGCAACTGTATTTTAAGCATAGATCCATCAAGGGAATAATTAAAATTAAAGCGTATTAAATGGGCGAAGATAAAATTGTTTACCACCCAATATAAATCAATGGCCAAAACCAGCCAGCTAGGAGCGCTCCTGATAAAAAACTGTTTCCTGATTTTCTTTAACATAATTACCTATTATTACCTTTTCCTATAGCTATAAAATCCTATGTTTTTATAGGATTTGCGATACCCAATGATGTTTTACAGTTATTTAATCCGCTTTTGATTCACCCGCTAAATAGCTGATGTAAATTATTGAAGACGTGTACTATAATTGTTGGGGTTCGATTATTTTAAATTTTTATTTTGCAAATATAGGGGATTTTTTAATAGGTCAATTCATTTTAAGACAGACAAATACCAATAAAGCACCATTTATCAAATTTTTATTGCAAATCATTGTATTATTGATGTATTCTTTATCTAATTGGCAATAAGGAATATACGATTTTAGGGAATGGTTGTGGGTTGTGGGTTGCTTTGGGGAATTTTGGTAGTTCACAACAAATTCTTATGGGATTTCGTTAGTTCGGGACAACTTTTTTATGGGATTGCGTTAGTTCTCAACAGGTTGCCGCGTTGGCTTACTTCGGCTTAGAGACATTACGGTAGTTCACAACAGGTTGCCGCGTCGGATTTTTTGGCTTCGCCAAAATAATCCTTCCTCGCAATGATGAAATTTGTTTTAGATTTAACATTTGAGCTTTAACCTTTGAGCTTTAACGATTGAGTTTTCGCATTTCCACTATCAATTCCCCCTTCGGGGCAATGTCATTAAGTTAAGGATTAAATAGCTCTTTTATAATTAGTTAAAGTTTTATATCTGGGGCTTTTTTTAACTATTTTACGT
>PHDE01000120.1 GCA_002842505.1 Bacteroidetes bacterium HGW-Bacteroidetes-3 | reverse complement strand
CGTAGTGTTTCAGCAGAAAAAAAGAACAATATTTGATAAAAAATGCAATGTTTTTTGTCAATTCGATGTGTAGAAGAATTCATTTTTGAAAATCAAAATTGAAATAAATACTGCGAAATATTCATAAAAAAATATTTTTTATTGAATCATGTCAAAAAAAGTTGATTATTATTAGATAAAATTTGTCAAATAAATAATCACATAAAACGATGTGAAATTCACCTCAAATGGCATCAAAAATAAAATAAAATAAAAACCGCACAGTCTTACAAAAATACAAATAGACAAAATGAAACAGAAAGGCAACATAAAAACCGTTTGGGTATCGTAGTTCATAAATATTTAAATTGACATTTTTATTGCTTTTTATAAATTTGCACCCGTTCTTGCAACCATTGTTGACTTAATGGATGCAAAAAAAGAAACAGTTATAAAAAATAATAAAAATGAGCAGTACATTATTTGATAAAGTTTGGGATTCACACGTGATTAGAAAGATTAATGACGGACCGGATGTGTTGTTTATCGACCGACATTTAATTCACGAAGTTACAAGCCCCGTGGCATTTTTGGGATTAAAAAGCAGAAACAACACGGTGTTGTTTCCTGAAAGAACTTTCGCCACAGCCGACCATAATACCCCAACCATCAACCAACATTTGCCGGTTGAAGATCCATTATCTGCAAATCAGTTAAAAGCATTGGAAGAAAATGCTGCCGAATACGGCATAATTCATTGGGGATTGGGTCATCAAAAAAACGGAATTGTGCACGTTGTTGGGCCAGAAAACGGAATTACGTTGCCAGGCGCAACCATTGTTTGTGGAGATTCACACACTTCAACACACGGTGCTTTTGGAGCCATTGCTTTTGGCATTGGCACATCAGAAGTTGAAATGGTGCTGTCTTCACAATGCATTATGCAGCCGAAGCCAAAGAAAATGCGGATCAACGTGAATGGAAAACTCGGATTTGGCGTAACGCCAAAAGATGTGGCTTTGTTTATTATATCCAAACTTTCAACTTCGGGAGCCACTGGGTATTTTGTGGAATATGCAGGCGAGGTTTTTAAAAATATGAGCATGGAAGGGCGAATGACAGTGTGTAATTTGAGCATTGAAATGGGTGCCCGCGGCGGAATTATCGCTCCCGATGAAAAAACTTTTAGTTATGTGGAAGGGCGTTTGTTCGCGCCAAAAGGAGCAGCTTGGGACAAAGCGATGGACTATTGGAAAACGCTAAAAACTGATGCTGATGCTGTTTTCGATAAAGAAATTAATTTTGTTGCCAATGACATTGAACCTATGATTACTTACGGAACAAATCCGGGAATGGGAACAGGAATTTCAACCCACATACCAAAAGCCGAAGAGGTTGAAGGCGGCGTTGCTTCTTACAGAAAATCGTTGGATTATATGGGATTTCATGAAGGAGACACCATGATTGGGAAAAAAGTGGATTATGTGTTTTTAGGAAGTTGCACCAACGGAAGAATTGAGGATTTTAGGGCGTTTGCTTCTATTGTAAAAGGAAGAAAAAAAGCCGATAATATTACGGCTTGGTTGGTTCCGGGTTCTCATGTTGTTGAGGAGCAAATAAAAGCAGAAGGTTTATTGGATATTATCAATGCAGCCGGATTTGAATTGCGTGAACCTGGTTGTTCTGCCTGTTTGGCTATGAACGACGATAAAGTGCCAGCCGGCAAAGTGGCGGTAAGCACTTCAAATAGAAATTTTGAAGGACGGCAAGGCCCCGGTTCAAGAACCATGTTGGCAAGTCCGCTTGTGGCTGCAGCAACCGCTGTTACTGGCGTTTTAACCGACCCGAGAACTTTATTATAAAAGCCCCCTAACCCCCGAGGATGGAATAATAATTAACAATTGAAGGTTAAAATTTAAAGGAATCAAAAAACTTTAAACTTTAAACTTTAAACTTTAAACTTAAACAATGGCTTACGATAAATTTGAAATATTAAAAAGCACCGCAGTGCCTTTACCAATTGAAAATGTGGATACCGACCAAATTATTCCGGCTCGTTTTTTAAAGGCGACGGAACGCGTGGGTTTTGGCGACAATCTTTTTAGGGATTGGAGATACAATTCAGACAATACGCCAAAAACGGATTTTGTGCTGAACAACCCTATTTACAAAGGAAAAATTTTGGTGGGCGGCAAAAATTTCGGTTCGGGTTCTTCCAGGGAACATGCGGCTTGGGCTATTTACGACTACGGATTCAGATGTGTAGTTTCGAGCTTTTTTGCCGATATTTTTAGGGGAAATTGTTTGAATATTGGCGTATTGCCGGTGCAGGTGAGCGCTGAATTTTTAGATAAAATTTATAAGGCAATTGAGGCAAATCCGAATACGGAAATTGAGATAAATCTGCCAAACCAAACCATTACTTTGTTGGAAAGCGGCGAACAGGAATCTTATGACATCAATTCCTACAAAAAAGAAAATATGTTAAATGGCTATGATGACATTGATTATTTAACAAAAATGAAGGCCGAAATTAAGGAATTTGCTTCGGCAAGGCCTTTTTAGCATTATAATTTAATTACAGTTTAACATCACTTTTTTATTTTTTAATCGATGGAAACTGCCATAAATCTTACCACATGAAAAGAAGAAAAATTGAAATCATGGACACCACGCTTCGCGATGGGGAACAAACTTGCGGAGTCTCTTTTTCGTCGGCAGAAAAGCTTACCATTGCAAAGCTTTTACTGGAAGAACTTCATGTGGATAGAATTGAAATTGCTTCGGCCAGAGTTTCCGAAGGAGAGTTTCAGGCAGTAAAAAACATTACGGAATGGGCAAAAAATCATGGTTATTTAGATAAGGTGGAAGTTCTGACTTTTGTTGATGGCGGACAATCAATAGATTGGATGAAAAGGTCAGGGGCAAAAGTTCAAAATTTACTCACCAAAGGTTCTTTAAATCATTTAACGCACCAACTTAAAAAAACACCCGAGCAGCATTTTTCCGAAATAAAAGAAACGATTGAATTGGCGCAAAAAGAAGGAATCGCCACCAATGTGTATTTGGAAGACTGGAGCAACGGCATGCGAAATTCACAAGAATATGTTTTTCAATATTTGGCATTTTTAGCCACGCAGCCTGTGGTCAGAATCTTATTGCCTGATACTTTGGGCGTTTTAACGCCGAAAGAGACGTGTCAATATTTTTCTAAAATTACCGCCAAATATCCGCAGTTGCATTTCGACTTTCACGCGCACAACGATTACGATTTGAGCGTTGCAAATGTCATGGAAGCCATTGATGCGGGCGCAAAAGGATTGCACATTACCGTGAACGGAATGGGGGAACGCGCCGGAAATGCACCATTGGCAAGTGTTGTGGCGGTCATCAACGATTTTTATAAAAATGAAATTGAAATTTCCGTAAAAGAAACAAAATTATATTCTGTCAGCAAATTGATAGAAGCGTTTTCGGGCATCAGAATTCCTGCGAATAAACCAATAGTCGGCGAAAATGTATTTACCCAAACAGCTGGTATTCACGCTGATGGCGACAATAAAAACAATCTATATTTCAACGATTTGTTGCCTGAACGCTTCGGAAGAAAACGCTCTTATGCTTTGGGGAAAACTTCTGGAAAAGCGAATATTGAGAAAAATTTGCAAGAATTGGGACTCGAACTAAATCAGGAAGATTTAAAAAAAGTGACCCAGCGCATTATTGAATTGGGCGACAAAAAGGAGCTGGTTTCAAAAGAAGATTTGCCTTATATCATTTCCGATGTGTTAAACAGCAATTTATATCAGGAAAAAATCACCGTTGAATCCTATGTTTTAACGCATTCCAAAGGCCTGAAACCTTCCACCACAGTTGCCGTAAATATTGACGGCAAACTGTATGAAGAGCATGCGTATGGCGACGGACAGTTTGATGCTTTTATGAATGCGCTGCATAAATTATACAAAAGAAAGAAATTGACATTGCCAAAATTGGTGGATTATGCCGTTCGGATTCCGCCGGGAAGCGCTTCCGATGCCTTGTGCGAAACTATTATCACTTGGGAAAACGAGGAAAAAAGATTTATTACAAGAGGATTGGATTCAGACCAAACGGTTTCCGCCATTAAAGCCACCCAAAAAATGTTGAATGTTTAAAATAATAAAAATTTGGGACTGCCTGCCTTTTCGCTGCAATCCGTCATTGCGAGCGCAGCGTGGCAATCTGTTGAACATATTGCTTCACAAACTCGCAATGCCGGGATGGGTTTACCCTGAGCGGAGTCGAAGGGCAATCCTTAACGCAAATTAAATAATTCAAAATGAATAATGAAAATTTTTCTAGCGCACTTTGCGGTTTTTTCTTTGCGCACTTTGCGGTTAAAAATCCAAAATTTAAATTCAAATTAAAAATTAACAATGAATAATTCAAATCTAATATGTATAATTCAAAATTATTCTGGCGCTCTTGCGGTTAATAATTCAAAATTTGTCACCCTGAGCCGAGCCGAAGGGCAAAATTCAAAATCATTCTACAATATAATAAACATCTAAATATGAAATTGACAATAGCACTTTTAGCCGGAGACGGAATTGGTCCGGAAGTAATTGCGCAAGCCGTAAAAGTTTGTGATGCGGTTGCTGATAAATTTAACCACGAAATAATATGGAAACCGGCACTTACAGGCGCTGCAGCCATTGATGCCGTTGGTGACCCGTATCCTGATGAAACCCACGAAATTTGCCTGAATGCCGATGCGGTTTTGTTTGGGGCAATCGGACATCCGAAATACGATAATGATCCTTCCGCAAAAGTTCGCCCGGAACAAGGCTTGCTTAAAATGCGCAAAAAATTGGGATTGTTTGCTAACATCCGGCCAACATTTACATTTCCTTCATTGATAGACAATTCACCCTTAAAAAGAGAACGCATTGAAGGCACCGATTTGGTTTTTTTACGGGAATTGACCGGCGGCATTTATTTCGGTGAAAAAGGAAGAAAAGACGGCGGAGAAACCGCTTATGACACTTGCACTTACACAAGGGAAGAAGTCATTCGACTGGCAAAAAAAGGCTTTGAATTGGCAATGACGCGCACAAAAAAATTGTGTTGCGTGGACAAGGCAAATGTGTTGGAAACCTCAAGATTGTGGAGAGAAACTGTGCAAGCCATGGAAAAGGATTATCCGGAAGTCACCGTTTCTTATGAATTTGTGGATGCTGTTGCCATGCGTTTGGTGCAATGGCCAAATTCTTACGACGTGTTGATTACCGAAAATTTATTTGGAGATATTTTAACCGATGAAGCTTCTGTAATTTCGGGTTCCATGGGCTTAATGCCTTCTGCTTCCGTAGGGGAAGAAAATGCTTTATATGAACCAATCCACGGTTCTTATCCGCAAGCTGCAGGAAAAGATATTGCGAATCCACTGGCTACTATTTTATCGGCTGCCATGATGTTTGAAGACACGTTTAAACTTAAAGAAGAGGCCGAAGCAATTAGAAATGTGGTGAACAAATCTTTGGAGCATGGCATTGTGACAGAAGATTTATCGGGTAAAAACAAAGCTTATAAAACAAGTGAAGTTGGGAATTGGTTGGTGGAGAATTTGTAATATAATTCAAAAATAAATAAATTTAAAAGGTTATTTTCTGTTGAAAATGATCTTTTTTGGTTTAATATAGTTTTGGCTCGATTAAAAAACAACCCAAAAATATTACATGTTAGAATTTAATATTAAATTTGAGATGATAAAGCATAGATTTGATTGCAGGAATATTGTCAATCCCAAAGGATAACTTATGAAAAAGCACTTTATATCATTAACCATTTTTTTAGTTGCCGGACTTTTTTATGGTTATGGACAATCTGATTGTTCAAATGCTTTGCCGATATGTTCAGATGCGAATTCAGGTGGGAAAGTCAATAGTTTTGGAATTGATGATTTTAACGGAAGCAGTGATTCAGGCTGTTTAAAAAACGGATTGGGTGTTACCACGGTTGAAACAAATTCCTATTGGTTTCGCGTTAAATTGGCAGCAAGCGGAGAATTCGGATTTAACATTACCCCAAATAATTTAAGCGAAGATTGGGATTTTGCAGTTTATGGTCCCAGTCCTTCTTGCGGTAATTTAGGAAACCCCATTGCCTGTAATTACAGTAAAGTTTCTGCAACTGGTTTTACGGGTGTTGGCATTGATCCTGTAACAGGCAATCAAACAGCCGCTTACGATGCATGGATGAACGTAAATACCGGAGATGAATATGTAGTGTTGATTAATCAGTATTCCGGAACCAATACCGGATTTTCTATCAATTGGAAAGGCGCAGTAATTACAAGTAACCCAGATCCTTTGGATTGCTCTATTTTGGTGGACTTAGGGCCTGACAGAAATTTTTGTGTTGGACAAAGTACCACTTTAAATGCCACGGTTTTTGATGCTTCTGTAAGTTATGAATGGTTTTTGTTTAACAATGCCACAGGTGCTTTTGAACCTATTTCTCCTGCAAAAACAACAGCAACACTTGAGGTAACCTCTACTGGAAATTATCAGGTAATTGTAACTGACCTTATAACCGGAGTTCCTAAGGATGATGATATTGTGGTTACTTTTCATGCGATACCAATTGCCGGTAAAGCCGAGAATATAACCCTTTGCGACAAAGACGGGAACGGACTTGAAGCCTTCAATTTAGAATCTCAAACAACTGCTATTTTGGATGGACAACTTGGAATGACAGTAACTTATCACGAGTTTAAGCTTTTTGCGGAACTTGGTGCAGATCCGAAAACAAGTCCATTTACAAGTAGCGGAACAACAATTTGGGCTCGAATTCAGAATGCCGCAAACACCAATTGTTATGACATTACTTCTTTCGACTTGATAGTGTCTCCACCGCCATTGGTGAATAAACCACCCGATTTAATAGCTTGTGACAATGATAATGACGGATTTATGATTTTTAATCTGGACCAACAAACGCCAATTGTTCTCAATGGGCAAGTCAATATTGTTACTTATTATGAGGATGAAACCAATGCAAATGACCGTAAAGGCTGGATTACAGCTACTGCCGCATATTCATCCAAAACAAGAACCATTTGGGTTCGGGTAGAGCCAAGTGCAGGTTCAACCTGTTATGAAATTACTTCATTTGAAATAAAAGTTTTCGAAAGAGCAATTGCAAATCCGGCAACCAATATTTTGCAATGTGATTTCGACAATGATGGCTTGTATCAATTCGATTTAAAAACCTTAAAAGATGCTGAAATTTTAGGAACCCAGGACGCTGCAACCTATGAAATCAATTATTTTGGCACGCAGGCCAATGCTTTTAGCAACGTAAATGAGTTGCCAAATCCATATACAAACGTTACGCCTTATGCTCTAGAACCAATTTATGCGCGGATTCAGGTAAAAGGAAATCCGGATTGTTTTGAAACTACAAGTTTTACGTTACAGGTTTTTGATATGGCATATCCCACCGTGCCCGCAAATATTCCTGTTTTGTCGTATTGCGATGATGCTTCAGACGGCAATGATACCAATGGTTTATATCAATTTGATTTAACCGAACGGGAAACCGCGATTCTTAACGGACAATCACCATTCGTATTTACTGTAAATTATTATGAAGATGGTGCTTATGCAAATCTAATCTCAAATCCTACAGCCTATACAAATACCACTCCAAACCAGCAAACTGTTTATGTGCGGGTAAGAAACAAACACCCGAATAATGTTGATTGTAATGCAGGTACTTCTTTTGAAATTCAAGTGAAGCCATTGCCAAACGCGTTAACAACTACTTTTGAATTGATACAATGCGATGAAGACGGAAATCCGGATGGCATTGTGAATTTTAACCTTTCGGAAGCTGATTTCTTTGTGACGATTGGTGATGCCAGCCTAAATGTTACTTATCATTTGTCGGCTACAGATGCCGATTCAGGGATAAATGAACTCAATAAATCCTCTTTTTCAAACAATGTGAACTCCACTGTTTTTGCGCGAGTTTCCTCTGCGAATGGATGTTTTAGAGTTGTTCAGGTTAATTTAATAGTTTCCGTGACCACGTTTCCGGCAAATTATCCCGGACATGAAATTACGGTTTGTGACGATGATGATACCATAGACGGATTGCATGAATTTAATTTGGCGCAAGTCACTTCAGAAATTATTTCTTTGTTTCCAAGTCCAAATTTGCGGGTTGGCTATTATCGCAACCAAACAGATGCACTTTTGGAAACCAACATCATTAGTCCGGCAAACGCCTATTTAAGTGAAGTTCCTTTTAGCCAAACTATATGGGTACGCGTTGAAAGTGCCATCAACGGCGGTTGTTTTGGGATTGCTCCCGTTATTCAGTTAACGGTAAATCCAAGGCCTGAATTTGAACTGGACGAAACTGATGTTATATGTTTAAACGATTTACCGAAAACAATTTCAACGTATAATCCACTTGGCATTTATTTTTATGAATGGACAAATGATGCGGGAGACATCATAAGTGATCAACCGTTTGTAGATATTGTTTCAGCGGGTGTTTATACCGTTATTGCAACTTCAAATGAAGGTTGTGAATCTTTTCCAAAGCAAATTACGGTTACAGAATCCATCATTGCTGATATTTCTTCGGAAGACATACAAATAATTGACAATTCAGGCAACAATTCCATCACTATAAATAATGCGAATCAAAATTTGGGCATTGGCGATTATGAGTTTGCGTTGGATGATATTTCCGGACCTTATCAGGACAGTCCAGTTTTTTCAGAAGTAATTCCCGGAAAACACATAATTTATGTAAATGACAAGAATAATTGCGGCATTGCGCAAGTAACGGTTTATGTATTCGGATTTCCAAATTTCTTTACGCCAAATGACGATGGCCAAAATGATACCTGGAATGTTTTAGGTGTGGATCCGGCTGTTTTTAAATCCTCAACCATCTATATTTTCGATCGGTATGGAAAGTTGATGGCTAATTTTAACGCATCTCAGGGAGGTTGGAACGGATTTTACAATTCGCATAAAGCAGTTTCAACAGATTATTGGTATTTGGCAAAAATGACCGATTATAGCGGTGTCACTTCAGAATATAAAGGGCATTTTAGCTTAATAAGAAGATAAAGCCATTTAATAATTGACTAATTTTTTTGTGAATTATATTAAAATGAGACTGTCTAAAAAGCACTCATTTTTTAACCGCAAGTAACGCTAGGTTTTTCGCAAGTAACGCAAAGTGCTGATTTAAAAAACTTAACACTTTGCGTATCATTGCGCCTTCTTTGCGGGCATTGCGTTTAAACTGACTTTTTAGACAATCTCATTTTATCTTGCCAATTGCCTGAATATAATTTAAAAGTTAAATTAATTAGAAGCCATCATATTGAAATTTACGCTTAAAGTTCCTTTTGGCATCATACTCAATTCACCCATATTTTGTTCATTTCCAACTGGGTTCATCACGTAGCCATCTAATTCTGCTTCAACAGTGTACATTCCCTCCGGAATTCCAATAAAGGCATAATGTCCGTTTTCGTCAGAATGTGTTGTGGTGTAAAGTGTTCCATTGTGCATTAAAGAAATGGTGGCGTTTGGCAAATTTTCAGTGGCGTCCTGTACCGTTCCGTTGATGGTTCCAGAGGTCGACATATCCACAAAACGCATGGTTGGCATAAAGGTAAAACCAGTCATACTCATCATCATCATATTGTCATAATTAACACCTTCCAGCATAAAAGACTGGTCCACATCCATATCCAAAAGAAATTCACTCATACCGCCTTTTGAAATTGTCATAAAATGGTCCAGTTGAATGTCGATGCTTCTGTTTTGATTGTTCAACATCATTCCATTTTGCATCATGCCGCTTCCTGAATAGCCATCTTGTTCCATATTATAACTAAATGTATCACCATTTAGCATTTTCATTTCGGTTGAAGAAATATACAAACGCATAAGATTATAATCTCCCGCAGGAATTTCCATAGTTGCCATTGTTGAAGTCATTCCATTTACCAATTCCAATAAATTGTATTTCATTGTGGTATTTGTCAGTGTCATAAAGGAATTGGCTTGGGCGCTATTTCCTATTTCAATTTTATCAATAGTTATGCTTGCCGACATAAACTGGTCATAATGCATAGGCGCATCCGTAAGTTTTAAAGAAAGGGTTCCAACAGGAGTTGTTGTATTGTCATTTGCGCAACTTGCCGCAGCTATTAACAATAGCGCAACAAAAAAATATTTTATGTTTTTCATTATTGATGTATTTTAAATTTAATTATAATTTTTTCAAAGTTTGATTCATTATAATTTAAAAGAAAGTTTAAACACACTAAAGATATAGGATGTTCAATTTAAGAAAACAGCAGCATATTAAATTCGAAAAACTTGGTATAAAATATTGAAATTATGTGTATTTGGTGGCGGAAAGTAATTTTTAAAATGGGTTGATTCGTTTTCTTTTTGAGAAAATAAAACAGTGTCAATTAAATTAAAAACGATGAAATTTTGTTGGTTGCTTTCCAGTTTTAAGACTGGTGCTTTTTCAAATAAGGATCCGTTTATAAATTGAATTTCATCTTTGCAACACGATTTTTTTGTAACAGAAAGATTGTTGTTTTCTGCCTTACATAAGTCATCATCCATGCCGCATTTTTCTGTTTTTCCAAAAAAGGATTCAGAAAAAATTTGGCCACCGCAAAAGTGTTTTTCAACAGTAAATGACACAGATGAAAACAGCATCAACGCTGTTAAAATAAAGACGGTCATGTTAGAAATTATTTTTTTCATCTGTTTATATTTTATTTTTTATTGGTACAGATGCAGTTCGCTATTAATCATTTCTGTGTGTATCAAAATTTGTTATGCTCGTTTCATCTGTTT
>PHDE01000261.1 GCA_002842505.1 Bacteroidetes bacterium HGW-Bacteroidetes-3 | reverse complement strand
TTTTTTTTACGCTGACATTGGATTCACTTGAATTTGTCCGCCAATCGCTTTTAAAACTTTCATTATTGTCGCAAATTGTGGTTTTGCTCCGTCTGACAAGGCTTTGTATAAACTCGGTCTGCTCAAACCGGTTTCTTCCGCAATTTTGGTCATTCCGATAGCTTTTGCAATATGTCCAATCGCATTAATAATATCAGAATTGTCTCCTTCTTCAAGTACAGTATTAAGATATTCTGCAATCATCTCTTTACTGTCCAAATAATCCGCAATATCAAATTTTGAAGTGTCCATTTTTAACTGTTTAATTTTTTCCAAATTTCTTTTGCTTTCTTTATGTCATTTTGTTGAGTCGATTTGTCTCCGCCAAGTAAGAGAACAATTATTTTTCCGTCTTTTTCTTTAAAGTAAACGCGATAACCTTTCGCAAAATTCACTTTCATTTCTCGAATTCCATCACCAACTGGTTCGCAATCTCCAAAATGTTCGTCATTTTCTAATTTTTGAATTCTGAACAAGATTTTCGCCTTTGCTTTCATATCTTTTAGCTTTCTCAGCCATTTGTCAAATTCGGTTGTTTTCTCAATAAAGAACATAAACAATGTATCTAATTGGATACAAATTTAATAAATTTATCGGATAATTTTAGTTCAGGTTGATTTTTTTTGAAGTGTCAGTTATAATGCACCACAACTTTCCAATATACCCAGTTTGAATAAAAATTAAAATTACTGAATCATTCATGCAATGTCTTTTATTTGCATCTTATTGACATAAAGTTCGCCGTCACAATACTTGCATTTCCTATCCAAAAAATTTCTAAAATACGACACAATAGCATAATGTGCGCTAAAGAAAATGCAGGTTAATAAGCACAACATTCACATTTAGGAATCTTGGTCATATTATACACCATTTAATGAATGGTTTAATAGTTCTCACATAAAAATAAAGAACACTTACGCCTCATAAACAAAAAACCTCCTCAAGTTTAGGGTTTGAGGAGGAAAATTGCTATGAAAAAGATGTAGGTTAAACCTACATTGCAAATATAACAAGTTAAAAATTTTATCGTGTAACTTATGTTACACATCGATTAAATTACTTTATAAATTCAAAAATCCCACAATTTCTAGTAGGATTTATAATTGGTGGGCAATGAGAGCCTGTTCCGAATATCGGAAGGTTCGAACCCCCGACCCTCCCGATAAATCGGGATGCTAAGAACCGATAAGCTCAATTATTTTCTTTCGACTTTTCCAACTTTTTATTTCGCGTTCCCTAGAATAGGCTTCTGTTTTGCTAGAAAATTCTTCTTTATAAACCAATTGCCAATCATTTTCATTTCCTGTA
>PHDE01000119.1 GCA_002842505.1 Bacteroidetes bacterium HGW-Bacteroidetes-3 | reverse complement strand
TTCTTTTTTTACAGCATCCTTTATTTTTTGAACAGAAGCGGTTGCTGATAATTCTAATTCACCATCTACTGCCCCAACATCGCGCCCTGTAGAATAGGAAAATGTGGAGTTTATATTCTGAAATGCAGAGCGTTTTCTTGGAGTCATTGTGGTGTTAGAGAAAGAAATGGTTCCTGAACCTGAAGAACTAAATTTTGAATTTTTGTCGCTAATCCTTTGTACGTTTTTCATAGAGGCTCCTAAACTAAAGTTTTGAAGACCTCTACTTGAATTATAGGAAATTCCCGCATTTAAGTCTCCATTAATTGCCTGATTGCTAATCATTCTTGCACTAACATATGGTGAAACAGTAACTCCCTCAGTGGCTGAAGTTTGAACATTCATACCAACAATAGCATTATTGGAATTGGATAGATCGAATGATAAACCATAAGAAGGCGTAAAACTTACCCCACTGTAATTACAATAATTGATACCTAACCCCAGAGAAGCCTTAAAATAGTCTTCTTTTTCAAACCCCAATAAAGAAGGTTGAAGTTGGGCACTTATCCCTACAGTTATACGATCTTTTAAGTTTTTTTCATATTCCATTTCATCACCTTTAAAATCATCTGGAATTCCGCGCACTTGTCTATTAATTTGTCCAACATTTAAATTCCAACCTAACCCCACCCATGAAGCTTCTTGGTCCATGGTAACTCCTGAGTCATAAGATAAGTTTAATGGATATCCACCTACATCCATTACGGGAATGTTGTAATTAAAATCACCAGAAGATAAATCAACCATATCAGATGTGCCAATAGGTGTAAATGAATTAAACTCTGGTTGTGAGGGCCCACTTGTTAAAGCAAAAAGCTGCATGGGTTGTATTGTGGTTAATATTAGCTGAATTGCTAAATAACATGAAATAACTTTTGAAATTTTACTGGTTCTAATTTTTTTCATTTGTAACATTTTATAGCTCTTTTTGAATAGAATATTGGCTTCAAAAGCCTCTTTAATTAATTGGAAATTAATCCGAAAATTTTTCTATTTCCAACTTATTTTATTCAAATAGTTTGAAATTGGATTCTATATTTTCTTTTCGGAGGCTCAACAAAATTTTGATTGATCTTTTTATTATTCAATATTTGGTCAATCTTTTACAAAGAATAATTGTAAAGTTTTTATCTCTTCCTGCCTTTCCCTTATTTTTATTATAAGAAAATTTATGTTCAATAATTTTGAATACCTGCCCAAAATCTAATGAGAAAGCAAAACATGAATCTCTCATAACCAATAGAATTGAGTTAATTTCCCTACTGAAAAGGTTCTTGTAAAAAATGAATATAATTGGTGGTGGTATTACCATTAATACTAATGATAAAAATAAACCTAAATAGTTATTGACATGAACTGCATCTATTATAAATTTAGGATTAATAATTGTGAAATGAATACCTTGTTCATTAATTAGTCCATATAGGTTTGAACTAAACAACCCGTTGAACCCTAAAAACCAAAATGTAATTCTAATAAAAATATAATCAAATTCACTTCCCACTATATAATTGCAATTTTTAAGCTTTATTTGCTATGAATCAATTTTTCTTTTAATGCCTTTTATATTTCTATTGCATTTCGTTTTATATCTTCTTTAGTATTAATTATTTTGTTATGATCTTTTCAATACTATTTACGTTAGCTTAATTTTATATAGAAATATCATGAGTATTTAATTTTCCCTATCTATTCGATTAGGTTTCAATTAATTCTTACTTTCTTATCCAGAAATTCTTGGATATGTTTGCATTATTTTCGATATCCTGCAAAATCATATTCAAGCTAACTTTTAGATTAATCATTTATAACGCGCTATAATAATAATTACCCAAATATATTAAAGGAGTTTAGGTTAGGGTTACGGGAATACCGTAATTTTTTAATTTTTTTCCTTTTGCTTTATTGAAAAAATTTAAATAGAAATGCAATAAAAAAAATTACATCCATTTTATAGAAAATATGTTTAGACAATACATACTTTTTTAATAATATCTCTATATCATGAACTACGGTTTTTAAATTTTTGTGCTTAATAATTGTTGTTGGACATTACAAAAAATTGTAATTTTCATTTCTAAAATTTTTTATTATAAATTATCCATAACTACCAATGCCCTATGAAAACTATTGAAATACATTCAATTCCGAGAAATTTTAATTCCTTTACACCTAATTACATCGTAAATTAATCAATCTTTTCTATCAACCTACTCTTACTTTTATAATTAAAAATGTTTATCGTCTAAACAAAGATTGAACTTCACAATGAATTCTTTCAAAATTTAATCGCAAATCCTCATCAGTATATTTAATTAAAGATTTAGGCATTTCCTTTTTGATCTGCTGTAGTTTGAACTGTATCTTTTTATCCTTCCCATCAGCGAAAGCAATAAACTCTCCTTGTTTTAATCTGAAAAACTCATCAGCCCTTACTTTTGAAACTTCTTTTTCACCTTTGGTAACCCGGGTGTCAAAATTTAAGTTAAATCCTTTACTGACACTGGTTGTTTTCCTCTTTACAATCTCAAAAAAGAGCTCGTAATATTTAGCCGTGTCCGGATCATTTGCCTTGCCAAAAAACTGATAGGATAAATTACTTAAAATCGCCTTACTTACTTTATCGCCATAGAGGATGTCATTTTGCACTTTGTCCTGCATCACATAAATGGTTGCAATATCATAACTTCTGAGGGTTGCGGGTATGCGATGCATATTCAATAGTTTTATGGTGGGGGCTTCTTCCATTAAAATGAAAGAAGATTGTTGGTTTCTTACACTCATCTGTTTGGTGACTGTATGTATAATTGTGGCAATGATTGGCGCATAAGCTGTTTCATATTTAGGGTTGTTTACAATTGAGATAATCCCGGAGTTCATTTCGTTATTGATATCAAGTGGAACTTCATCTTTTGATAACACCATAAATATTTTTTGGGTACTGATCTTTTTAAAAGCATTGGCTAAGGTACTCTTAACCGCAGCTGTTTGTCTTTCTGAGGCTACACCACTGATAAAAGCATTCGCCATACTTTTTGATATGGAATTTGAGCCCAGAAAAGCAACCAAACTTTCGGTATTTAAATACTGATAAATTGCGATGACATGGGGTAAAGTGCAATAGTGTGGATAATCGGATTTCAACTTCCAAATAAGGCCGCCTATCAAACCTTCAACAGCATCATTGAAAAATTTTGTTGCACCACTTGTATTGGTTTCTTTTAGCTCCAATAAGTTTTCTAAAATTACCCGGGAAATTTCATTGACACTTTCTTCGTTCGGAATGTAACGAGGAGCAATAGGGTTTACGCTATAGTATATTGGGTCAAAAGAAATCGTATAGAAATTTAGTTTGTTGTTTTTAAACAGCGGATAGGCGATTTCCGTCAATTCAAAATCCTTATAATCGTGTATGATGCCACAAAAAGAATATTTGCTGAAATGCTGCAGAAAATTATAGATGACACTTTCCGTTTTTCCACTCCCGGCCGCTCCAATGACTGAAGCTCCACGCTTAATATTATCAATGATTAACGCTCCCCTTTTAAGTTTAAAGTTGACTTTGTATTTTTCTTTTATTGAAGTTGCTGTTTCCTTTTGAAAATACACATAGAATAAGGTGTTTCCCAATGCCGTGGGTATAAAAACGGATAGCAGGTATTTACTAAAAATCAATATTGAATCTATGTAGTCCCAAACCGCAATGGTAATCCCCAGTATAATAATACTGTTAACCATAAATGCTTTTCGGGTTATTTTAAATAAACTCAAAAAAATGACCAATAGCAGACTATTGGCTATTACTGTTGAAATGGCTGTATTTAAAATCATCTGTTTGTTATTAAATCCCTATTGAACTTGATTGAATTGCGATATCGATTCCTCTTTTCAATTTGCTGATAACTTTCAGAGCCAATTGCACTTGATTGGTTGGAATACTTGCAATTGGAAATCCTGCCTTTCCGAGGATCTTAAACGCTGCTGCTTTTTCATTGGCAGGCAAGCCCAATAATACTGAAAAATACAGTTTTGGATTTTTAATAAAGTCCTTTTTGGATTGGTAGGATTCAGCATAGTTTCTTTGGTATTGGAAAATCCTGTCAAATGTTTGCTCTGCTTTTGTAAAAAACCCATCTCTGTCAAAACCTCTTTTAACTATTTTACCGTTCATGATAACTTCAGATGCTTTGTGTTTACTTCCCGGAGACAAACTATAGTTGTTAGACCTATCCTTTCTACTGACAATGATATGGATATGGCTTTGGTTGCCTTCTTTCCTCATTCCTTGCACAATGCGTTTGCCTTGTTGTTGGTGAGGCGCTTCTTTTTCAAGTTTGGTTATTTCTTTTTTTAACTCTTGAATGTTTCCATTCAGTTCCCCCCGTTCAATTTTTCTGATGTCATTTTTCAGGGTTAGGATTTGGCTTGCGAAAGGTTGATTCTCCCGTACTTGTTTATCAGTTCCCTTAAAGGTGCGTTGGTGTTCAATTTTAGCAAAGTATTTTATGTCATCAATTGTAATGGGTTTTCCATTGATTTCTCTGTTAAAGGATGCTACATAGTCTTTCATCAATGCTCTTGTGTATTGTTTCAGATCTTCGCTACTGTGTTGCAGTCGCTTTAATTCATATTGGCTTGGACTTACAGTAATTGAATAGAATTTTGGTTCCGCTTTTTTTAACTTGGCTGTATTACCATCAATTTCTTGCACGACTTCTTTTGCTGAAATCCCATCTCCATATTGATTAAAAAAATGTGCTGTATCCTCTTGATCAAGCCCATGATTTTCTTTTTCCAAATAATCCACAAAGTCTGCCACGCTTTGGGAGTAGTCTCCGGTTAATTTTTGGGCTGTAATGGTGATGTACATTTTTAATTAATTTTATTCTGATTCTAATTCATTATTCATTTCTTCTTGATAAGAAAGTTGTGTTTGCTTATTCAATTCCTTTTTTTCAAGAATTAAAGTGTTATGTTTCTCAGGTGCTTGTTCAAAAAGGGATTGCATCATGGCAACCGTTGGTTTTGTTTGGTTCTTTTCAATATCCTTCACAATGGCAATAACACCATTAATTCTTTTCTTAATTAAGTTCTCAAGTGTTTGCATCTGCGGACCAATGGATTCATTTGGCGAGACTCCATTTTTCTCAAAAAAATCCAGCATCAATTGAAGCGTCATCGATTGGGATTGAGACATTTTTTTGCAAAAACGCCTAAATTTTTTGGCCACTGAGGCTTTAATTTTTAAGCTCTCAAACCGTTCTTTTTCATATCCTTTATCCATTTTTTCGTAAAAAATTTGCCTTTTTTTGGGGGTTGCTTACGTTTTTTCGTAAAAAAACAGCTTAAACTTATTTTATCAAAATTCAATACATATCATAAACAATTGTATTTCAATTATTTATGAATAAAACAAAGCTCAAAACATCGCGCCAGCGTGTTATCCTCTTGCTATTCCTTTTCGTCCCGCCCAGCGGGACAAAATTTTCATACAACCTGACCGAATCAGTTGCTTTTTATTGGAATTAAAAATTCCGTGCTAATTACTTTTATTGATTGGTATCTTTATCCATGAAAGTCAAATAATTTGGAATAATGATCCTTAAAAAATAGCCTAAAATCAGCTTTATAAATGTATCGTTTTTATGTTCGAAATGAAAATTAGGGTTGTTTCCAAATGCAATGATTTGCAACCATAAAAAATTATTTTCAAAATTGTTGTGAAAAAAAACGTCAATTTTTGAATAAAGGTCATTTAATGGTTACGGTTTTAAGTAGCCATAAAAAAAAGACCTTCTCTCAAAGGTCTTTATTGTTATTTATCAAATTTATCGGTTTAAGCATCAAGCCCGCCAGTGAGCTAAATATTGAAAACAAACTTGTAGTTGTACAGATTTCGTGTGGCTTCTTCTTCCAGTATTGTATCATAATTTATATAATGCGCTTTAGCATAGCTTCTGATGGAATCACCAAATTGTTGCTCTACATCCCTTTTTGAATCTTGAAGTAATCGCTCTTGGGTTTCTTCGTTCAGATTTGAATAATTTAGATAGATCATCATTTTTAAATTTTAGATTGGATTATAAAAGACCATTGTCAGAAAAACTATAGAAACTGCCGTCTGGTGTTATGATTAAATGATCTAACACTTTTACATCAAAAAATGCGACTGCCTTCTTAATTTTATCCGTAAGCTGTTTATCTGCTTCACTTGGCATTAACTTACCGCTTGGGTGATTGTGCGCTATAATAATACCTACTGACAATGATTTCAAAATGATGGCGAATAATATCCGTATGTCAACAACAGTTCCTGTGATGCCTCCAGAGGACAATTGATAAACTCCTTTTGTTTTATTGGAATTGTTCAATAACAATACTTTAAAGGATTCGTGCAATCCTATAGTGTCTGTGTCCCAATCTTTAAAAAGTAATTTTGCAGCATCTGATGAACTTTTGATAGCTTCAGATTTTTGGGTCCTGATTTTTTCCCTGTAACTAATTCTAATTTCGTTAACTTTAGTTGTCATTGTAATTTTATTTAGAGATTAATAATTATTTTTCAAGTGATTTACTTATGATATCCAGAAGCGTTTTCTTTTTTGATTTTTTTATCTTTTGTTCCACTTCCTTTTTGTCTGTTTTGTAAGATTTCATAAGATTCGTTTTAGATTTACTTCCGATAGAGCCGTCAGCTGTTACCTTTTTTTGATGCTCTTGGTCTTACAATATTCAGATTTGACAAGACTTATAAAAAAGAGCCCCGCTCTTTAGCGGGGCCTGGCTTTATGCAGTCGTTCAAAGATGAATGTTGTTGTTTTGCCGTCAAAAAAAGGTAATAACAGTGACGGATCGGGAAGCAGATTTAAATTCTTTGGGAAATACAAAAGAGCAGGAAGCGGAACAAAATGCATTATTGAAATTCCTATTTAGCGGACTTAACCGCAACCAATAGAATTGGGAGTGCAGCATTCCGCATTTTTTCAGCGGATCAGTGAAATGGAAATTCTATTGGTTGCGGTTGTGTCCAAGACCTTCTGAATGAAGCTCTTTGCCCGGAAGGTAGCTTTTCGCGGAATGGATGGGCAATGTGCTGAATGGATTATATGCATTAATCAGAAAAATAGGTGTATTTGTTCACAATTTAATTATGTTCACGAATATTGAACAACAAAAAATAATGAACAAAAGAAGTTAAGCCCAAATACGACCGCTGAAAAATGCATAAAAACACCTATAATTTTAGTGTTCTTAGAGGGAAAGACACTCTAGAATATCCAAATAATTAAACTTCGGCAATTTATTGAATTTACTGCCAAAGCTTAATAAGTTAATTGAAATAGGTTTTAGATACTATTTTGTCCTAATTATTGACTAAATTCGTAACAAATAAATGATAAAAACCAAAATTAACTTTCGGCAATAAAACTATTTTACTGCCAAAACTTAATTTTTAAATAAAAAGTGGTATATTCACAGTGTAAATAATAAAGAGTGGCAAAAACGATTGAAAATACAATAGAGAATTACTTCAAATCAAACCCTCAACTTTCCAGAGAAGAACTAGGAAGTTTAATCAATAGTGACTTTCCGGAACTTTCGGAAGGAACAATAACCGTTTATTTATCCAAGCTCAAAAAAGCAGGCAAAATAAATAACCCGGCAAGAGGAATTTATTCAATAACAGATAAACAAATCTTCAATCCTGAAGTAACCCAAAATTTAAAAAACCTGTACAATAAAATACATAAAGAATTTCCATTCATAGAAATATGTGTTTGGAATACTAAATGGCTGAGCGACCTAATGCGGCACCAGCCCTTCAAAAACTACACCATCATCGAAGTCGATAAAGAAGCTTCAGAACAAGTGTTCAATACCGTAAATGAATTTATAAAAAACGTGTATATCAATCCTGATGAAGAAATATTCGAAAGATACATCAGTTCAAATACAGAAGAAATAACCATCATTAAAAATTTAGTAACCGAATCGCCAACAGTAAAAAATAATAAAACCGGAATCCCTGCACTGGAAAAAATGTTAGTGGATATCATTATCGATAAAGAACTTTTTGCAGCCCAGCAGGGAGAACTAAATTTTATTTACAAAACCGCGTTCAACAAATACAACATAAACAAATTAAAAATGAAACGATATGCCGCAAGAAGAAACCGTGAAACTGAAGTAGAAAAAATGATAAATATAAGCTTGGCAAAATAAAAAAGATTTTTCCAATAATCTGTAAACAATGATTAACAACGAAACCCATACAATAGATTGGATTCTTAACTTAAGAAACAAGTTAGGAAAACGAATTGATCCCAAATTAATTGAAAAAGTAATTTGGGCACTAACGCTATTGGAACAATTAAAAATAAATGGGTTAAACTTTACATTCAAAGGCGGTACAGCATTATTATTGGCAACCGAAAAACCAAAACGATTCTCCATTGACATCGATATAATAACAGAACATTCCGAAAAAGAAATAACAGCAGTTCTACAAAAAATTAAAGACAATAAAATATTCCTTGGTTGGGAAGATGACAACGACCGTAAGCATACGCCTGATGCTCCAATCGGACATTTCAAAGCGTATTACAAAAGTGTAGTAGATGGTAATATCGAACCTATTTTATTGGACCTACTCTACACACCAAACCCATACCCTCAAATTCGCGAACTGCCTATAAAACACAATTGGCTTTCCACTTCAGGAGAAGGTATTATAATCTCAATGCCATCCTTTGATGCTATTTTAGGTGATAAACTATCTGCATTCGCTCCCAAAACAACGGGGATTCTATATAGCAAAGACCGTCCGGTAGAAATCATAAAGCAATTATATGACATCGCATTTCTATTCGACAACATAAGTGATTTAACTGTAGTGAAAAACAGTTTCAACAAAGTAGTCCAAGAAGAAATTGGATTTAGAAAGTTAGAGATAACTGCATCAGAAGTTTTAAATGACACCTGGCAAGCTTGCTTTACATTGGCAGAACGAGATATAAATGCTGAAGAATTTAAACACTTACAGTTAGGCATTCGCAACTTTACCAACTTCACAATTGACAGATTCAACATAGACGAAGCCATTACAGCAGGGGCTAAAGTAGCGTATCTCACCAAATTATTACAAGCCGAAGAAGGAATAAAAATAGAAAGATTCAAAAATCCTCTTGAAATAAAAGATTGGATAATTGAAGACCAGAAATACAACAAAATAAACAAATTAAAAAAGAACAACCCGGAAGCTTTTTATTATTGGTTTAAAGGATTGACAATGTAAATTATTCACTAACAAACAATAAAAAATGCATATATCCAAAATTCACATTGAAAATTTCAAAAGCTTTAAAGGTTCATTTAAACTTTTGTTAGACAAAGGCATTAATATTGTTGTTGGTCAAAATGAAGCAGGTAAAACAACTATCATAGAAGCTATTCATTTAGCATTATCAGGCTTACTCAATGGTAAATATCTAAATAACGAACTTACACAGTACATTTTCAATTACGAAGTCACAAAGAAATATCTTGACAATTTAAGTAGCGGAATAAACAGTACACCTCCGCACATTCTCATAGAAATATTTATTGAAGGCGAAGATATATCAGAATTTGAAGGAAATGGCAATAGTGAAAAATCTAATTCTAGTGGAATTTCTTTAAAAATTGCTTTTGATGAAAAATATAAAAAGGAGTATGAGGAATTAATAAAAATTGGAGGAATAAAATCACTCCCAATTGAATACTATAACATTCTTTGGTCAAGTTTTGCTCGTGACGAAAACATCACAATAAGAACTATTCCAATTAAATCAGCTTTAATTGATTCAGCAAGCAATAAATTTCAAAATGGATCCGATGTTTACATTTCTAGAATTATTAAAGAATTTTTAGAATCAAACGAAATAGTTGAAATATCTCAATCTCACAGAAAAATGAGAGATTATTTTATGGCCGATGAGTCGATAAAAAAAATTAATAAAAAAATAGAAGATGCAACTAAAATTTCAGATAAAAAAGTAGAGATATCAGTTGAATTGTCATCTAAAAATGCTTGGGAAAATAGCTTAATGACTTATTTGGATGATATTCCATTTCATTATGTTGGCAAAGGTGAGCAATGTATAATAAAAACTAAGTTAGCACTTAGTCATAAAAAAGCAAAAGAAGCAAATATTATATTACTAGAAGAGCCAGAAAATCATCTTTCTCATGCTAAACTTAATCAATTGATATCAGATATTAAAAGTCATAGTAACGATAAGCAAATTTTGATTTCAACCCATAGTAGTTTTGTATCTAATAAACTAGGTTTAGAACACCTGATACTTTTAAATAATAAAAAGACAATTCGATTAAATGATTTGTCGTCAGATACTAAACTATTTTTTGAAAAACTTTCAGGATATGATACACTTCGAATGATTCTTTGTAAAAAAGCAATTTTGGTTGAAGGTGATTCGGATGAATTAGTTGTTCAAAGTGCATTTATGGATGCTAATAATGGTTTGCTTCCTATTGAAAAAAGTATTGATGTAATTTCGGTAGGAACTTCATTTTTAAGGTTTCTTGAAGTTGCTGAAAAATTAGAAAAAAATGTAGTTGTTGTTACGGATAATGATAGTGATATAAATGCCTTAAATGAAAAATATAAAAATTATTTAGGAGCAAATAAAAAGCTATCTATTAAAATTTGTTTTGATAATGTAATTGGCTCAGGAAATTTAAAAATCGGAACTAAAGAGTTTAATTATAATACTCTTGAACCAAAAATTTTAAAAGAAAATGGTTTAGATAAAATGAATACTGTACTTGGTAAATCATTTGCTGATATTGATGAACTTCACATACATATGAAATCAAATAAAACCGAATGTGCTTTAAAAATATTTGACTCTAGTGAGAATATTAAATTTCCAGAATATATTTTGGATGCAATAAAAGAATGATGGTAAATAACAAACTTATCATCGCTGCCGCAGGTTCAGGAAAAACTACTTATCTCATTGATGAAGCGATCAAGAACAGAGAAAAAAAGGTATTAATAACGACTTATACACAAGCAAATGAAGCCGAAATAAAGAAAAAAATAATTGAAAAAATAAATTATATACCAGAGAATATTACGGTTCAAAGATGGTTCTCTTTTCTTTTAAAACATGGAGTCAGACCTTATCAAGGAATAATTTTTGATAAAAGAATAAACGGACTAATTTTAGT
>PHDE01000118.1 GCA_002842505.1 Bacteroidetes bacterium HGW-Bacteroidetes-3 | reverse complement strand
TCAAATAGCATAGCATAATGAGATTCCTCGTACCTCGGAATGACAAAAATATGGGCGTCAAAGTCTTAACTTAATGACATTGCCCCGAAGGGGGAATAATAAAAGATAATATTCAAAATTTTGGATTAAATTTGACCGCAAGACCGCAAGATTGCAAGACCGCACGACTGCAAGACCAAAAAATAACATATAACATATAACATATAACATATAACATATAACATATAACATATAACACATAACATTTTACCCTCATCAATGAGCAACATCATTCTAAAAATAGAAAACCTCTCCAAACAATACCGCCTCGGCCTCGTAGGCACTGGCACAATGGGTGACGACCTAAAACGCTGGTGGGCAAATATAAGGGGCAAAGAAGACCCATTTCTAAAAATAGGTGACGTAAACAACCGCGCCACAAAGGGCACTTCCGATTATGTTTGGGCACTAAAAGACATCAATTTTGAAGTACAACAAGGCGAAGTCCTGGGCATTATAGGCAAAAACGGCGCAGGAAAATCTACTTTGCTAAAAATACTCTCTAAAATCACCAGCCCAACCACGGGCAGCATCAAATCTAAAGGGCGCGTGGCTTCTTTACTGGAAGTAGGCACCGGTTTTCACGGGGAAATGACTGGCAGGGAAAATATCTTTTTAAACGGCGCTATTTTGGGGATGACCAAAAAAGAAATTACCGACAAGCTGGATGAAATTATAGAATTCTCAGGCTGTGAACGCTATATTGACACTCCCGTAAAACGCTACAGCAGCGGAATGACCGTGCGTTTGGCTTTTGCCGTAGCCGCATTTTTAGAACCCGACATCCTAATTATTGATGAAGTTTTGGCAGTGGGCGATGCCGAATTCCAAAAGAAAGCCATTGGCAAAATGCAGGAAATTTCTAAAGGGGAAGGACGTACAGTGTTGTTTGTGAGCCACAATATGGCGGCAGTGCAAAATTTGTGCACCAGAGGGATTGTGCTGGAAAATGGGGGGATTGTGTTTGATGGGGATATAGAAGAAGCCGTTAATTGTTATTTAAATTCACAAGAATTAGAAACAACAAGAGAATTTAAAAATAAAAATAATGATAATAAACAAATTTTCATTAATAGTTTTGAGATAATATCAGAAATTGCTACAGGTTCTGAATTTGAATTTTATGCAGAAATAACTTCCGAAACAGAAAAATCTGTTCAATTTGCCGTTGGATTTAGATTGCCAGATTCTTCGCCGATATTTCAAATATTTTCAGGACATGTGGGAAAAGAATATAACTTAGTAGTAGGTAAAAATATAATTAGAGGTAAGGTAACAAATTTGCCTTTGATATCAGGAAATTATAATTTAAATCTTTGGTTGGGTTCCGGAGGATTAATGATAGATTTTCATACTGATGCATTAAGAATATTGGTTAGAGAAGGGAAAATTGCTGATGTTGGGCCAGTAGTAACAAAAAATGGTTATCCACTAATTATGAATTCAAACTGGAGGTAATATGATAAATTTAAAATATTGTACGCATAATAGACAGCCATTTTTTGAAATTGCATCAAAATATATTAAAGCGGAGTCTATTG
Source organism: Bacteroidetes bacterium HGW-Bacteroidetes-3 (assembly GCA_002842505.1). Classification (GTDB taxonomy): domain Bacteria; phylum Bacteroidota; class Bacteroidia; order Flavobacteriales; family Flavobacteriaceae; genus Lutibacter. The sequence continues at coordinate 9,748 of PHDE01000118.1, read as the reverse complement.
TTTTGGATATTGGTTCTGGAAATGGAGATTTTGCAGAATTTCACAAAAGAAATGATTTTTTTATGTTTGATGGAAACATTCAAACCGTTGACTATTTAAAAACAAAATACAGAAATGTTTATCATGGTATATTACCTGTTTTGCCTTTCAAGAATGAAACATTTGATATTATTCATTGCAGTCATGTTGTAGAGCATTTGGAGCCAGTTCAATTATACAATTCAATAAAGGAAATGGATAGGTGTCTTAAAAAGGATGGTTATTTAATAATTTCTGCACCACTTTTATGGGAAGGGTTTTATGACGATATGTCTCATGTTAAACCTTATCCCCCTAATGTTTTTAAAAATTATTTAGCAAGTAAATCTAATGCTCCTAGAACAAGAGAAAAAATATCAATTAATTATTCCGTTAAGGAAGAAATTTATAGATTCTTAGTTTACAAACCTTTCGAGGGAATTAGCAGAAGTGAAAATAATATTTATGTTAAGATTTTTTTTAGAATCCTAAAATTAATTGAAAAAACAGGAGTTAGAAAATATAAAAAAACGGGATTTACAATTGTTTTACAAAAGTAAAAATATAAAAATATAAAAGTATATCACAACAGTTATACAGGAAACAAAAGCGTAATGGTCATCGCAACGGAAAAATACAAATACGCGACTTCATTTTAATATAGTATTATAGGAATTCGTTTTGCGACAAGATTGAAAAAAATAGCTAAATAATTATGACAAATTTAAAATTATTTGAAAACCAACAAATTCGTTCCGATTGGAACGAAGAAGAACAAGAATGGTATTTTGCGGTAGTAGATGTAGTAGCCGTTTTAACGGATAGCAGCGACCCAAAAGACTATTGGTACAGAATGAAAAAGCGAGAAAAAGTTTCAGGGTTTGAGTTATCGACAATTTGTCGACAACTGAAATTAGTGGCAAGTGATGGTAAAAAATATGCTACTGATTGTGCCACCAAACAAGGATTGTTGCGAATTATCCAATCCATTCCATCGCCAAAAGCCGAGCCTTTCAAACAATGGCTAGCACAAGTTGGGGCCGATAGAATTGCCGAAATCGAAAACCCAGAGTTGGCACAGGCACGTATTAGAGCCACTTATAAAGCCAAAGGATATAGCGATGAATGGATAGAAAAGCGTATTCGTGGTATTCTTGTTCGAGACGAATTAACCAGCGAATGGAAACAAAGAGGCGTGAAAGAAGGTAAGGAATATGCCATACTTACGGCTGAAATTAGCAAAGCAACATTTGGCATAATTCCAAGTGATTATAAAAAACTCAAAGGATTAACAAAAGCATCCGAAAATCTCCGAGATCACATGACCGACTTGGAACTTATTTTTACAATGCTTGGAGAGGCATCAACCACCGAAATCGCCAAAAACAAAAACGCCAAAGGATTTGTCGAAAATCATAAAGCTGCAAAAGCTGGAGGAAGCGTTGCGGGTAAAGCGCGTAAAGATTTAGAACAAAAATCAGGTAAAAAGATTGTAAGCAAACAAAATTTCATTCAACTTACAGAAAAACCAGATAAACAAAATTTAAATGAATAATAAGATGCCCATTTCAGAAAGTATTGCAAGCAGCATTTTATGTTTACCTTTATATGTGGGATTATATGAAAATGATTTATTTAAATTAGTTTCTATTATTAATGAATAAACAAGCTTACAATACAGTATCAATCAAGGTGAAAACGAACTAGTAGAATTTTATAATCCCGGCAAATTAGTTGGTGGCATAACCATCAAAAATTTATTGTCCAATAATTATACCTCGCAAGCCCGAAATAAATTAATTGCCAAAGCGTTCAAAGAAGTAGGTTTGATTGAACGTTATGGATCTGGAATTCGCAGAATACTGAATATTTGTGAAGAATATGGGATTATTCAGCCCAAGATTGAAGAAGTTTTCAACGGCTTTAGAATTTTATTGTACAAAGAAAAACTAATACATACCGATGTCACCGATAATGTCGTAGAAAAGGTCATAGAAAAGGTCATAGAAAAGGTCGTAGATAAATTAAGCAATAATCAAAAACATATTTTATTATTGATGAGCCAAAATCAGTATATCTCATCAAGAGAATTAGCTTTGAAAGTCGGTATCTCTCAAAGAAAAATACAAGAAAACATTAGGAAATTAATTAAAATGATGATTTTAACAAGAGTGGGAGCTGCTAAAGGTGGCTATTGGGAAATCATAAATGACACAAAAAAATAAACCCGCTCTGCGAAGTCTCCCGACTTTGCTGCTAAACGCCATACTTCTCAACCTATTATTTTGTCCTTCCGCCGATAGGAGGAATCGCATCACGCTTCTCACATTATGTGTTGCCTCGTTTCCTCGGCATGACAAGGGATTCGGGTTTAGTAAAAAAATAAAACTTACAGCTTAAAACTTAGTGCTTAAAGTTTAAAACCCACTATTTTGTCCTTCCGACGCTAGGAGGAATCGCATCACGCTTGTTACGCTATGTGATGCCTCGTTTCCTCGGCATGACAAATGAATTGGATTGGAAGAAAAGTCTAAACTTAAAACTTTTTTAATTTGGCTTTGGGAAGACTAAAAATTTCATTTTTTGTTAAGAACGGCTGAAATTTGTTTATGTAAATCCGGAATTTTATTTATGATAACGTCCCAAACAATGTCATAATTTACACCAATATAATCATGGATAGCTAAGTTGTATTTACAACAGCATTTGCGTATTCTATGATAAAACACAAGTTAAAAAATTATAAAAATCAATTCAATTGAATTTATTAACCGCAAAGGCAATGAAAATACGCAAAGAGCAATTTTGTTTTGGTAGCATTTGATGAGGCCATTCTCAAAAGCGTAAATCAAAAATCAGAGATCGTAAATCAATCTGCGTTAGGGATTGAAGTGAAAATACTTTTTTGAGGTTTTTACCCGAAAAAAAGATTGTAACGAAAAGCCCGACCCGCAGGGTAACGCCCAAAACAACTATATATAAATTTCCTGCTCTGCGAAGTCTCCCGCCTTCGTAGCAAATGCATATCATTTAAAGTTAACTTGTCCTTCCTTCCGCCGATAGGAGGAAAAGCCCCCTAACCCCTACTTCGACTCCGCTCAGTACAGGCTCGGAAGGGGGAATTTCATTAAGTTAAAGATATATTTGTCCTTCCGACGCTAGGAGGAATCTCATCACGCTTTTCACATTATGTGATGCCTCGTTTCCTACCAATGATGTTTTTATTTATATTATTAAATATCAACAAGTTGCATATTTAGCTCAGTTGCTTTTTTGGTTAGGAATCTAATTTGTTGTATACAAAGTTAACGTCATTTTATATTACTTTTTTTAGTATAAAAATTATCCCTCGGCATGACAAAGGATTCGGGTTTAGTAAAAAAAATAAAACTTACAGCTTAAAACTTAGGCATAGTAAATAAATAAAGTGTACAGTGGCAAATATCAAAAAAAACACCTAGAAATATAGAAACTTTATAGAAAAGTACTATTTTTGATTAAACTCTTAAAAAAGTGAATTATGGATACGGCTTCACAAATAAAAAAAAATTTAATCTCCAGGATTAAAGACTCTAAAGATTTGAGCTTTTTAAGGGCGTTGCAAACAATTTTTGACGCTTCAGAACAAGCTTTATTTCAACTTACGCCTGAGCAATCTAAATCAATTGAAATAGGCCGTGACGAAATAAAGGACGGGAATTACTTTGAAAATAATGAAGTAATATCAGAAATGAGAGAATGGTTAGGAAAAAAATAATTTGGTCTCCCAGAGCAAAGAATGAATTAAAAATATCGCTGGAATATTTTAACAAAAGGAATGGAAGTTCTAATTACAGTCTCAAAATATTAAAAGAAATTGAGGATTTGACTAAAACGCTTTCTAAAAGTGAATTTATTGGTCGATTAACTTCTAATAAAACTACAAGAGTAATTCCTATGACAGTTTATTTAATATTTTATGAGATTAATAACGACAAAATTGAAATACTTTCTTTTTGGGATAATCGGCAAGATTTGAAAAATAGAATTCTTTAAAGAAATATGTTTGCCGTGTATTTATGCCCCGCTCTGCAAAGTCTCCCGACTTCGAAGTCCACTATTTTGTCATTGCTTCGCCAGTTCTCAATTGCTCGTGCCTGCCAAAGGAGGAATCGCATCACACTTATCAAATTATGTGATGCCTCGTTTCCTCGGCATGACAAATGAATCGGATTGGAAGAAAAGTCTAAACTTAAAACTTTTTTAATTTGGCTTTGGGAAGACTAAAAATTTCATTCTTTGTTAAGAACCGCTGAAATTTGTTTATGTAAATCTGGAATTTTATTTATGATAACGTCCCAAACAATGGCATAATTTACGCCAATATAATCATAGATTAATCTGTCACGCATTCCGGCCATATTTTTCCAAGGGATATTAAGCCATATTTTTTTAAAGTCAGTTGGAATTTTTTTTGTTGCCTCCCCAATAATTTCTAAACTTCTTATAACGGCTCTTTTTAAAGTTTCATCTGTTTAAATTTTATTTTTTAGCGGTAATCCCGAAAATTCGGGACTGCCTGCCTGTCGGTAGGTAAACCTGCCTGTCGGTAGGTAAACCTGCCTGTCGGTAGGTAAATTCGCCATTAATCATTCCTTTGTGTATCAAAATTTGTTATGCTCGTTTCATTTTCTAAAAAAGAATCAAATTCCAGCTTGTTACTAACAGCTAATAGAAAAGAGCACTCATCTATAATATGCCTTAAATATTCTTTTGGCTCTTTAGGCATATTGCACTTCATTTAAAATAGTTGGTCCAAAATAGGGGCTTAAGCCATTTATGGTAACGACTTCAATTTTTTCATTTTTGAATATTTTTTCAAATAAATCGTAAACGGCCATGAAGTTATCAAAGTTTTCTTTTTCAGGTTCAAAATCAATTAATAGATCAATATCACTATGGCCAGTCTGTTCATTGCGGACATAAGAGCCAAACAAGCCAACATTTATAATTCCAAATTCAGAAAGTTTGGCTTTATTTGATTTTAGGGTTTTTAATATGTTGTCTTTTGTAGTCATTTCAAACTTTTATCAAATATACGAAAGTTTGTTGTTTGAATCTCAGGCATCCATAAAAAAAGGGGAACCAGCTCTGCGAAGTCTCCCGACTTCGCTGCTAAACTACCGCTGTGAATGCAACGGGTTATTTTAATTTCCGTTTTTTGGACTTTGACGATTAGAGAAAAATGAGATAATTTCAATTTGATTATTTCCAATTCTGTAGTACAAAGTATTGTGAGATAAAACAATAACTCTGTGAATTTCTTTTTTTGATGTCAGAAACTTGGAATAGGTTTGGATTTTGAGAAACTAGGGTTAATGTTTCTTCAAGGTTTAGGGCTAAATTTTGCAGCGCTGTTTCATTCCAGTTTTCTTCAAGATATTCAATAGTTTTTTCTAATTCTTTAAGAGCATTATCAGTCCAAAGAATTTTATAACCATTTTTCATATAATTTTCTTGCGTTTGAATGTGGATTTAATTTCCCTGAATCTGCTTCTTTTAAACCTTGTTCAATAGATTCTTTTTCATTTTCAGAAATTGAATTCCACCAATCTTTGCTTTCTTTTTTTCTCAAATCCATTATTTTTTCAATAATAGCTGAGTCTTCAATAGTTGAAAGCCATTGAATTAACTCCAATTTTTTATTCTGTATGTTCAATTCAATATTCATAACACCCTATTTAGTAATTCAAAAGTACAAATATATTCTGAAAGTCTTTTAGTAGTTTTGTTAAAACTATTGCATAACTATTAAATAAACACACTCATCTTTAATATGCCTTAAATATTCCTCTGCTCTGCGAAGTCTCCCTTTTCTTTGGAAAGCTTGGCTGCTGTGGAAAGGCTGGGATAAGTTTTTTTGGCAACCTGTTGTGAACTAACGAAATCAAAAACTCAGTAACCAAACAACAACAGATTGCCGCAGTCGCCACTTCATTTCATTGCGTAGCTCCTTCGCAAAGACGTATCTTAATTGGAATGTTCCGATATACAAGCATAAATAAATAGATAAATTATAGATAAGGTATGGATATTTGATTATTTTAAGTATCTTTGAATAGATAATTTATAGATAAACAATGGATAAATTAAAAAACAAATTACATTTTAACTTTGAGACCAATCAACAGCTAATTAAACAAATTGGTTTTATTGACTCTTTTAAAGGTAAATGGAATATCGTTGAAAAGAGAGAAAATAGTTATTTAAAAGAACTTCGAAAAATTGCAACCATTGAGTCCATTGGGTCATCAACAAGAATTGAAGGTGTCCAACTAACGAATGAGGAGATTAAGGATCTTTTGGAAAATATAGAAATTAAGAAGTTGACAACCAGAGACCAACAAGAGGTTGTTGGGTATTATGATGTTATGGAAATCATCTATGAAAGTTATTCAACTATAAAATTATCCAAAAACTATATCCAACAATTACATCGTATCCACCCCACCAACTACATCAATCCACTAAATTATGATTGAAATATTGAGGAAGAAGATTATGCAGTTCTGATGATTTGGTATCGTTGATATTCTCAAGGACATACAGTAACCATTTCGAAGGATTAATATTGTTCTTCTTGCAGGTGGCAAAAAAGGAATAATACATCGCAATGTTTTTTGCTGCTTCGTGTGAACCTGCAAAAAGATAATTTTTTCTTCCTAAAGCCAACGGTCGTATCGCATTTTCGACAAGATTATTGTCAATTTGAAGATTTCCGTCTTTTAGATACGCCATCAGGCTGTCCCAACGTTTTAGGCAATAATCGTAGGCTTTGCCCAGCGGACTTTTGGGTAATTCCAATTTTGACTGCATGGCAATGAAGTTTCCTATTTCGTTCAAAATAGGATGTGATTCTTCGAGTCTCAAAGCTTGTCTTTCTTGGGTTGACAGATTTTGAGAAGTCGCTTTTCGTTCAATTTCATACAACTTTTGGATTTGTAGCATTACGTGAGATGCATTGATTTTATTATAATCCAATGCTTTTTCAAAATAACGGCGCGCATGTGCCCAACAGGCTATTTGTGTGACGCTTTCTTTGATTGCAAATTGTGGATATACGCCATAACCATCGGTTTGAAGGTAGCCTTCAAAATCGTTTAGCATTTCCAAAGGCCCTTCGCTGCCGCGTCCTTTTCGATAATCAAAATACACACTTTTGGGTATGGGCGCATGATACACCCACATAAATCCGGTATGCGTTGCTCCTTTTTTATCCGTGTCCTGTACTTTTATGGGCGATTCGTCCGCTTGAAGATAACCGTTGTTCAGGGTATGCTGCCGGTGACATTCGTATAGTGGGCGGAGTAATTGGGATACTAATCTAACCCAGGAATCGATTGTAGAAGAAGGAATATCGACTCCTTCTCTTGAAAATCGCTGTATCTGTCGGTAAAGCGGAAGATGATCCACAAACTTGTCGATGATGATTTGAGTCAAAAGATGGGTTCCGGCGATACATCTGGGAATCGGACGAAAATCAAGAGAGGCAATTTTGACTTGTTGATTTCCTTTTTCATCCGCAGGGGCAACATATTTGTTTCTGATGTAGCGGTTGATAAACAATTTGGCGGGAGTATACTCCAATTCATCCGTAATTTCCTGACCAATACACTTCATGCCTTCAATATTTTCAGTTGGTTCCAAAACGATTTCGTTTACCGGAAGATGGGAAGGCAAAGCCATGCGCCCTTGATGCTTCTTGGCTGATTTTTCGCGCTGGTAGGTGATTTGTTCCTTTATAGATTCAACAGCTGCTACAACTTCTTGCTGGTCAACTTCAAAAGGAATGGCTAATTGCTCGGGATTTTCACTGGCGATGAAACGCTCTTTTTTAGAACCGTACATCGCTCTTTTGAACTGCTCAATCTGAAATTTGAGATAACTGTTCTCCTGTTCGAGTTTTGTGTTTACCGACGCTAATTTTTCGGTTTTGGATTCTAATTTGGAAACCGCTTTTACCTGACTTTTGAGCAATTTCAAAAGGGCTGATTTAGAGTAATTATCAAACAAATCTACTGCGTTTTCCATACTTCAAAAATAAGAAAACATCAGTAAATATGCAAGTTTTAAAGGGATTTATGATCACTTTTTTTATGTTTTATATCTCTTTTTTTTCTTGAAATCTTTCAATTTAAGACCGCTTAAAACCAATAGCAATTCTTCTCTTTTGAGTTCTCTTGAAACCGAATCACTTGTCAAAAAATCAAACCTTCCTTGTTCGAGTCGCTTGTAGAAAATCGCAAATCCGTCACCATCCCAATACAGCAATTTGATGTGGGTTTTGGGTTTGTTCAGAAATACAAAAATATCGCCGGTCTGGGGGTTTTGGTTCAGATAATTCCGGACCAACCCCGCAAGTGCGTCAAAACCTTTTCGCATATCCACCAAAGTGCAGCACATGTGATAGCGAAGGTGTGAACTCAAACCCAACATCAGTAAATGGTGATTGTGATTCCCCTCGGAAGATCGATTCGCATGGTTTTTCGTTCCGTCAATTTTGGAGCTGATTGTTTTTTCTCTTTGATTGGGTTCTCAGCAACTGAAAAAAAGGAAACATCAGGTTTTGGTTGTTCTGAGTCCATCTCTTTTTTGTACTTTTTTAGCCAATAATTAAATTGGTGATAACTCAGTGATTTTGACGCAGAAAAAGCTGCTTTGGTCAAATCGGATTGCTTCCATTGCTCAACCAAGGAATACATGTGGGATTGTTGATTCATCATTCTTCTTTTTGAAGCAAAGTTCAGCAATCACAAACTTAATTGAAAGATGGGGTTAGTGGGATGGATACATTACATCAACGATTGTTAAAATACAGCACTAAAGATGAAAGACATAGGGGTCTTTATAAAAACCTCTCTAATAAAGTGATTGCTAATTATCCAGATGGCACTCAAAAGGTGATTTTTAATACAACAGAGCCACATCTTGTTGAGAATGAAATGGCCGATTTAATAGATTGGGCCAATCAACAATTTAAACTTAATGAAATTCACCCATTGGTAATTATTGGATTGTTTATTTACGAGTTTTTATCCATTCATCCTTTTCAAGATGGAAATGGCAGATTATCTAGATTATTGACCAATTTACTGCTGTTAAAAAATGATTATCAATTTATTCAATATGTGTCATTTGAGAATTTGATTGAACAAAAGAAAAAATTATATTATGAGGCATTAATGGATGGACAGAAAAACAGATATTTAGATGCTGAATTAATTAATTCGTGGATTTTATTCTTTTTAGACGCGTTGGTTACATTAATACATAGGCTTGAACTAAAATATGATGTATTCAAATCGAAAGGCGGATACCTTAATGATAGGCAGAAGAAAATTAAGGAGTTTATCGAAAAAAATCAACCAATCAAATTAAATGATTTGTTACAAGCATTGCCTGATATAACTATTCATACACTGAAAAAGGATTTGCAATATATGAAAACAGAACAGGTTATTGAATCAATCGGGAAAAATAGAGGAACAGTTTATATTATAAAATTTGAAGATTAGGAAAAGAGAATAGAGAAAAAAGACCAGTATAAATAATAGAAACCTAACAAGGTTATTTAGGCATCGTTATTAGAAAAGGTTTAATTCTAATATGAACAGCAATTTATTTATAGCTGTTTCGGGCGTTTCCCGCCAGCTGGCGGGTCGGGCTTTTAGTTACAATCTTTTTTTATTCG
>PHDE01000117.1 GCA_002842505.1 Bacteroidetes bacterium HGW-Bacteroidetes-3 | reverse complement strand
ATTTCTAATATCATTGAAACTGTTTTACTTCATAAAAATCCCTTTTTTTAACTTTAAGTACTTCAAACTTTAGGCACTTTAAGTACTGATTAGTTACAACGTTTCAAATACTTATTGAATTCCAACAAAGTTTCCTAAATCAAAAGAGCCTATCTAAAATTCGGTTTAACCGCAATTCGCAAAGAAAACGCAATGTTCGCAAAAAGTTTGATTTTTAAAATCAGGCTTTCCTAAAGGTTAAATTTTTAAAACTAACATTAAAATATTGTCAATTTAGGTCAACGTTATTTGGCAACGACAATTCATAATTCATAATTCGCAATTCATAAATCGTAAATCGTAAATCATAATTCATAAATCGTAATTCGCAAATCAAAAATTCCCTCGTAGTTAAAAAAAGACTGTCTTTTCAGACAGCCTTCAAAAAATTAAAATATTTGATATCGCCTACAAAGGCAAGTTTATTTTTAAGCACAATTCTTTCAATTGTTCATCGTCTATTTGGGAAGGCGCATCAATCATTACGTCGCGGCCGCTATTATTTTTTGGGAACGCAATAAAATCGCGAATCGTTTCTTGTCCGCCCAAAATAGCAGTTAACCTGTCAAGTCCAAAAGCGATTCCGCCGTGCGGTGGCGCGCCATATTCAAAGGCGTTCATTAAAAATCCGAACTGTTCTTTTGCCTTTTCCGGTGTAAAACCCAAATGGTTGAACATCAAAGCTTGGGTTTGCTTGTCGTGAATTCGTATAGATCCGCCGCCAATTTCGTTTCCGTTCAACACCAAATCGTAAGCGTTGGCTCTCACTTTTCCTGGATTGGTGTCTAACATGGCCATATCTTCAGGCTTTGGAGACGTAAATGGATGGTGCATCGCATGAAATCTTTTAGTTTCTTCATCCCACTCCAACAAAGGAAAATCCACCACCCATAAAGGTGCAAATTCTTGCGGGTTTCGCAAACCTAACTGATTTGCCATTTCCATACGCAAAACGCTCAATTGCGTGCGCACTTTGTCGGCAATACCCGACAAAACGCAAATTAAGTCGCCAGCTTTTGCGCCGGTTATTTCTGCCCATTTTTTCAAATCGGCTTCCTCGTAAAATTTATCTACAGACGATTTTAAAGTTCCGTCCTCGTTACAACGCACATAAACCATTCCCGATGCGCCAACTTGCGGACGCTTTAAAAACTCAATAAAAGCGTCAATTTCTTTTCTGGTAAATTTATTTCCGCCGGGAACAGCAATTCCCACAACCAATTCGGCAGCGTTAAAAACGCTAAAATCTTTGTGTTGCACCACGGCATTCAATTCGCCAAATTCCATCCCAAAACGAATGTCGGGCTTGTCATTTCCGTATTTGCGCATTGCTTCATCATAAGTCATTCTTGGAAATTTGGCAACTTCCACGCCATTCACTTCTTTTAACAAGTGGCGTGTCAATCCTTCAAAAGCATTTAAAATATCTTCCTGTTCCACAAACGCCATTTCGCAATCAATTTGCGTAAATTCCGGCTGTCTGTCGGCACGCAAATCCTCATCCCTAAAACACCGCACAATCTGAAAATACTTATCCATTCCGGCCACCATCAGCAATTGCTTAAAAGTTTGCGGCGATTGCGGCAAAGCGTAAAACTGACCTGCATTCATACGGCTTGGCACCACAAAATCTCGTGCACCTTCGGGCGTAGATTTGATTAAATAAGGCGTTTCTATTTCAATAAATCCTTCCTTAGAAAGATAATTTCTGGTTTCCATCGCCACTTTACTGCGAAAAATCAAGTTGTTTTTTACCTTATTTCTCCTAATATCCAAGTAACGATACTTCATTCGCAGTTCATCGCCACCGTCCGTTTCGTCTTCAATAGTAAATGGCGGCACCAACGATTTGTTCAAAATAGTCAGTTCCTTCACCAAAATTTCTATGTCTCCGGTGGGCATATTTGCGTTTTTGGAAACACGTTCAATCACTTTGCCTTTCACCTGAACCACAAATTCTCGGCCCAACATTTTCGCTTTTTCCATCATTTCTTTTGGTGTGCGATCTTCATCAAAAATCAGTTGCGTAATGCCGTAGCGGTCACGCAAATCGACCCAAATCATAAATCCTTTGTCGCGCGTTTTTTGCACCCAACCGGCCAAAGTAACTTCCTGACCTATATTTTCTGCTCGTAATTCTCCGTTTTTATGCGTTCTGTACATCGTAATTTTTTTTAAGAAAGCACAAATTTAGTGATTTAGCCCGTAGTTTTTAAAGTTATCATTCTTTTTTTGGGCCTGCCTGCCTTTTCGGTAGGCGTTTCCTTTCAGGTCGCGCTATTCGCTAAATCTTTTTTTCCATTTCATTTCAAAAAAGGATATCGCTACTATCGCTAACGCAAAATAATTTACGATTTTTGAATGATATTCACCCATTGTTAAGAATCAAAACTTTAAATCTTGTCAAAAACTTCGTAACTTTGAAAACTTACTAATATTAAATATCAGAAATTAAATTAACAACCGTCACCCTAAGCGTGGTTGCTGAGCTTAGGCGAAGTACAGTCGAATGGCAACAATCTAAAATACTAAAAACAAGGGAGCATGCTCCCTTGACAAAATACTAAAAACTTTGGAATCAAAATTATATTTAGTGCCAACGCCCATCGGAAATTTAGAAGACATAACGCTGAGAGCCATCAGGGTTTTAAAGGAAGTGGATTTAATTTTGGCCGAAGACACGCGCACCAGCGGGAAATTATTGAAGCATTACGAAATTTCCACCCATATGCACAGCCACCATATGCACAACGAGCATAAAACGGTTGCCAATATTGTGCAGCGCATTAAAAACGGGGAATCCGTAGCATTAATTTCCGATGCCGGAACGCCTGCCATTTCCGATCCCGGATTTTTACTCACGCGCGCCTGTTTGGAAAATGGCGTAGAAATTGAATGTTTGCCCGGTGCCACCGCTTTTGTGCCCGCTTTGGTGAATAGCGGCTTGCCAAACGACAAGTTTGTTTTTGAAGGATTTTTACCCGTTAAAAAAGGCCGACAAACACGCCTGACTTTCTTGGCCGATGAAACGCGAACCATCATTTTTTACGAATCGCCCCATAAATTGTTAAAAACACTCGCCAGTTTTGCTGAATTTTTTGGCGCCGACCGACCAATTTCTATTTCGCGTGAACTAACCAAACTGTACGAAGAAACCTTAAGAGGAACCGTTGCTGAAATGATTGAACACTTTACCATAAAACCGCCAAAAGGCGAATTTGTGGTGGTTGTTGGCGGAAAAAAGTAAAATGTTTATGGTGTTTCCAAGGGGTTAAAACCCCTTGTTGAAGAGTTCTTGTTGGAATTTTACCAAAAAGTTATGATTGTGTTTCCAAGGGGTTAAAACCCCTTGGTGACGGATATACGCCCTTGAAAAATTCATTTTTGAAACGATTTTTGTTTTTTGTATTGTAAATTTATTTACTTTTATACAACTAACTAAAAATCAATATTATGAAAAGCACTTATTCTATTTTATTCTTATCCTTGCTATTTATTGGATGTCAGCCTAAACCAGATAATTCGGCAAACGAGGCTTTCGAAAAAAACTCAAAAACAGTCATCGCCAATTTAGAAGGTTGGCAAAACGAAAATTTGGATTATTCCGTGTACGCCAAAGATTTCTCCATGTTAGAAACTGGTTTTGGAGCTCCTAAAGACTCTTTATCTTTGGATGAGATGATTGCAAACGACAAAAAAATGTGGGCAACATTTAATTTTAAATTATTGACATCACCTCCTAATTTATTGCCGGGCGTTAATGCCAACACCAAATTGCCCGATGGTTCTGTACGTCATTACAGCAGTTGGGAAGTTACGCTTCCTGCAACTGATTCTACCGCAGCAAAAACTGGCGTCATCAAATTATATGAATCTTTCGATTTTGATGCCGAAGGAAAAATACGCTATCAACAAGTTTATGGCGATTTTGGCGGATTGATGGGGCATTTATTCAGCAAAGAATAGTACAATGATTTTATTAAAATTGAAAAGCCCAAGCAATTTGTGAGGGCTTTTTCTGTTTTAATGGTGCGTGCAAAACGCTCACGCCAGCGAAGAAAAATTGTTGTTTCGTTCCAATTTTTTGGCAATCATCTAAAATAGTTCTTGCGATTTGCTGACTGGTTTCTTTTCCATATCAAAAACCATGGTGGATAACTCAACTTGAAACCACTGTTTAAACATTTTGTAATTGCGCTTTTGCGGCCATTCTTTTTTAAAAGTATGCCAATTTTCCAATTCAAACATAAAGAATTTGTCGAATTTCTTTTTTAGCCACGCTTCTAAATCATCAATCTCATCATTTACCAAGTAAATACTGCTCTCCATAAATTCAGGATACCCATCTTCTGGGTACAAATTAAATAGCCAATCAGCAAAAGGTTTCAGCGGTTTTACAACAATGGCAGATCTATCAATGTAATTTTCTTCAAAATCCTCGGCGGTATATTCATTAGATGTATAATCATCATCAAACGAACTTGCCATTTCAGAAAGATAATCTTCGGCTTCTTGGGTAACAACCGTTAAAATATCTTCTCCGTTTTTTTCTGTGATTTCAAAATCCGTAATAAAACGGGAAAACGTTGGGAATTTTGCAGCTTTATAATCTATCAACTTTCTTAATAATGGATAATGATCAACATCTTTTGCAGCTAAATCCATTATTTTTTTAAATTCATTTTTTGGGACTATGATACTCATATTGCCAAAATTCCAGGCAGTTATGGCAAATTCAAAAATATCGTCAATATAAAAATCTTCTGGAAAATCGTTTTCAAAAGGCACTAAAAATTGTTCCAGTAATTTTGAATAGGAAATTTCCGTGGTATTCTTAATTACATTTTTGCCTCTAAACAAATCTATTACTTTATTTTTCTTAGCCATAATTTAGGTGTTTTAAGTAGGTTTCAAATCAATAATATCCTAAACCTTTTTTTAGGTTTTCAAATTTATTAATTTTATTGGTAAAAGCCATATAAGATCCAATATTTCTAAAAAGAACGCATTGTTCTGGCGCAAGTTTGGTGCACAAGCGTGATGCTTGCGCTAGCGGGGGGTATGAGAGGCGCACTCCGTTAGTTTATCTGGCGGAGCCGTCTACTCGATTACAGGCTGGCGTTCTGTGTATATAGTTTTTCAAAAACTTCATTTGCTACTATTTTACTGTTTTTAATTGTCAATTCGTTCGTGATGTCCACAAATCCGAGTTTACATTTCTTACCTAAATTGTCAAAATGAAATGTTCCAAAATTGCTGTCAATTTGATTAGTTTTAGGATAAAGCAATAAAGTTTTTTCGGCTTTCCAATGCAAGTTGTAAACAAACATTTGTTTTAAATCATCATCAGACGGATTATTAGCTTCAACGATTTTCCATTTCGTGTCAATTACGAATGTTTCGTTATTCATTTTTAAAACAATGTCAGGACGAATGCGTTTGTTTTCCCAAAATTTGTCTGAATTTTGAAATGACACTTCTGTTTCGTCTGTTTTATGTTTTTGAAGAATGCGGAAAATATACTCTTCCCACAAAGCATTCATATCAAACAAAAGCGTGAGTAAATTTTCGTTTCCGTAATTCAGACTTGGCGAATAATTCAGAATGATGATTTTGGCAATATCAATGGCTTTTTGATAATCGTGATTTTTTCGGTCAATGATGATTTTCTCAAAATGTTTTTTCTGAATATTGATGTTTTCAAAATCTTGAAATTCGAAAAGTAAACGATTCAATTTGTCTTTTAGAGAATCGTTTACAAAGGTTTTCAAAACCAACAAACCTTTATACAAAATTTGATGCAACAAATGGTTTTTGTCATAAACCTGATGTTCGCAATAAAAACGTTCTTTGTGAATCAAATTTTGCTGAATGTTTTGAGCAAAAAGCAATTTGCCTTTTAGTGCGTTTTGGTTGGACTGATTTTTTCGGTACTTCTTAATCAGTCCTTTTTTTACCAATCGCTCGATTTCGTTTAAATACAGTTCAAAATAAACATCTAAAATTGAGTGGTATCGCTTTTTAAGTTGCGTTTCTGAAATAGATTCGACTTGAATATACTTGCAGACTTTCAACATATTCAGCAACACATTTTGCCATAAATTTTTATCTGCATTTTCGTTGTTATCAGCTTTTGGAAGAATTTCAATCGTTAAGCCACCGATTTGAATCACACCGACATAGCTACCAAAACGGATTCCTTTATGAATAATCGTGAAGTATTTGTTTTGATGCAATTCATTGAATTTTACCATTGTATCAAAATGATGTTTACGGAATATTCCGACATCATCGTATCGCAATTTTTGATACTCGAATACTTGTATGAACTTTTTCTTATTCATCTGTTAATCTTCGTAAACAGAAATAAATGTGCTTTCGTTCCAACTTTCAAGCGAAGTGAAACGAAATACCTTTTTATCTTCTAAAAAGTCATTTTCATAAGCAAAGTTTTTTGGAAATTTCGCTGTGTTTTCTTCTTGAAAAATGAAATTTCCGCCTAAAACCAAACCTATTTTTCCAAAATCGCCATAAAAATATTCTTCCAGAAGTGGAATGATTTTGTCTTTAAAAACCAACTTCAAATCGTCTAAATTTTCAATTCCGATAAAGTACGAATGACCGATTTGGTGGTCTTTGTCTATCAATACCTCAATGCGTTGGTTGATAGATTCCAGCAATTGTTTCAAATCTACATCTTGATATTCTGAATCCAACAAAACTTCGGGACTGGGTTGCATTTCAACAAACGAAAAACGTCTTCTCAAAGCGGTATCCAAGGCTTCTACACTTCAATCGGCTGTGTTCATTGTACCGATGATGTAAACATTATTCGGAACAGAAAATTTATCGTTGGAATAAGGAAGTATTACTTCCGTTTGTTCTTTATTTCCTTTTCTTTTGTCTTCTTCCAAAAGTGTTATTAATTCTCCAAAAATAGCCGAAACGTTTCCACGGTTGATTTCGTCAATGATGAGAACGTAATTTTTGGTATTTTCAGTTGTTTCTGGATTGAAGTTAAATTCTGACTTCAAATGATAGATAACTCCTTTAAAATAGCCTTCCCAACCAATAAAAACCTCTTTTCCGTTTAATTGTTGTAATAATTTTTCTTTGGTTAAAATGCCTTGTTTTTCTCTCTTGCTTCCAGTCATTAGACTTAAATTGCCGTTTTTGTTGAGAGCGATTGAAAAGCTTTTATCTGTTGGTGTTTTAAGCTCAATTATTTCATTTTCTGCTAATTTTTGTTGAAGTTTCTCATAAGCATTTTCAAAACTTACGGTGTTTTTAGGGTTGGCATTTTGGCACAAACCTTTAAAAATTCCGTCTTTCACTTCATAAGTAACATTTCCGTCCGTTGTTTCAGGTTTTATTCCCTCAATAAAATCTTCATAGCTTAAACTCTGATGAAACGTAGTGAATACAATTTGTTTAGCATTGACTAAATTTTCATATTCCGCATTTATTTCTTCACGGGTTCTTGCTTTTTCTCCGTTGATAATTTCAACAGCTATTCTTTTTGTATTGTACGTTTTTCCAGTTCCCGGAGCACCAAACAAAATTTGATTTAACGGAGTTTTTTTATTGGATTTTGTGTTTTCCATTGGTTTTTCGGTTGTTGTTTGATAATCCAATTGGCTCAAAATTTCTTTTCTGAAATCTATATCAAACGCCATTTGTTCCAAATCTTTTTTGTTGTGTTTGGAATATCCTGAAATTTGAGTGCGATTGAGTTCTTTTTCGATTGCATCAAATACTTTAATCTGATGATTGATTATTTCTGAAATAGTATTTGTACCATTCCAGTAGGCAGTTGGATTTCCCTCAAAATTAGAATGATTTTCAGTGAACACATCAGTAGAAATAGCACCAAATGTTAATTCACTGCTTTTTGAATTTCTGACACGCCAAATATATCTTTGACCTATCGTAAATACAATAAATTTTTTGTCTCGAAAATTAAAAACCAATCTTTGGTCGTTTTGTTGTAAATTAAATTTTTCAATGATTTTTTCTAAAAACTCATAGTATTCTTCTAAATCTTTTCTGTCAAAATCCTTTAACAAGTTGACTAAATCAGTTCCTTTCAAGTCCTCTCTAAAAAACACATACAAAATATTCTGAATCATCAAATATTTATCGTTCCAATCTGGTTTTGGATAAAACTTCCGATACGTGTTTATAAAATCTTCATCATCCAACAAATTTTCTTCAATAATTTGATTGGCTAATTCTTGTAAATGCAAAAATCGCTCTCCTGATTTTTTAGATTTAATGTTTAGTTGCTCACAAAATTTTTTGTAATAATCTGCTTTGTACAACATATATTTTTCAGGAAATCGGAAAGCTAAATACACCGAAATAGTTCGTTCGTCTTGTTGAGCGTTGATGTTGGTTCGGTTTAATGCCCGCCTAACTTTTGGCAATAATTTCTCTGATTCTGTTTGAAAAGTTTTTATTTTTTGTGTAATTTCTACCGATTCGTCATACAAATCTCGAAACATTTCTCTTGTCTCTTCGGGGAAATTTTGAGCTGATTTTTCGATAAAACCCCAAGAGTTTTGGTACAGTAGATTTGACACTTTGCTGAAAGAATCCCGAAACATTTGATGAAAGTCTTCTGCATCTAAATTCCAATTTTGCTGAAAAGTGTTTATTGCTAAATATTTGTATGCTTCATTTGGATCTCCGTTTTGCTCTATAATGAGAATGTATTTCTCAATCAGTTCAGAAGTTATGTTTTTTATATTTTCTGTCATTTCTATTTCTGTTCGATTTTTAGTACTGTCGTTCTTTACACTTGCCTGTAACTTGTTTATTGGTCTGACAAAATCATCCCAATCCACCCAAATTTAGCTGGCTTGGTCTAACAAACACCAGACTTTATTTATTTTATTTTACAGAATTTCAGCAAATTTTTTAATTCAAACCCAACATTGTTTTGTTGCGTTGGTTAAAACTACAATAAATAATCGCAAAAAGGTTTGGTTTTGTAATTTTTTCAAAAAAAATAAGCAGCGTGAGTTTTATTCACGCTGCTTATTTTCAATTTACCCAATAGGCAATATTAAATGGATGTGTTAATAAGCCATTTCCACAATTTTCTTCACATCGCTTGGCGTTACGTTTTGGCGTTCTCCCAAACCTTTCCAGCCTCGTTCCGTAAAACGTTTTGAAATAATTTCGGCGGTTCCTTTGTAGTCCTCTGTGTATTCAGACAAGGCAGTTTTAATGCCCAAAGAGTTGTAAAAAGCCCTTGTTTTTTCTATTCCGGCTTTTGCTTTTTCTTCTAAAGTTCCTTCAGTTACATTCCAAACGCGTTCGGCATATTGCGCCAATTTTTCCTTTTTGTTTTCAAAATTATAGGTGTAATGGCTTGGCAATATAATGGCTAAAGTTCTTGCGTGGTCTATGCCAAACAAAGCGGTTAATTCGTGTCCCATCATATGCGTAGCCCAATCGGACGGAACGCCTTTTTGGATCAAACCGTTTAGCGCCATTGTGCAACTCCACATAAAGTTTGCCGCGGCATTGTAATCGGCCGGATTTTTCATAATTTTTGGCGCCACTTCAACCAAAGTCTGCAAAATGCTTTCCGCAAACCTGTCTTGCAACGTCGCGCCAACCGCATAGGTAATGTATTGTTCCATCACGTGGGTAAAAGCATCGGCAATGCCGTTTGCAATTTGTTTTTCGGGAATAGACTGCACCACTTGCGGATCTAAAATTGAAAATACAGGAAACAATCCGGGTCCGCCCATCACCAATTTTTCTTTGGTTTCCCTGCGGGTAATTACTGCGCCCGAGTTCATTTCAGAGCCTGTTGCCGGCAAAGTTAATACCGAACCAAAAGGCATTCCTTTTAAGCTGCGCTCACTGTTTTTTAAGATATTCCAAGGATCTTCCCCTTCGTAAACCGCGGCAGCCGATAAAAATTTGGTGCCGTCAATCACCGAACCGCCGCCAACTGCCAATAAAAACGTGATATTTTCGCTTTTGATCACTTTTAGCGCATCCATTAAAACTGCATATTCAGGATTTGCGGGAATACCGCCAAATTCCACGACTTTAAAATTTGCAAGCGCAGCTTTAACCTGGTCGTAAACGCCGTTATTTTTGATACTTCCGCCGCCATAAAGCAACAATACTTTTGCGTTTGCCGGAATTTCATTTGATAATGTTGCTATTTGGTCTTTTCCAAACAGTATTTTAGTCGGATTTTGAAAATCGAAATTGTTCATTGGTTTAAGTTTTTAAATGTTGTTTAAATTTTTATGAGCATTTTACCGCTGTTTTTGCCTTCAAAAAGGTCTAAAAATGCTTGAGGAATGTTATCAAATCCCTCAACAATAGTCTCTGTATATGTTAGTTTTCCTTCTGCCAGCCATTGCGATAATTGTTTGATGGCTTCAGGGTATTTTTCAGCATAATTAAAAACAATAAAGCCTTGCATTAAAGCACTGTTTTTTACTAAAAAAGGTTGCACACTAATGCTTTTTGGAATTTCTGTGTTGTTATAAACTGAAATTGCTCCACAAATAATGAGCCGTGCAAATTGGTTGATGTTTAATAAAACAGCATCTGAAATTGGTCCGCCAACATTGTCAAAATAAATATCTACACCATTTGGAGCCGCTTCTTTAATGGCTGCCGCCATATTTTTAACAGTGTTGTAGTTAATAGCCTCATCAAACCCGAATTTAGATTTTAACAAGGCTACTTTTTCATCGCTGCCTGCAATACCAACAACTCGGCATCCTAATATTTTACCTATTTGTCCTACAATACTGCCAACCGCACCTGCAGCGCCAGAAACAACAATTGTTTCCCCTTTTTTAGGCTTTCCAATTTCTGTTAAACCTAAATATGCCGTTAAACCCGTCATTCCTAAAATGCCTAAATATGCTGAAAGTGGTGCTCTTGAAGCGTCTACTTTTAACAAACCTTCTCCGTTTGATTTTTGAAATTCTTTCCAAGCTAACATTCCTGAAACAAAATCACCCTTTGTAAATGCAGGATTTTTTGAATCTATTACTTCAGCAATTATGCCCGAAGTTATTGGTTTTTGAAGTTCAAAAGACGGTGCGTACGACTTTGCATCACTCATTCTCCCTCTTAAATATGGGTCAACAGATACGTATGTTGTTTTTAATAATAGTTCTCCTGTTGAAATTTCTTCAACCTCATTTGAAACAAATTTAAAATCTGATAACTGTGGTTTTCCAACAGGTCTTTTTTCTAATAAAATTGTTTTGTTCATAGTTTATAATATTTTTAAGTTGACTATTTCCAACGTTAATATTTCCT
>PHDE01000116.1 GCA_002842505.1 Bacteroidetes bacterium HGW-Bacteroidetes-3 | reverse complement strand
TATTTTTAATATCATTAAAAGTGTTTTACTTCGTAAAAGTTCCTTTTTTTAAACTTTAAGTACTTCAAACTTTAGGCACTTTAAGTACTGATTAGTTACTACATTTTTAATTGAAACTAGATAATCCCTTGATCTAACATCGCATCGGCAACTTTTATAAAGCCAGCGATATTTGCGCCTTTCACATAGTTGACATAACCGTCATTTTCAGTTCCGTATTTAGAACATGCCGTGTGAATTGAAGACATAATTTGATGCAATTTAGCATCCACTTCCTCTTTTGTCCAGTTTAATTTCATCGCATTTTGTGACATTTCTAAACCAGATACGCCAACGCCACCAGCATTTGCGGCTTTACCTGGGGCAAACGGCAATTTGTGTTTGTGAAATAAATCAACAGCTTCAGGCGTGCAACCCATATTGGATACTTCAACAATATATTTTACGCCATTTTTAATCAATAATTTTGCATCTTCGCCATCCAATTCGTTTTGGGTTGCGCTTGGCATTGCAATGTCAACGGCCACTTCCCAAGGTTTTTTGCCCGCGAAAAATTTAGCTTCCGGAAATACTTCTGCATAAGGAGAAACAATGTCATTGTTTGAAGCTCTCAACATCAATAAATAATCAATTTTTTCAGCATCTAAACCTTTTTCGTCATAAATATAGCCGTCAGGGCCAGATATGGTAACCACTTTACCGCCAAGTTCCGTAACTTTTAAGGCAACGCCCCAAGCCACATTACCAAAACCTGAAACAGAAACTATTTTTCCTTTAAAAGTGTCGTTATTTGTTGAAAGCATTTCGTTTGTGAAATAAGTTGCGCCAAAACCTGTTGCTTCCGGCCGTATCAAACTTCCTCCCCAATTTAAACCTTTACCGGTGAAAACACCTGAATTTTCAAATTGTAATTTTTTGTACATTCCGTACATAAAACCAATTTCTCTACCACCAGTTCCAATATCTCCTGCCGGTACATCTTGGCTAGGGCCAATAACGCGCCATAATTCTAACATAAAGGCTTGGCAAAAACGCATAATTTCCGCATCTGATTTTCCCTTCGGATTAAAATCAGATCCTCCTTTTGCGCCACCCATTGGCAAGGTTGTTAAGGCATTTTTAAATGTTTGCTCAAAGCCCAAAAATTTAAGAATACTTAAATTAACGCTGGGGTGAAGACGAATTCCGCCTTTGTAAGGGCCAATGGCATTGTTATATTGCACTCTGTGCCCCAAATTAATTTGCACTTTTCCTTCATCATCAACCCAAGAAACCCTAAAAGTTAAAATTCGGTCTGGTTCAACCAATCTTTCAATTATTTTAGCTGCTTCATATTGCGGATTTTCATCATAAATTGTCTGAATAGATTCTAACACTTCATGAACTGCTTGTAAGTACTCCTTTTCACCTGGATGTTTGGTTTCAAGGTTGGTCAATATATTTTTTACATTCATAATAATATAGTTTAAACGTATGTGAAATTTATTAAATATTTAAATAATTAGGTACAAAATTACAGATATTATATTAAATTTTAATTAAAAAAACGTCAAATATTTTTAATTTTCGCATTTTTCTCAAACGTTTTCGTTAAATAATAACAAATAGCGCAAAAAAGGTTTTTTTTGCGTCATAAAACAATTGGAAATTCCAAGCTAAGCTGTTTAAATTCAATGCCAAATCTTAAAATAATCGCAATTTAATTTCTCGGCTATTTTAGGCGTTCCCACCGAAAAGGCGGTCGGGCTTTCCGTTGCAAGTCCTCGTTACGCCCAAAAGCGTAACTGCGGGCTTTTCACTTCACTCCCTAACGCGCATCGAATTAAAAATGAATAATTATTAAGCAATGGGCATTAGGAAATTTAACCAAACCCAAAAAAATTGAGTTCAAAAAAAGTCCATGCTGTTTCTTTAATAAATTTAAAATTGGGATACAAACCTAATTGGTTTGCATTATGATTTGTGCGACGTAAAAACCGGAGATTTTTTTGCGGCGTAGCAATATTTTTATTGAATGTTTGTCGGTTTGTACTAAATCCGATTTGAGCATAAATTTTATGAGGTGTTTTGGCAACAATATTTTTTATTCCACCATATATTCTTGTACTAAAACATCAGTCGGAATATGCAAAGAGTCACTTATTTTTCTAATCATTTCTAAAGTCAATTTTCGTTTTTTATTTAAAATCTCACTTACTCGACTTTTAAAACCAACAAGTTCAGCAAGGTCTTTTTGTTTCATTCCCATTTGTTCCATTCGGAATTTAATTGCCTCAATCGGGTCAGGCATTCCAATTGGAAAATTTTCATTTTCGTATTTGTCAATTAGAATAGTAAGGATTTCAAGTTCATCTCCTTTTTTTGTTCCTTTTGTTGCGTCAAAAATCAGTTCAAGTCTGTTAAGAGCTTGTTGATAATCTGTTTCGTTCCTTATAGGTTTAATTTCCATAATTATAATTCGTTAGCATTAATTTTATCATATTCTGCGTGAGTTCCAATAAATAGTATCCAAGATATTTGAAATTCAAAGTTCATTTTAACAATCAGTCTGTAATTATTTCCTTTGATATTGAAAACTAACTTATTGTCTTTTAAAACGCTAGCGCTTGGATATTCGGCTTTTAATTCATTAATGTTTTTCCAAGATGCTTTTTCGGTTTCACGATACCACGCTTTTAATTGTTCTTCACTATCTGCGTGTGTTTCCCAAAATTCACGTAGTGTTCGTCTTGATATTATTCTCACATTTTATTCTTTAATAATGCAAATATAACAAAAAGTTCCCAATATGGTAATAATT
This sequence comes from Bacteroidetes bacterium HGW-Bacteroidetes-3, assembly GCA_002842505.1. Taxonomy (GTDB): domain Bacteria; phylum Bacteroidota; class Bacteroidia; order Flavobacteriales; family Flavobacteriaceae; genus Lutibacter. Next base: position 8,594 of record PHDE01000116.1, on the reverse strand, counting down.
TGATTTTTTTTATTGTTGCACAACGAGTTTTTATAAGATTCGTGCGGCTTAAAAATCGGAGATTTTTCCGCCGAAGCAATATTATTATTGAATGTTTGTCGGTTTGTAGCAAATCCGATTTGAGCATAAATTATATACGGCTTGTGCAACGTTATTTTTCATTTTGCAATATTTTCAAAAGTTTCTTTGGATCTTGTCGATTGTCCCAAAAAGCAGAAATAATTATTGAAATCTCTGTCACTTTATAGTAAATACTAAAATTTGCTAATGATGCTATTCTAACTCCGTTAAAATCTGTTGCTTTAAATATAAAAGGTGTTTCAGCAATTTGATTTGTTCTTTCAGTTACAAGATTAACTAATTTTTTTGAATATTTATTCGATTTATTCCTTTCCGCCTAATATCCTAAAATACTAACGAATTGCATATCCGCAGTTTTAGTCCAGATTACATTGCATTTAGCCATTCAAGATTTCGTTTACTCATTTCTTCTTGCGAAATTAGATTTCCATGTTTAATGTCGTTTTCGCTCATTTCCAACATAGCTTTTTGCTCATTAGTCAATTTTACAATATCTGATTCAGATGAACTTGAAGAAATAAGTTTATCAAGTGCTTGTAAAAAAGCTTTATTTCTAATGGAAAGAATTTTGTCAATCAATCCGTTTCTTATTTTCTCAACTGTTGCCATAAAATGTTAATATATAAATGTAAATATCTAAAAAATATACGATTTTCCTATTGTTGCACAACAGGTTTTATTATAGAACTTTAGGACAAACAAGTAGCGACAAATCTCTACATGAAACCTTCGGGAGGCGTGTCCTCACTTGATTTTTCTGAACCGTTTTGTAAATTGTTAAACTTAAATCCTTCTTTAAAAATAGCGGCCTTATTGCTTTTTCCTTCAATAATCACCGTTAAAGGATCCTTAAAACGCACATGTCTTAAATAGTCGTCTTCATAAATTGCCCTTTGCCTATTCAAATAATCCAGATTAAAAAATCCGTCACCAATAAAAGGATTTATGGTTAAATAACCCACTTTAAAAGAGGTCAAATTTTGGAAAAAGTGCGTTCCCTGGCTTGGGTCAATCCTAAAATTATTAAGGCCTGCTTCCACAATTATTTTTGCGGAAGCTATTTGTGGCCAAATCACGGGAATTCCCAACCAAGGATCGCTAGATCCCCATCTGCCAGGCCCAACCAAAATATAGTTTTCGTCTTTTTCTGCGAATTTCTTGTTAATTTGCTCAACAGCTGCCGCAATTTTCCTTGTATTTGCCGCATTAAAAGTTTCTGGTTTTACATAAATTAAATCGTAAATATTCTCATAATTCCCGTTACCCAGTGCGGATTCCGAATAAATGATGGTGTCTTCAATCTTAAATTCATCGGGAAGCGTGCTTAAGGTTTCCACACTTTCAATAATCGGCCTAATTTGCAAAAAACTAAATTCTTTTGGCTGGCCAACCGGAACATCTAAATTAACGGCAAACTCCATTTCAATTGGATTTCTCATTTCACGTTGCCCAATGCGCAATAAATCCTGCAAAATTTCAGGCAATGGAAATGTGTGGTATTTTAAGATATTGTCAAAAGTAATCACCCTAATGCCATCATGCAAAACCCCTGGTTTAATGATGTTATTTTGTAAATCATAAGTGGAAGCCACAAATTTTAAAGAGCCATGATTTTCGGCATTTCTAATGGTTATTTTCTTTTTGTTGATGGCTTCGCTGGTTGAAGGAATATAACTGTCCGGATTCATGTCCAATCCATAAAAATATTGCTGCGTATCACGTTGCGTAGAGCCTGGGGATGAAAGTTGCAGCACCTTTTTTGGATGGTAAGGTGAAAAACGCAATGTATTTCCGCCGCCAACAATAATTTCACCCAAACCCAAGGCAATATTTGCGGTTCCTTCGTTGGGCAATTCTTGGTCAATCGGATAAAAATTGATGGAACGCGCCACTCCGGAAATGTTCGGATAATAAACATCATCATACTGTTTCCCGGTAACTTCCTGTAAAATAACCGCCATTTTATCCTCTTCAATAGTGTGAGAAGTGGCTTTTAAATAAATTTTGCTGTTTTGAAAAAATGCAGATGCCATGACCGATTTAATGGCGCTGGAAACCATCTCCAACATTTTGTCTTTCTCGGTATTTGGAATCATATAGGTGGAAAAAACTCCTGCAAATGGCTGATAGTGAGAATCTTCCAAAACGCTGGAGGAGCGAATCGCTATTGGTGATTTGCTTACGTTTAAAAAAACCTGAATATCTGTCATTACCCATTGAGGTAATGGTTTCGAAATAAATTTATTTAGAATTTCTTCATCATTGTTGCAATTTGCCACGAATCCAATCAAATTGTGTTTTTCCATAAACTCATCAAAAACCTCCGTGCTTAACACCACAGTTCGAGGAATGGAAATGTTGACATCTTTGTATTTATTGAACAATTTATGGCGTTTCAAAAAGGAATCTATAAACGCCAAACCACGTCCTTTTCCGCCCAAAGATCCTTCACCAATTCTTGCAAACCCTAAATATTCGTCGTAGGTGTTTTTGCTGAATTTTGAAATAACGCCTCTTGATCTATAGATACGATAAGCTTTAATGGCCCTGATTAAAAAATCCCTAATTTCTTCGGGATCTTCAAAATCTTCATATTCAACATTGCTAAATAAATTGGCCAAAGGAAAAAGTGCCCTCGACCTTAACCATTTTGAATACTCGCTTCTTTTGGCGTGGTAAACTATAGAATCCAATGTTACTGTAGTTAAAACTCTTTGAAAATTGTTTAAATCTTCCACGGTTGCCAAAACTTTCATTTGAATGGGATCCCAAAATTCAAAAGCGCCAAATGAAAAATATTTAGTGATGTATTTTTTTATTTCTTGGCCTAAGGTTTCGGAATGTTTGTATAAAAATTTACCTTTGAGTTCCAGCGCTAATTTTTCATTATTTTTATCTGAAGACTGCACCAAAAACGGAAAATAGCGTTCCAAACTTCTTACGTATTTTAGAAATTCAAATCCGGCATTAGGGTCACGTTTCCCGTCTTTAAAATAACTGACATCAGAAATAACCCCTAAAAGATTGTGCTTATATTTTTCAAAAAGAAACAACCCTTCTTCATAATTTGTGGCCAGCAAAATTTTTGGACGGCCTCGCATCAACATCATTGCTCGGTGCTCATTTAAGCCTTCAGACATAAAAGAGTGTGTTTGCTTCAGAATAATTTTATACATAATGGGCAAATACCGCGAATAAAATTTCAAGGAATCTTCCACCAGCAATATGGCTTTTACCCCAATTTGGTTGATGTCTTTTTCGGCATTCATGCTGTCTTCGGAAAGTTTGATGATGGCCAAAAAAATATCGACATTGCCATTCCAATGAAAAACAAAATCGATAATTCCGGTATTTTCACTCAACACCTTTTTTCTCAATTCAGAAGAATAATGGCTTAATGCGGCAATGGGAATGTTTGGAAAAGCTTCTTTTATCAGTTTTGAAGTTTCAAAAGCCTTATAATTGCCAATATCCAACCAGGTAATCACCAAATCAATTTTATCGGAATTCATAATACTTATGGCTCTCTTGGCAGAGTTGGCATGGATAAAACTTGGAGGATATCTTAAATTTAAGGCGGTGTACTCATTAAAAATGCGTTCGTCTATTCTGCCGTCTTCCTCTAACATATAAAAATCGTAGTTAGAACAAACAATAAGCACTTTGTTAATTCTGTTTTGCATCAATTGGTTAAATGCAACCTCTTCAAACTCGTAATTTTTTAAATCGGGCAGTGGATTTCTGTTCATTTTTATGGACCTTTATTTTCAAATGCAAGATATCATTTTCACCGTTAATTTTAATGAAATTATAAGGATTAATTGTTTGGCAAAAAAAAGCCTCCTTTTCAGGAAGCCCTATTTATTCAAATAAAATATATGATTTAAACCACGCCTTGCGCCAACATCGCGTCGGCTACTTTTACAAATCCGGCAATATTTGCGCCTTTCATATAATCGACATAGCCATCATCTTCGGCTCCGTATTTTATGCAAGCTTCGTGGATATTATCCATAATGGCTTTTAACCTTCTGTCCACTTTCTCACTGCTCCAATTCATTCTAAGAGAGTTTTGGCTCATTTCCAAGCCAGAAGTTGCAACGCCACCAGCATTGGAAGCTTTCCCTGGGGCAAATAAAATTTTGGCGTTTTGATAAACTTCAATAGCTTCTATGGTTGATGGCATATTGGCGCCTTCAATAACCATAAAACAGCCGTTTTCAATCAATAATTTGGCATCTGGACTGTGTATTTCATTTTGAGTGGCGCAAGGCATCGCGATATCGCATTTCACTTTCCAAGGATTTTCATCTTTATGAAAGGTTGCTTTTGGGTATTTTTCAACGTACTCGCTAATTCTTCCGCGTTTCACGTTTTTCAACTCCATCACAAAAGCTAGTTTGTCGGCGTCAATGCCTTCTTTATCATAAATATAACCTGATGAATCTGATAAGGTAACAACTTTAGCGCCTAATTGCGTAGCTTTTTCACAAGTATATTGGGAAACATTTCCAGATCCGGAAATAGTCACTATTTTTCCTTCAATGGAATCGTTTCTATATTCGAGCATATTTTGCGCAAAATAAACAGCGCCGTAACCTGTAGCTTCCGGACGAATTAAGGAACCGCCATAAGACATTCCTTTGCCGGTTAATACGCCTGTAAATTCATTTCTTAATTTTTTATACATCCCAAATAAGTAGCCAATTTCCCGTTCCCCAACGCCAATATCTCCGGCTGGAACATCGGTATTAGGCCCGATATGACGAAATAATTCACCCATAAAACTTTGGCAAAAACGCATAATTTCTACATCCGATTTACCTTTTGGGTCAAAATCAGATCCGCCTTTTCCGCCGCCCATTGGCAACGTTGTCAATGAATTTTTGAAAACCTGCTCAAAAGCCAAAAATTTTAAAATACTTAAATTTACGGATGGATGAAAACGCAAACCTCCTTTGTAGGGTCCAATGGCCGAATTCATTTCAATTCTGTAACCCCTGTTCACTATAATTTCTCCTTCATCGTTGATCCAAGGAACACGAAACATCAGTACTCTTTCGGGCTCCACCATTCTTAACAATAGATTTTTGCCATAATATTTTTTGCTATTGGCTATAAAAGGAATAAGGGAATCTGCAACTTCCTGCACTGCCTGTAAAAATTCAGGTTCATTTTGGTTGCGCTCTTTTACCTCGTCCATGAATTTTTTTATGATAGGTTTCATCATCATCTTGTAGTTTTTTGTTGATTTATTAATTCAGCAAGTTAAGAAAATGGCAAACCCGCTCCATAAAATTTATTGTAAAATAACAAATAAGCCAATATTGTTATTTTATTCGGACTCTTTTTGTGTTTTACTGACAATAAATTTTAAAACAAGAAGTATGTTTATTATTTCAATAAAAATAATAAAGGCATTTCATACAAAACCTTATACGTTGCGTAAACATAAAATTGTGTAAATTTGCAACCTAATTTTCTGTAAAATGTTAGCTAAAGTAAAAGAACTGATTGGTGAAGTATTGGCTTTTAACACCACTTCCAAAGAGGAGATTGAATCTTTCAGAATTAAATTTTTAGGCAAAAAAGGATTGCTTAACGATTTATTTGTTGAATTTAAAAACGTGGCTCCTGCGGAAAGAAAAGAGTTTGGACAAGCATTAAATACGTTAAAAGATGCCGCACAAAACAAAGTAGACCAGTTAAAGGAAGCATTAGAAAATTCTAGTGAACAAAAAGGGATTTATGGCGATTTAACGCGCCCTGCAGAACCAATTGAATTGGGTTCGCGCCATCCAATATCTTTGGTGAGAAACAAAATTATCGACGTGTTTTCACGCATTGGTTTTACCGTTTCCGAAGGACCGGAAATTGAAGATGACTGGCATAATTTTACGGCGTTGAATTTGCCTGAATACCATCCGGCACGTGATATGCAGGACACTTTTTTTATCGAGAAAAATCCGGATATTTTATTGCGCACGCACACTTCATCGGTTCAGGTTCGTTATATGGAAAGTCATAAACCGCCCATTCGCACCATTTCTCCTGGTCGTGTTTTTAGAAATGAAGACATTTCAGCACGCGCGCATTGCATTTTCCACCAAGTGGAAGGATTGTATATTGACACCGATGTTTCTTTTGCCGATTTAAAACAAACGCTGCTGTATTTCACCAAGGAAATGTTCGGAAAATCGAAAATACGCTTGCGACCGTCTTATTTTCCTTTTACGGAACCTAGCGCCGAAGTTGATATTTATTGGGGATTGGAAACCGAAACCGATTATAAAATAACCAAAGGCACAGGTTGGCTTGAAATTATGGGTTGTGGAATGGTGGATCCAAATGTGCTTAAAAACACCAATATCGACCCTGAAACATATTCCGGGTACGCTTTTGGAATGGGCATTGAACGCATCGCGATGTTGTTGTACCAAATTCCAGATATCAGAATGTTTTACGAAAACGATGTTCGATTTTTAGAGCAGTTTAAATCGGTTTATTAAAAAGGTGAAAGCTCAAAGCTGAAAGGTGAAAGCTGAAAGTTTTTTTTAATTACAAATCAAACTCCCTTTCCTTAGGAAAAGCCTGTCCCGTTTTTAGTACGGGAGGTTGGGGATAGGATAAAAATCCTGATAACACCTACAAAATCAATGAAAACCGACATCCAAATTCCTGAAGTTACTGAAGTGTTTATGGCCATTGTGAAAGAATACAATGAAGATTTTCGCTGTGATGATTGGAACGCGTATATCATTAACAATAAAGAAGTTGATTTAGAAATGGTGCTAATTGTTTCCAAAGGTTATGACGAAGACCAACTGACGGAGACTTCTTTATTGCGCCATAAAATTGAAAAACTTCCTGCAAAATCCTTCGCAAAAGTTGAATTGATGCAGGAAGCCGTATTAAAACTGTCCAACTTTTTTAACGTCACTTTTTTTGAAGGTAATAAAATGTTCGATAAAAAATACCTGTTTGAAAAAGGAACCATCAAAGAAGGCGCCTTGCGAATGATTCCTTTGTTGAATAAAAAAGGTATTTTGATGAAATGAATTTAATGCATGATTTAACATAATAAATCTATAAAAAACTTAACCGCAAGGAGCGCGATGAAAATACGCAAAGAACGCAAAAACAGATTAAAATCAATGGTTATCTAATTGCGTCCATTGCGAAAAAACTTTGCGAACTTAGCGGTTAAAAGTCGCAATTAACTAATTTATAATAAGTAAATTTACCATTAACTGACGGATTTATTACAAATAATTTTAGCTGCTTTCATTATGAAATTACCACTTTTTCTATTTTTATTTTGCTATTTCTCAATGGCTTCCGCCCAAAACATACCTTTATATGTTGGCACTTATACAGATGCCGATTCTGGCAGCGAAGGAATTTACCGCTACGATTTTAACCTGAAAACCGGCGAAATTACCAATAAAAAATTAGTGGCAAAAACCGAAAATCCTTCTTATATCACTTTTTCATCCGACAAAAAACTGCTGTATTCCGTAGGTGAAACAGACAATTTTGAAGGCACCAAAAGCGGCTTTGTAAATGCCTATTCCGTAGAAAAATTGGGTATGTTAAAATTTATCAATAACGTGAGCAGCAAAGGCGCACATCCTTGCCATATTCAATTAAACAGCGACAATTCCAAAGTTGCGGTTTCCAATTATACCGGCGGAACAATTTCTGTGTATTCGATATCAAAAAATGGTGAAATTTCACCCGCAACGCAAGTCATAGACCACAACAAAGGAAGCCAACAGTCACACGCACATTCAGCCCAATTTTTTAAAAACAACCTGTTTATTGCCGACCTTGGCCTCAGCACTTTTTCCCAGTACGATTTTGCCGAAAATGATAAAAAATACCAATTAAAAACCAGCTATAAAATTGAAAATAATGCCGGTCCGCGCCATTTTGAAATTTCAAAAAATGGAAAATTTATTTATGTGATCAACGAATTGAATTCCACCATTTCTGTGTTGAAGAAGCAAAATGACCGCTACGTTTTTGTTCAAAATCTCAGCACTTTGGAGGCCAATTTTGACGGTAAAAGTTTTTGTGCCGATATTCATTTATCAAAAGACGGCCAGTTTTTATACGGCTCTAACCGTGGCGAAAACAGCATTGCGGTGTTTAAAATTAACCAAAAAAGCGGCGAACTTAAAAAAACACAAACCATAAGCACCAATGGCGATTGGCCACGCAATTTTACCTTGACGCCCGACGGAAATTATTTATTGGTTGCCAACCAAAGGAGCAAAAATATCAGTGTTTTTAGTGTCGACAAAAAAACGGGAAACATCACTTTTTTACATAGTTTAGATGCTCCAACGCCAGCTTGTTTACTGTTTTAATTCAAAATAAATGAGGTATTTTTAATCACAGTAATTCATTTTTTGTAACTAATCAGTGCCTAGAGTTTGGAGTGCCTAGAGTGCCTAAAGTTAAAAATTTCAAGCCCAACAACCGTATCAAGACGAGACATTTTCTTAATT
>PHDE01000260.1 GCA_002842505.1 Bacteroidetes bacterium HGW-Bacteroidetes-3 | reverse complement strand
CAAACCCGCAACGAATTTAACGACTACCTGGGATAAAGCCCTGCATCTGCCCGGTGTGTAAAAAAGGCAAGATGGTCATCGTAAAAGTATTGCCCGGAACACGCTCGCCAGATTGCATCATCCAAAGCCAAACCCATGCAATTGCTTAATGCCTTTCTAAAATGCCGCCTGTTTTACGCGGAGAGGGAAAACTATTCCATCAGGTCACTAAAAAAAAGAACAAAACCATTCATTTATAGCACTATTCTATTAGAATTAGATAACTTTAGTTACCTCAAATTCATTAATACTTTCAACCACAACAGCCGATACTCCTCTGAATTATTTCAATAACTGCCGATAAGTACATAGCCTGTTAAGGGATGTAGCTCAACCTGTACTCATCGCCGGGTCTAGCAGACCGCTCAGAGTCCTATTTATTAGCTGCTGCTATTTTATTTTCAATCCAATATTTATTCTAAAGTATCTGTTAAATATGTCATCTTGATTCGAATACAACTTATTAATCCCAAATTTATAATCAGGTTTTACGATTAAATCAAATCTTGACATTGGAACCCGAACACCGAGTCCAACATAAAATCCAAAGGAATTTGATAATCCTGCTTTCTCATCAATTTTTGTATCGGTATAATCAATCTCATTATTTTCATCTGGAAAATAGGTATGCATAGTACCGGTTCGATTGGAAATAATCACTAAATCGGCAAATCCACCTGTCTCAATGAATACTTTTGTTTTTGAGCCAATATTTAGTCTGAGCCCAACTGGTACCGATATACAATTTAAGCTATATGTCAAGTCTGTGGCATTTGCAAAATGTCCTTCGTACATATTTTTTTTAATTTGACTTGTCCTGTTATATTCTAAGCCAAATACTAAATTTAATTTTTTATCAGACATAAAAGAGTGGTAGGCGCCTAAACCAAATCCATACCTATCCTCTGTATTGTCATCTTGTAAATTTGTCCTATTCAATGAAATGTGAAATTCATCTAAAAAGAAATCATTAGAATCTTGTCCATTTGATACTTTACCTATAAGAAAAATCAATCCAAATATTATTATACAATGTTTCATTTTTGTAGTAATTTGTTATAGTTGCAGCTAACGGTTGACATTATGGCCAGTAAGGGATTGCTGGCTTTTCACCTATCAAGTTACTGTAAAATTTGAAGAGGGTTACTATACCCCGAAAACCACTGACACCCTTATTGGCTATATTGTGTGTTGAACTAATTCCCGCCTGCGCAAGATAGCTTTATCAAAAGTACCCGATTTTTCCAGTTATTCAGGAATTATTCACAAAAAAAAACCTGATATGAGAAAGGAATCAGGTTTTACCATTGTGAAACAGGCCATTGAGGCTGTATTAAAACGACAACAACCACCAGAAACAAACCCGCAACGAATTTAACGACTACCTGGGATAAAGCC
>PHDE01000115.1 GCA_002842505.1 Bacteroidetes bacterium HGW-Bacteroidetes-3 | reverse complement strand
CCTTTTTTAATTTCAACGGCCGCTTTGCCGGAAGTTACATTTGCTTCGGCTAATATTTCTTCTCCCGCAATCACCTTAATTTCAAAGCATTGTTCAAAAGTTTCCCCTGAAACAGAAATACAGATGATATAAGTTCCTGGCTCTAAATTATCAAGAGGCAAACTATTTGTAAATGGTTTATTGGTTATACTAATGGGAGTTACGCCATCGGTTGAAATTCCGCTAATTACTGCAACATAATTATGCATTGCTGTCGCTGCAATTAAAATTTTACCATTGTCTCTATTTGGACACGTTTCACTGGTTACTTCTATGGAAAAATTATTGTTTGGCAAAGTAAAACATCCCAAAGCATCAACCAATGATCCTGGAGTTGTATTAGGACATTGGTCAACATCATTCAATACGCCATCATGGTCAAGGTCATTTAAATTAATAACAGGCACCCCGCAAATTTCAAGATTCCAACTGTTGATTGTTCCAAGATCCGCGGGTCCGGAATCCTCCGCTTTTAAAATCCAGTTTCCAAAGGATTCTTCATTGTTAAACATCGCTAAATTTCCAAAAGGCCTAAACACACCAGTATAAGGAGCTGACCCAGAATCAAATGACAAAGAAGCACCATCGTCAAAACCAGTATTTATATAATTTTGCCCATCATCTATTCTGCTGGCCGCCAAAAGAACAGTCGTGCCTTTCGGACTTATGAGCATCAAATCCAAATCACCCACCCAAGTATGGGTTATATTTATGGTCACGTTTACGTCACTTATGATTTTGTTATCCGTGATTAAAATTTTTGAAGAAACACCTGTAGGATTATTATCCGGAATGCTTAAGGGAACGTCAATTGCATTATTGATTGCGCAAACATCATTTTCCGTAGTAAATTTAAATATATTTGAAAAGGCACTTTCCCCACAATCATTTATTGATTTAACCCTCCAAAAATAAGAGGTGTTTGGCAGTAATAACTGAGGATTATAAAAATTAACGTTAATAGTCGCTGATTCCAAAATTGTGGCAAAAGTATTAATGTTTGCTATTTCTATGGTATAATTCAACGCGTTTACATCCTTATTCCAGCTTAAAGTATGGGGTTTTAAAACACGGGCAGCATTGTTTAAAGGCGAAACCAAAGTAGGAGCACTAATTGTTGCAGTATATACATTTAAAGCAATGATGGTTGTTTTTGTTTTTGTTGCTGAAGTGCCGGTGACAGAAATATTGGAAGCACCAACATTGTTATTTGTGATTCCATTTACCGTCATAGTAACAGGCGTATTATTTGCACCTGCTGAAGTTGGGCTGAATGTTACTGTTGTCCCTGCCGGATTACCTGTGGCAGAAAAAGCGGTTGTTTCATTAAATCCATTAAAAGTTGTATAGCTAAAGGTATAAACGGCACTATTCGGAGCACATACATTTTTTGATATGGCATCAAAATTCATAATAAATTCAGATGTTTGAATGGTGATATTTTTAGTGTTTACAGAATAAAAAATATTTCCGGCGCTTTCAACTTTAATCCGAGCTGTTGTTGTTGCGTTATTTGGCACAACAATATCTTGGGATCCGTCATTAGGTGTATTTGAAACCAATAGTACAGGAAAAGTTATACCTCCATCTAAAGACAAACGAATATTTACAAAAGAACAATTTACGGGTGCCGAATTGGTATTGGCCACATCCCAAGTGATTGTTCGCGAAGTTCCGGCAGCCCAAGTAACAGCAGCTGACTGGGAAGTTACTTTAAACGGTCCTGCTCCGCCGGCAAAAGTAACAAGCGTTTCCTTGCTTGCTGTTTGTCCGCCCACGCTGTTATTGTCTCTCACATTAACCCCAAACCGCATCGTTCTTCCTACAGAAGGCAATACTTCCCATTTATTTGACAAATTTCCTGTATTTACCGTAGTTTGATCTGGGAAATAGCGCATTGGAGAACTGTTTGGCATTATCGACCTGAAAGCCGGGCCACTTGTAGCGGTGGAAACTGGTGGAGCCGTTGCAATTTCTATATTCAACTGTTCCCAAGTATAAGTTAAATTGTCTCCATTGCTGTCGGAAGCATTTGCGGTTAATACAAAAGGCGTAGATTTAGGGATGATGTAATTTAGTAGATCATTAACTGTTGGCGCTGCATTTCCCGTTACGGAAATAGTGGCACAAGTACTGCTTCCGGTTGAAATATTCTTCCACATTTCCCGAATGCTCACCAAATGAAAATAGGCGTCGGCATCATTTTGCACATTCTCGGGCGAACAAATTCCTGCATAAGACATAATAGTTGAACCGCTTCCTGGTTCCACTGCTGTTCCGTCATTTCTGTTACCGTTTGCACAACCTGCAACGCCACTGTTAAAAGTATGGTGGGCTCCATATTGATGTCCCATTTCATGAGCCACAAAATCTATGTCAAATTGGTCACCAACCGGACTGGTTAAACCTGTAATTCCTCTGGCTTTTCCTCCAGTATTACAAGGCGAATTTAATTGTGCCACGCCACCGCCGCCTGTGCTAAAAGTATGCCCAATATCATAATTTGCATTACCGATATTTGCATCAATCACCGTTTGGCTCTCATCAAGCAAAACGTTATTTGGGTTGTCATTCGACAAATCATCGGTAGCTGCATCCAAAAAAATAATTGCGTTATTGTTGGCAACCAACTTCATCGTTAACGAAACATCTCTTTCAAAAATTCCGTTCACTCTTGTCATTGTTGTGACAATTGCCGATAAAACCGCCGCTTTTTTTACGGCATCGGTTGCTGTGGAACTAATCCCTTGTCTGTTTAAATGAAATTGTGAATATTCGCCTGTTGTGGCAACAGCCAGCCTAAAAGTTCTCAATTTTCCGTCATTGGCATTATCTTCTTTCGCTGAAGCTGATGATGCGCTAGTTTTTTGTGAAGTGTTTACCTCATCAAATTTGCATTCAAAAGGCGCTGTTGAAGGCAAGTTTTTGCTTGAATATACAATATAGGAATCTTTATTTTCAGTATAGGGATCTATGAAAACACTTCCTTCGGCTTTCCCCAAAACCATGGTGTGCAAACCTTGTGGCGTTACGCTAAATCTAATTACGGAACCAGGATTTTCAATGCCTTTGCCAACATAAGACCTGATATTCGGATATTGCTTTTGAAGATTCTCTTCCATGATTGAAGCTTCAAAAATCTGGTACTTTTCCAAAATCCCTTTTTCATTGGGAAAACTTAAAATAGTGCTCGATTTTTCAAGATTCCCTTTTCGTTTTGGAGCATTGTTTATCCTGCTTTTGAGTTGATTGATATTTAGCTGATAAATTTCAAATTTCTTCGGAATAGATTTTCGGACTAATTTTTTTGAAGCGCTTTTCTCAAAATCAGTTTTTTTAGTCCATAATTCATCCGAATTTTGGGCTGAAACAGCAAAAAATAGAAGACACAAAGAAAGTGTTAAAAGGAACTGTTTTTTATAATGTTGTTTCATAAATCATTTTGATATTGGGACAAGCTGAATTCACAAATATAGAATGATAATATTTTGTGCGCAATTTAAATGCCAAATTAATTACGCACATCAATCTCGTTTTAATTAATTAAAGTATTTTTGTAACCCATAAATAACCAAACTTATTTTCAATTTTGAAAATTTATACCGATTTATCTGACTATACATCAGCAAACAAATCTTTTGTTACTATTGGCACTTTTGACGGCGTGCATCTTGGCCACCAAAAAGTATTGTCAAACCTTGTTTCAAATGCAAAAAAAAGTGGTGCTTCATCTGTTTTATTGACTTTTTTTCCGCATCCAAGGATTGTTTTGCATAAAAATTCAGACATTAAATTGATCAATACCATTGATGAACGCATTAAATTATTGGAAAAAACGGGGTTGGAAATATTGGTGATTCAAGAATTTACAAAAGATTTTGCCGAAAAAACCGCTTTGGATTTTGTAAAAAATGTGTTGGTTAACAACCTGGAAATTTCTAATTTAATTATTGGCTACGACCATCGCTTCGGAAAAAACAGGGAAGGCAATTTTGAGCAATTAACGGAATACGGAGAGCTATTCGGTTTTGAAGTAACCAAAATATCACAACAGGAAATTGACAACATTGCCATCAGTTCAACTAAAATCAGAAAAGCCATTGAGCTTGGCAATATTGAAGAAGCAAATCGCTATTTGGGTTATTATTTTATGTTGAATGGAAAGGTTGTGGAAGGAAAAAATTTAGGAGAGAAAATTGGATTTCCAACCGCAAATTTATCCGTTAAGGAAACCTATAAATTGTTGCCAAAAACAGGTTCTTACATTGTTAAAGCCGAAATTGAAAGAGAAACCGTTTATGGCATGATGAATATTGGCTTCAACCCAACGGTAAAAGGAAAAAAACAAACCATTGAAATTCATTTTTTCGACTTCAACAAAGATTTATACGGAAAAAATATTCAAATTGATGTGTTAAAATTTTTGCGTGATGAACAAAAATTTGACTCGGTTTCAGCCCTTAAAAATCAATTGAAGATCGACAAACAAAATTCATTGAAAATTATAAACGGCAATTTGTTTGAACGCTAAATTGCCTACATTTGACAAATGAAAACGCTCCTGCCATTACTTATTTTACTGTTGGTTTCGTGCAAATCGGCCAAAAATGCAACCTCAACTATTACGGTAAATGAAGCTGTGTTGATCAATACCGTAAATTGTCCGGAAAACGGCGATTGCACTATTGAATTGCTGCCAAACAGTTCACTGGAATTTAAAAAAGATGAATTCGGCAATTTATATCCCATTATTTCTGAAGGAAATAAAACGATTTTTAAATACATTTTCACCAGAAAATCGGCTCCAAATACCCAAGACAGCAATTATTCGGAAGTTATTTTTGCCGAATTAGACGCTGCCATTTCAGAAGAAACAATTACCGATGAAGCGCTTGAAACCAAAAAATTGACTTTTGGCCGTTTGTGCTTTTGCAAAGGCGAAACTGGTTATTATCCCATCAAAAAAGGGGAATTTAAAATCACGAAATCTTCCAATAAATCATTTAAAATAGACTTCACTTTCAAAATTAAGGAAGTGCCGCAAATAGTTTCAAACATCAATGAAACCGTTTGTGTTAAATCAAATCAAACTAATTAGCTTCATTTCACTACAATTTCTTAAATTTGCCTTTCATTTAAAGGGGAAAAAACCATGTTGCAAGTAGCGTTTATTAGAGAAAACAGGGAAATTGTTTTAAAAGGTTTGGCAAAAAGAAATTTTAAAAATGCCCAAGAAATGGTTGACAAAACCATTTTGGCAGATGAGCAAAGAAGGGCCATTCAAACAGAATTGGACGCTATTTTAGCCGAATCGAACAAGCTTTCCAAAGATATTGGCGATTTGTTTAAATCAGGCGAAACACAAAAAGCCGCTATTTTAAAACAAAAAACCGTTCAGTTAAAAGACCAATCAAAAGAATTGACTGAAAATCTTCAGCAAAAAGTGAATGAATTACAGGAATTATTATATTTAATTCCAAATATTCCCAACGAAATTGTGCCCGCAGGAACTTCTGCAGAAGACAATTTAAACATTTATCAAGAAGGCGAAATTCCAACATTGCACGAAGGCGCCATGCCACATTGGGAATTGGCAAAAAAATATGACATTATCGATTTTGAGCTGGGCAATAAAATTACTGGCTCAGGATTTCCTGTTTACAAAGGAAAAGGCGCGAAATTGCAACGCGCCTTGATCAATTATTTCTTGGATAAAAATACCGCCGCCGGTTATGATGAAGTTCAGGTGCCGCATTTGGTGAATGAAGCTTCCGGGTTTGGAACAGGGCAATTGCCTGATAAAGAAGGACAAATGTACCACGATGCCACCGATAATTTATATTTAATTCCAACTGCAGAAGTTCCCGTTACCAATATTTACAGGGACGTTATTTTAAAAGAAGCCGAATTTCCTATTCGCAAAACTGCTTATACGCCTTGTTTCAGAAGAGAAGCCGGATCTTATGGCGCACACGTTCGCGGATTAAACAGGTTGCATCAATTTGATAAGGTTGAAATTGTGAGAATTGAGCATCCTTCAAATTCTTATGACGCTTTGGAATTGATGGTAAATCACGTAAAAAGCATTTTGCAGGAATTGAAATTGCCTTACAGAATATTGCGTTTATGTGGTGGAGATTTAGGTTTTACTTCAGCGTTAACTTACGATTTTGAGGTGTTTTCAACAGCGCAGGACCGTTGGCTGGAAATTAGTTCTGTGTCAAATTTTGAAACATTTCAGGCAAATCGATTGAAACTTCGGTTTAAAAACAGCGAAGGAAAAACAGAACTGGCGCATACTTTAAACGGAAGTTCATTGGCGTTACCACGCGTTTTGGCCGGTTTGCTGGAAAATTGCCAAACGCCCGAAGGTATTAAAATTCCGGAGGCGCTGGTGCCGTATTGCGGATTTGAATACATCAATTAGCGCAAACTGCAAACAGCAATTTTTTGTAATTGTTCATTTCAACCAACGCTTCAAAATAAGCGTTCAATTGTCCGTTTTGCATAAAATTTAATGCGCTTTTCTTTTTTGTTTCGTAATTTTCAACAAGTGATTGCATAACATAAAATTTAACTGGTTCTTTCCAAAAAGACTTTTTACAGGTAAAATTGTAACAGCGCTTTCCGGAAAACAGTTTTATTTATAAAAATTTTAACACTTGTTTGGTTATCTTTGAAAATGTAAAAATCACTTCATGCGCTACACTTTATTTTTATTAAGTCTTTGTTTTTCCTTGCAAATTTACGCACAGGAACCACAATTGGCATTGCAATATTTTAGGAATGGCGAGTATGAAAAAGCAGCTTCTCTTTATGAAAGTTTGCATGAAAAAAATCCGTTTAACCCCAATTATTTAAATGACCTGATTGACTGTTATCAGCAATTGGAAAAATTTGAAGAAGCCAATAAAATTATTGTCCGACAATTGAAAAATTTCCCCAATCAGGAGTATTTGTTAGTGGAATTGGGCTACAATTACCAGTTGCAAAATCTTCCTGAAAAAGCGGTTCCTTATTATAAAAATGCTTTGCTCGCCATTGAGAAATCAGCAAATGTGGGTTATTTAATAGGAAAAACATTTCAGGACAATTACTTGTTGGATTACGCGCTGCTGGCATATAAAAAAGCGATGGAAGCAAATCCGAATGCCGATTATAATTTTCAAATTGCGCTAATTTACAGTGAAAAAGGAGAACTTGAAAATATGTTTAATACCTATTTAAACCTTATTGAAAAGAATGAAAATTACGAATCGATCGCAAAAAATTATATCGGGAAATTTATTACAGACGATGCTGAAAATGAATCCAATATTTTACTGAAAAAACTCTTGCTGAAACGCTCGCAAAACAATCCGAACAACAGTTGGAATGAATTGTTAAGCTGGCTTTTTATTCAGCAAAAAGAATATGGCAAAGCGCTTATTCAGGAAAAAGCACTGCACAAAAGAAACTTAGGCAATTTAAATGGCCTTTTGGCTCTTGGAAAAATCACTTTTGAAAACAACGATTTTGAAGCCACAAAAAACTGCTTCAACTATGTGCTGGAAAACGCTGTAAATTTAGAAACTGAGTTAATTGCCAAATTGTATTTACTGGAAATCGACATTAAAACAAATGCGCCTGCTGAAACTGTTGAAACCCAATTTCAGCAATTGTTTAAACAGTATGGAAAAAATGTGGCCACGTTAAATATCCAAGCCATTTATGCGGAATTTTTGGCCTTCAAAAAAAATCAATCCGAACAATCCATTTCGGTGTTGAAAGAAGCACTTAAGTTGCCTATAAACGAATTTCAAAAAGGGTATTTAAAAACAAAACTAGCCGATATTTTGGTGTTTCAAAACAAATTTAGCAGTGCTTTAATTTATTATACGCAGGTTCAAAATGACTTGAAAAATCAGCCAATCGGACAAACGGCGCGGTTTAAAATTGCGCAAACTTCTTATTTCAAAGGCGATTTTGAGTGGGCGCAATCGCAGTTGAGCGTGTTGAAAAATTCAACTTCTCAACTCATTGCAAACGATGCGTTGGCCTTGAATTTATTGATAACTGACAATGCGGTGAAAGACAGTTTAAAAATAGCTTTGAAAAAATATTCAGTTGCCGATTTGCTTTCTTTTCAAAATAAAAATCAGCAAGCCATTGACACTTTACAAGTTGTTTTAAATGAATACAAAGGACATCCAATTGAAGATGAAGCGCTGTTTAAACAGGCACAGTTGTTCGAAAAAATAAATGAATTCACCAAGGCGGAAAACAATTATTTGCAAATTATCAACCTAAATAAAGACGATATTTTAGCCGATGACGCCCATTATTATTTGGCTGAATTGTATGAAAACAAACTAAAAGCCGTCGAAAAAGCTAAAGAATACTATCAAAAAATTATATTTGACTATCCGTCGAGCATTTATGTAGTTGATGCCCGAAAAAAATTTAGAAAACTAAGAGGCGATGGGGTGAATTAGGATTTAGTCTGAAGACCGAAGATGGGAGACGGAAGTCCGAAATTAAAAAAGCAATGAAAATAGAAATTTTGAATGATGGGTTTTGAATTTTGAATCAGTAATATATCCAAACCTTTGAACGGACAGGTCGCGACCTGTCCCTACTTTTAACCTTTGAACGGACAGGTCGCGACCTGTCCCTACTTTGAAACTTTTAATATTTAATATTTAACTTTTAATATGTACATCTACAGCGTTACCACAAACATAGAAGAATCCATTCACGACGAATGGCTTAAATGGATGAAAGAAAAACACATTCCGGATATGCTTTCAACCGGGAAATTTATTTACGCCAAAATGAGCCAGGTGATGATTGAAGAAGAAATGGGCGGCACTACTTATTCTGTGCAATATACCACTGAAAGTTTGACTACTTTGCAGGATTATTATAAAGAAGACGCCACCAGATTACGTGATGAGGCCATCAAACTTTTTAATGGTAAATTTGTGGCTTTCAGAACCGAGTTAAAAATAATCAGCGAACAATTTAGCATGAGCGTTAAAAACTAATTATGAGCGTTAGAGCAAAAAAACACCTTGGACAACATTTTTTGAAGGATGAGCAAATAGCACAAAGTATTGCCGACAGCCTAACGGAAAAAGGCTACAAAAACGTGCTGGAAATTGGTCCGGGAATGGGTGTTTTAACCAAGTATTTACTCAAAAAACCTTTGAATGTTCACGTGATTGAAATTGACATGGAATCAGTTGAATATTTAAAAGCGAACTATTTAAATTTAGCCGACAAAATTATTTCAAAAGATTTTTTAAAAATTAACTTGTCCGATTATTTTGGGGAAGAACAAGTGGCAATTATTGGCAACTTTCCCTATAATATTTCCACACAAATTGTTTTTAAAACATTGGAAAACAGACAACAAATTCCTGAATTTTCGGGAATGTTCCAAAAAGAAGTTGCCCTGCGCATTGCGGAAAAAGAAGGCAGTAAAGTGTATGGCATTTTATCGGTTTTAACCCAGGCTTTTTATGATGTGGAGTATTTATTTACGGTCCCGCCCACAGTTTTTAATCCACCGCCAAAAGTGGATTCCGGCGTAATCAGGCTTACCAGAAAAGAAAATTACACCTTGCCCGTTAACGAAAAATTGTTTTATACCGTTGTTAAAACCGCTTTCAACCAACGCAGAAAAACAATGCGAAACAGTTTAAAAACACTCAACTTATCCGATAATTTAAGGGAAGACCCCATTTTTAACAAACGTCCCGAACAATTGTCTGTGCAAGAATTTATAAATCTGACTGCTAAAATTGAGAATGATGTAGTTTGAAATAACGAAATTTTTCATCTGTTTATATTTTATTTTTTATTGGTACAGCTGCAGTCGCCATTAATCATTTCTGTGTGTATCAAAATTTGTTATGGCTCGTTTCATCTGTTTAAATTTTATTTTTTTAGCGGTAATCCCGAAAATTCGGGACTGTTCGCCATTAATCATTCCCTTGTGTATCAAAATTTGTTATGCTCGTTTCATCGAAGAAAATCAAAATTCCTGATTCCTGATATCAAATACTTGTTACCAGCTACCAGATTCTAAAACCTAAATTTCTTAAACAAATCCCAAATTACAACACCTGCACTTACCGAAATATTTAACGAATGTTTGGTGCCAAATTGCGGAATTTCAATGCAGTAATCTGAAGCTGAAACCACTTTTTGCTGAACGCCTTTTACCTCATTTCCAAAAACCACCGCATATTTCTGATTTGGTTCAATTGTGAAATCTTGAAGCATCACGCTGTTTTTGGCTTGTTCAATCGCCAATATGTTGATTTTTAACTTTTTCAGTCTTTCAATAAGTTCCAGCGTATCTTCAGCGTATTCCCAATCCACAGATTCAGTGGCGCCCAAAGCGGTTTTATGAATGTCCTTATGCGGTGGTTGCGCCGTTATTCCGCATAAATAAATTTTTTCAATTAAAAAGGCATCACTTGTCCTAAAAACCGACCCAATATTGTTCAAACTTCTGATATTATCAAGCACAACAATCAGCGGAATTTTAGCCGTTTTTTTAAACGCTTCAACATCCAATCGTTCCAATTCACTATTTTTTAATTTACGCATTTTTGTTGTTTATTTGCTTAATCGTTTATTTGTTTATTTGTTGAAATGTTCATTTGTATTTTTATTATACTGTCTACTGAAACTGAAAACTGCTTACTATATTTGTTTAATTGTTTAAACGTTCATTTGTTTCTCTATTATACTGTCTACTGAAACTGAAAACTGCTTACCATATTTGTTTAATCGTATAATTGTTTGGTCTCTTCTCTCTATTCTCTTCTCTCTATTCTCTTTTCTTTATTCTCTTTTCTCTTTTCTTTAATCTTTGAGTCGTTAATAAGATGCATTTACCTAAAACATTTCTATGTAAACGAAAAAAATGTAACTTCGCAAAACTAACCTAAATTCTTAAAAAATTGGCGCCTAAAACCGAGAAAGTATCTCCCTTAATGAAACAATACAATGCCATTAAGACCAAATATCCTGATGCGATGTTGTTATTTAGGGTTGGCGATTTTTACGAGACTTTTGGCGAAGATGCCAAAAAAGCTTCCCGAGTTTTAGGAATCGTCTTAACAAAACGTGGCGCTGGCAGCGAAACTGAAACTGCTTTGGCCGGATTTCCTTATCATTCGTTAAACACTTATCTGCCAAAATTGGTAAAAGCGGGAATGCGCGTGGCAATTTGCGATCAGTTGGAAGATCCAAAAATGACAAAAACCATTGTAAAACGTGGCGTTACCGAGTTGATTACGCCCGGCGTTTCCTTAAACGACGAAGTATTACAATCAAATACCAATAACTTTTTGGCGGCGGTGCATTTTGGAAAAAGACTGGTCGGCATTTCGTTTTTAGATGTTTCCACCGGTGAATTTTTAACCGCACAGGGAAATGTTGAATACATCGATAAATTGCTGCAAAATTTTAGTCCGAGTGAAGTTTTGGTCCAAAAACAGCACAAAGCAAAATTCAACGAATTATTCGGCGATCGATTTTATAATTTTTATTTAGAAGACTGGATTTTTCAGCCTGAATATGCCAACGAAGCATTGACCAACCATTTTAAAGTGAAAACCCTCAAAGGTTTTGGGATTGAAGAGTTGGAAGAAGGCATCATCGCTGCTGCCGTTGTGTTGTATTATCTGTCTGAAACACAACACAATAAACTAGAACATATTTCGGTCATCAATCGCATTTCCGAAGATAATTACGTTTGGATGGACCGATTTACCATTCGCAATTTAGAGTTGTATCATTCCAATTCGCCAAATGCCGTGACGCTTTTGGAGGTGATCGACAAAACCATTTCGCCTATGGGTGGCAGGTT
>PHDE01000114.1 GCA_002842505.1 Bacteroidetes bacterium HGW-Bacteroidetes-3 | reverse complement strand
ATCATTATTGTTATTGCACTAAAAGCTCCCATTTTAAACATGTTTTGGATGAAGCTTTAAAAAATGACATTCATATTGAAACTTCTTCGGCCATCGATATTGATATTGTTGAAAATTTAAAAAGGGAAGGCAAAATAACCGATAAAACCTTTATTTTGTGCAATGGCTTCAAAAGAGATGAATACATTGCAAATATTCAGCGATTGATTAATAACGGACATAAAAATTGTATTCCGATTATAGACAATTATGAAGAAATTGGCTTGCTTACCGAGGGAATCAGAAAAAAAATGAATATAGGCATCAGAATTGCATCTGAAGAAGAGCCAAAGTTCGAATTTTACACCTCACGTTTGGGAATTGGCTATAAAAATATCGTCGATTTTTACCGACGCGAAGTAAAAGATAATCATAAAGTGAACTTAAAAATGTTGCATTTCTTTATCAATACAGGTATTAAAGACAATGCATATTATTGGAACGAGTTAAGTAAATGTTTGAAAGTTTATATCAGTTTGAAAAGAATTTGCCCGAGTTTAGACAGCTTAAACATTGGAGGCGGATTTCCTATAAAAAACTCATTGGCTTTTAACTATGATTATGACTATATGGTTGATGAAATCATCTGCCAGATAAAAGAAGCCTGCGAAGATGCCGAAGTGCAGGTTCCTCATATTTTTACCGAATTCGGTAGTTACACGGTAGGAGAGAGCGGAGGCGCAATTTATAAGGTTTTATATCAAAAAAAGCAAAACGACCGAGAAAGATGGAATATGATAAATTCCTCTTTTATCACTACTTTGCCAGATAGCTGGGCCATTAATAAACGATTTATTTTATTACCTTTAAATCGTTGGAATGATGTTTATGAACGCGTATTATTAGGCGGTTTAACTTGTGACAGCGATGATTATTACAATTCGGAACAGCATATTAATGCCATATATTTGCCAATATACAAAGAAGAAAAGCCACTGTATTTAGGATTTTTTAATACAGGCGCTTACCAAGAATCAATAGGCGGCTACGGAGGTTTGCAACATTGCTTAATTCCGCAGCCAAAACATATTATTATATCAAAAGATAACGAAGGTAAATTAGAATTTAAAGTGTTTAAAGAAAAACAAACAGCAAGCGATTTTTTAAAAATATTAGGTTATGAATAAAAGAACTTACGCGGGGATATCTGAACAATATGCCAAAATTGAAACTTCAAAAATAGTTTTGATTCCTGTTCCTTATGACGGAACAAGCACTTGGCAAAAAGGAGCCGACAAGGGTCCTGAAGCATTTTTAAATGCTTCAGACAATATGGAACTTTATGATATTGAGACGGATTCAGAAGTTTATAAAAACGGAATTCATTTGGCCGATGCCGTTATCGAGAATTCTTCTCCGGAAAAAATGGTTGCCGCGGTTCATGCGGTTACTAAAACATTTATAAGAAAAAATAAATTTGTCACCATTTTTGGAGGTGAACACTCAGTTTCTATTGGAACCATCAGGGCTTTTAATGAATGTTTTGATAATTTAACGGTGGTGCAAATTGATGCGCACGCCGATTTAAGAAAGGAATATGATGGCTCCAAATGCAATCATGCCTGTTCGGTGTATGAAGCAAGCCAAAACACCAATCTCATTCAGATAGGTATTCGCAGCATGGATATTTTGGAGAAAAGCGTGATGGATCCAGATAAAGTATTTTTTGCGCATGAAATGGCAGTAGATGATTATTGGATGGAAAATGCCATTGATTTAATGACTAAAAATGTATTTATAACATTTGATTTGGATGCTTTTGATCCTTCTTTATTGCCTTCAACGGGAACTCCTGAACCGGGAGGATTGCTTTGGTATGAAACATTGGATTTTTTGAAAAAAATATTCAAGGAAAAAAATGTAGTTGGATTTGATATTATGGAACTTTGCCCAAATGAAAAGGACAAATCATCTGATTTTCTTGCCGCAAAACTGTATTATAAAATGTTGAGTTACAAGTTTGATAATTTGGAATTGGACGATTACGAAAACGAAGCCGGTTTTAAAGAACCTAATAATAAAACCTCAAAATTCGAAGACGAAGATTATGATTGATAAAGGACCGATTTCTCAATTTATTGAAAAGTATTACCTGCATTTTAATGCTGCTGCATTGGTTGATGCCGCAAAAGGCTATGAAGATCAGTTAGCTGGCGGATCAAAAATGTTGGTTTCTATGGCAGGCGCTATGAGCACCGCGGAAATTGGAAAAGTATTTGCTGAAGTGATCAGACAGGATAAAGTGCATATTATTTCTTGCACCGGTGCAAACTTGGAAGAAGATGTGATGAATTTGGTTGCCCATTCCCATTACAAAAGGGTGCCAAATTATAGAGATTTAACGCCTCAGGATGAGTGGGATTTAATGGAAAAAGGGTTGAACAGGGTTACCGACACTTGTATTCCGGAAGAGGAAGCTTTCAGAAGATTGCAAAAGCATATTTTCAAAATTTGGAAAGATGCCGAAGATAAAGGGGAACGATTTTTTCCGCACGAATTTATGTACAAATTGGTACTTTCGGGTGTATTGGAACAATATTATGAAATTGACCCACAAAATAGCTGGATGATTGCCGCTGCAAATGCCAATTTGCCAATGGTGGTTCCGGGTTGGGAAGACAGCACTATGGGAAATATTTTTGCTTCTTATGTATTAAAAGGGGAACTTAAAGCAAGCACCATGAAATCGGGAATTGAATATATGACTTTCTTAGCCGATTGGTATACCGAAAATTCTAAAACCGGTATTGGATTCTTCCAAATAGGTGGTGGAATTGCTGGCGATTTTCCTATTTGTGTGGTACCAATGTTGTACCAGGATTTGGAGCGTACAGATACA
Organism: Bacteroidetes bacterium HGW-Bacteroidetes-3; assembly: GCA_002842505.1. Classification (GTDB taxonomy): domain Bacteria; phylum Bacteroidota; class Bacteroidia; order Flavobacteriales; family Flavobacteriaceae; genus Lutibacter. Next base: position 9,051 of record PHDE01000114.1, on the reverse strand, counting down.
CCATTTTGGAGTTATTTCTGTCAGGTTTCCGATTCCACCACAAGTTATGGTTCGTATTCAGGTGCAGTTCCAAATGAGAAAATAACTTGGGGAAAATTAGACATTGATACCCCAAAATTTATAATTGAATCTGACGCAACCATTGTTGTGCCTTTAATTTTCGCGTATTTGTTAAATATGTAATTGCAGTTTATGAAAAGAGTTATAGTAGATTACAGTAAATTAACCAGTGATATTTTAGACTTGTTGGTAGCCAAATTTCCTAATGGATATGGCTACAAAGACATCATTACCTTTAAAAATGCTCAAGGCGAAACCGTTAGGGCTGTTGAAGTAAGTTTTGAAGACACCATATATCTTGTTAAAATTAGTTTGAAACTCGAAGAAACGATGGAAGATTATGATGCTGATGAGGATAATTTTGATGATGTATTCGATAGTGATATTGAAGATATTGCCGATGAAGAAAGTGAAGAAGAGTTGGATTAGTTCACAGAAGTGAAAATATTTCAAATATAAAAATTCAAAAAATGATAAAAGAAAACCCGCAAATTGCGGGTTTTTTTATAAACGTTAATTGTATTTCGCCTCTTGGCCCAATTCTTTCACCAATTCATAATAAACAATGGCTCTGTATTTATTTCTGTTCGATTTTCCAACCTTTTCAATGACATTTTCAACTGCGCGATCTAATTTCGGACTATCGGCCAATCCTAATTTTTTCATTAAAAAGTTCTTTTTTAAAGTTTCAAGTTCCTTTTTATCGGAAGCGGAAACAGTTTCAGCATCAGCTTTGTAAATTGAAGGCCCTAAGCCTTTTGTTACTTTTGTAAATAAATCGGCATCAAATTTAAGACCCAATTTTTTCATTTCACTTTGATAAAGTGCCATTTTTTCATCGAATTTACTCATGATTACAATTTTTTAAGTTAAAAATAGAATTCTGCTACTAAAGTTAAAAAATAATATCGATAAAAAATAAATTTTGGCTAACAATCTGAAATATTAACGCTTACGGCCAAACCGCCTTCTGAAGTCTCTTTGTATTTTGAATTCATATCTTTCGCAGTTTCCCACATTGTGGCAATAACTTTGTCAAGAGGTACTTTAACATTCAAGGCATCAGATTCCAAAGCTAGTTCAGCCGCGTGAATGGCTTTTATGGCACCCATGGCATTTCGTTCAATGCAAGGAATTTGCACCAAGCCGCCAATAGGATCACATGTCAATCCCAAATGATGTTCCATCGCAATTTCGCTTGCAATTAAAACTTGTTCCGGACTTCCGCCGAGCAATTCTGTCAATGCGCCTGCGGCCATTGCAGCGGATACGCCAATTTCTGCCTGGCAACCTCCCATTGCTGCTGAAATGGTCGCGCCTTTTTTAAAAATGCTTCCAATTTCTCCCGCCACCAATAAAAATTGTTTCACGTGTTCAAAATTTGCCTGATGGTTTTCAATCACCATATAATACATCAAAACGGCTGGTATTACACCGGCGCTTCCATTTGTTGGCGCGGTGACAACCCTGCCCAAAGAGGCGTTCACTTCATTAACGCTTAAAGCCAAACAACTCACCCATTTTAGTATTTCCCGAAACTTCACTTCCGTTTTCCGGATGCTTTGCAGCCATTCCGCAGGTGAATTATAGACAAAGTCAACGTGTAATTTTTCGTGAATGTCAAAAGCGCGGCGTCTCACATTCAATCCGCCGGGAAGCGTTCCCGATGTGTGGCAGCCAATGTACATGCATTCGAGCATTGTGTCCCAAATACGGTGCATTTGAAGGTCAATCTCTTGGTCGCTTCTTAGCGATCTTTCGTTTTTCAGCACAATTTCTGAGATTTTTAAATTTTCCTGTTTGCAATAAAGCTCCAATTCTTTGGCAATTTGAATTGGATAAGGAAATGTTTTGTGGATTTTAATATTTGCTTTGGCGTGAATTAATTCTTCTCTAACCACAAATCCGCCACCAATGGAATAATAAGTGTCCGATGAAATTTCCGTTCCATTTTCAAACGCCCTGAATTTTATGCCGTTTGCGTGAAATGGCAAAAATTCCCGGTTAAAAATAATGTCTGTTTCCGAGTCAAAATCAATGATGTTTTTACCGCCAAAACGTATTTTTTTAAAAGTTTGAATGTCATTAGTTATGGGAATAATTTCTTCCGTAGGAATGGTTTCCGGATCTTCCCCCGCCAATCCCAACAATATGGCCAAATCGGAAGCGTGGCCTTTTCCTGTCAAAGAAAGCGATCCATATAAATCCACTTTTATGGAAGTGACTTTGGTAAAATTAGCCTCTTTTTTAAGGTGATTGATCCATCTTTCTGCAGCGCGCCACGGACCCAAAGTATGAGAACTGGAAGGACCGATCCCTATTTTTAACATATCAAAAACTGAAATACACTCCATTTTATCATTTTTATAAAGAAAGCAAATATAGATTATTGTATTATATCCTTTCAGTTTTTATAAAGTTTATGCCGATTCAGTGACAAATTCTATATCCGTTTTATTTAATTATGACAACTTGACATAATATTTGCAATGGCATAATCATTGAATACCGTAATTCAGAGTTTAAAAAACAAAAATTTAATAGCATATAGTCATGGGAAAAATTATAGGAATAGATTTAGGAACAACCAATTCATGTGTTTCCGTAATGGAAGGAAATGAACCAGTGGTAATTCCTAATGCAGAAGGAAAAAGAACAACGCCTTCTATTGTGGCATTTATTGAAGGTGGAGAAAGAAAAGTGGGTGATCCTGCTAAACGTCAGGCTGTTACAAATCCTTTAAAAACCGTTTATTCAATTAAACGTTTTATGGGAAACAAATATTCTGAATCTAAAATGGAAGCAGAGCGCGTTCCTTATAAAGTTGTAAAAGGAGATAATGACACGCCTCGTGTTGATATCGACGGAAGATTGTACACGCCACAAGAAATATCTGCAATGATTCTTCAAAAAATGAAGAAAACTGCCGAAGATTATTTAGGAACAGAAGTAACGGAAGCTGTTGTAACGGTGCCGGCTTATTTTAACGATGCACAACGTCAGGCCACAAAGGAAGCCGGGGAAATTGCCGGATTAAAAGTGAGCCGTATTATCAATGAGCCTACTGCTGCGGCATTGGCTTATGGTTTGGACAAAAAAGGAAAAGATGAAAAAATAGTTGTTTTTGATTTTGGTGGCGGAACACACGATGTTTCTGTATTAGAATTGGGCGATGGTGTTTTTGAAGTTTTGTCAACCGATGGCGATACGCATTTGGGTGGAGATGATGTGGATCAAAAAATTATTGACTGGTTGGCAGCAGAGTTTAATGCTGAAGAAGGCATTGATTTGCGTAAAGATCCGATGGCATTGCAACGTTTGAAAGAAGCTGCCGAAAAAGCGAAAATTGAATTGTCATCAGCCGCAACAACTGAAATTAACTTGCCTTATGTTACCGCTACCGCAAGTGGCCCAAAACATTTGGTTCGCAGTTTAACCAGAGCAAAGTTTGAACAATTGATTGACGATTTAATTAAAAGAACTATTGAGCCTTGCAGAACAGCGCTTAAAGGAGCTGGTTTAACAACTGGTGATATAGACGAAATTATCTTGGTTGGTGGATCAACCCGTATTCCTGCGGTTGTGGAAGCTGTGGAAAAATTCTTCGGAAAAGCACCTTCAAAAGGCGTAAATCCTGATGAAGTTGTTGCCATTGGCGCGGCCATTCAAGGTGGTGTTTTATCGGGCGATGTAAAAGATGTCTTATTGTTAGACGTTACACCACTTTCATTGGGTATTGAAACAATGGGAAATGTAATGACCAAATTAATTGAGGCAAATACAACCATTCCAACCAAAAAATCGCAAGTATTTTCAACGGCGGCCGACAATCAGCCATCCGTAGAAATTCACGTGTTGCAAGGAGAACGTGCTATGGCAGCCGATAACAAAACAATTGGACGTTTCCATTTGGACGGAATTCCGCCGGCACAAAGAGGAACACCTCAAATTGAAGTGACTTTTGATATTGATGCGAACGGTATTATTCACGTAACTGCCGGCGATAAAGCAACAGGAAAAACGAGAGATATCAGAATTGAAGCTTCTTCGGGATTGACTGATGAAGAAATCAAAAAAATGAAAGCTGATGCTGAAGCAAATGCGGAAGTTGATAAAAAAGCCAAAGAAACTGCCGAAAAAATTAATGCAGCAGATTCTATGATTTTCCAAACAGAAAAACAATTAAAAGAATTTGGTGAAAAATTATCGGCTGATAAAAAAGGACCAATTGAAACTGCGCTTGCTGATTTGAAAAAAGCCCACGAAACAAAAGATATTGCACAAATTGATACTGCAATGGAAAAAATTAATGAAGCTTGGAAAGTGGCAAGTGAAGAAATGTACAAAGCAGAACAAGATACACAAGGTGCCCCAGCTGGTGATGCAGGAAATGCACAGCCAAAAAATGAAGGCGACCACGTAGAAGATGTTGACTTTGAAGAAGTGAAAGAAGAATAATCTCCTTTCAAATATCATAAAAAAGCCTCCAATTTTGGAGGCTTTTTTTATGGGAAATTTCATTCATAGCCCACGGTTTAAACCGTGGGCTATGAATGAAATTTTCGTTTAGGAATGGTTTTAACCATTTTATTTTTGGGTTTGTCATAGATAATTTTTTGAGCGCTAAAGTGCGATTTTCAGAACGCATCATAAATTATAGCCAACAGTAAACATCATTATTCTTGGTAAAATGTAGGTTTTAGCATCTGAAATGATATAGGAAGAAAAACTATTGTCATTTTTATATTTCACGTTAAATAAATTTTGTGCGTCTATTTTAAAACTCCATGCGTTGTCTTCATTTTTATAAGAAAGTGTTGCGTTTGCCAATTGATAGGTGTTTTTTTGGTTAAAGTTTTTATTTTGATAGCTGTAATTTTCATAATCAAAAGACAAAATAAATCCTTTTAAAAAATCATAATCAATGGTCAAGTACGGCTCGTTTGTAATAAATTTTGTGGTTTGATTGCTGGAAATATAGTTGCCGATGTTTTGTTTAAAACCAATTTCAACGGTCGGGAATTTGTCAAATAATGTTTTTACCGAAAGTACATAACCGAGACTGTTGTTTTTGTTGGTTACAAAATCGTTATTTATTTTTTGCAAATATTTTGAAGTTGATGCATTGGTTTTTAAACCATATTTTAGGTTCTTGATTTTTTTGTCAATACTTAAATTAAAACTCCAGCGCTCTTCCGGATTGTTAACCATTTCGGGAGAAATGTATTGATTGGTTTCTTCAAATTGAACAGCGTTTTGAATTCCTTTTACTTTTTTTGTATAATTAACGCTGCTAAAAAGCATTAAACCTCTATACATACTAAATCTGCTAAAATATGCTCTTGCAGTATGAAACAATTCATTTTCTAAATCTTCATTTCCCTTGTAAACGGAATTGTAGGATTGCAAATAAAAACGATTTGCCAATTTTGAAGCATCTGAAAATGCACTTTTCAATTGATAATTAAATTGCAATTTTTTTGAGCTGCTGAATTCAATTTTAGCCAAAAAATCAGGTAAAATTACAGTTTTATGTTTGTTCCCTTCGGCTCCACTCTGGGTAAAAGTTTCAAGTTGTTGGTTTATCGTCCAATTGTAGTTGTGTAAAAAAGCGCCTTGCTTAAATTCAAAAATTCCAGTTTTAAATTTATAATGTGCACCAACAAACAAATTATTTAACTTAAAATCTAACGCATTCCCAAAACCGGCTGAGGAAAAATTATTTGAGGTTCCACTTTCCAATTGTTGGCTATCTTCCGTAAAAAAAGATTCTCTAATATATTTATTTCCCAGTGTTGTATAAATATGGTTGTGATTGTTTAATACCCAATAATGCTTCAATATTGCATTGAGATTGGTGCTTTCAGTTTCTTTCAATTGATTTATTACATAGTTTTCTGATGCTTCAACAGGAATTAATCCCTGTAAAATGGGCTGGTTTGTTTGCCAAAGCGTTGTTGGATTGTTTTTGTCAAAAGTAACATCGGCACCGAAAGAAAAAGTGTGTTTTCTGGATAATTTTTTATGCCATTCAATATTTTGATTTAGGTATGTTGCAACTGCATTGTTATTTGAAAAAATAAGTTTGTTTTCATTATCAATGCTTGAAATAAGGCTGTTGCTTTTAGCGTTGTCTGTTTTTTTGTATTGGGTTTTAAAATACCATTGGTCATTAACAGTTGGTGAATATTCAACATTAAATTTGGCAATGCCCAATATATTTCTGGTATTGGAGTTATGCGCTGTTTCTTCCGTAAAAGTTGCGTATTGATTGTTGGATTCAATAAAGGTCTCATTTTTTGAATGTGAAAAAATGGCGTATCCTGAAATATCTAATTTTTTGTTGATAGCTCTTGTAATATTCAACGCACCAAATTTATTGTTGCTGCTTGTTACATCCTGTGTTTCTAAGAATTGGGCAAAATCACTGCCGGAAGTATTGTAGATGGAGCCATCGCCCTTTAAAATGGCGCTTACACCTCCCTGAAAACTTAAATAATCTTTAAAAGTGAAGGTTTTTTCACCGGTATTGTTCAAATTGCCAATAAAATTTACATTGGTTTTTGGGCTGTAATAAAATAAGTTGCTGTGTGTTCTGTAAAAGTCCTTATTTCCTTTCCCGGCTTCAATATCCCCAAAAGCAAATTGCTTCTTGTCTTTTTTTAAGAGAATGTTCATCGCCATTTCATCAGAATCTGACACATTTTTTAAAAAGGAGATTTCACTGTAATTGTCTATGACCTGCACCTGGTCTATGGCGTCTGCCGGAATATTTTCCACCGCCAATTTTGAGCCGCCGCCAAAAAACTTTTTGCCTTCCACCAATAGGGTTGTTACCTTTTTGCCTTGTACCGTAACACTGCCATTTTTATCGACTTCAACGCCGGGCAACTTTTTCAACACGTTTTTTAGTTTGCGCTCATCACCTGTAACAAATTTATCGGTATTGTAAGTGATGGTGTCTTCTTTTACGGTAACCGGCATTTCAATAACCACTTCTTTTAATTGGTTTGGAGCATCTTTTAAAACAAGGTTTTTTTGTGAATTTTCATTGGCTACAAAATCAAAATTAACGGTTTTATACCCCAAATAACTCACAGAAAGCGAATAGCTGTCGCCTTTGGTAAGTTCTAATTTGTAGTAACCGTCATCATCTGTAATGGCAAATTTTAAATTTTTTGCAGCATCCTGTGGTTTGGCTATGACATTGGTATAAGCCAACGGATTTTGTAAACTGTCTTTTACAGAACCTTTTAAGGTGATGGTTTGGGCGTTTGTCAAATTAATTCCAAACAAACAAAAACAAAAAATAAATAATTTCAATTTAGTCATAAGTTAAAATTTCCTTTCTTTATTTAAATTTTGCATAATTTCATTACCAATTTGATCAAATTCTTTTTTTGTTACTGCTTTACCTTGAGTTGGTTTTTTAATATATATTTTTTCACTAGGGTTTAAGTTTATTTCATCAACATAATATTTAACTCTATAAATTTCTAATTCTAAAATAAGGCCAGGTAAGACACTGTAGCCCAATGGACCAAAGGGAATATATAATTCTGGAGCATACCAAACAGTAACAGGGGTTTCTATAATCCCGTTTCTGCCATTTGTTATTTTGGTCGTGATAGCTTTATAACAAATATATTCTCCAATTTTCTTTGTTTCATTAATTAGTTGCCAATTTATTTTTGGATAACTTACTAAAAAGAGTTCCCCATAAGAGTCTTTTTGAACTTCAGAAATAATTTTACTTATATTGTTATAAAAAACTCCCTTGCCTTCAGCGATTGCCATTTTATAGAAATTATTGTTTTCTATTTCCAGTATATTTTCGGCTTCAAAAATTGCCTCATCTTTATTAAATTTTAAATAAAAATTCACATCTTTTAATAATTGTTTTGTATTTAAGTCAATTGTTAATACATTATTATAATATTTAGGCCTTTTTTCTGTTTTTTTTATAAAATCTTCTTGTTCTGATAAATATTCTAAAATTTGTTTTTTATAGGTTACGATACCAATATTATTTTGAGAAAAACATTGGTTTAAAGCTAATATTAATATAATTGTGAGAATATACTTAGCCATAAAAAGAGATTTTAAAATAAAATTATCCAGAAAATTTAGTTAATTGCTCATTTTCTTCGCATTTGTTCGAAAACCGTTAGTCATTTCATTATATTCATCAATTGTTATTTCTTTTCCTTTAATTGGTCTAACAATCTTTAAATCTTTTTTTGTGTATTTTATTTCTTTTAATTTCAGAATTGAACCTTTATTTTTAATTTCTACTATTAAACCTGGTAAACCTCCATAGCCTAAAGGCCCAAAAGGCACTGGGATGTCAGGAGTAAACCATACCTCTTCAATTTTACTGCATGTTTCACAATTTTTAAAAGCCTTAAAACACAAATAATCTCCAATTTTTTTTTGTTCATTGGTTATTTTCCAATTGTTTATAAGAACATCTTTAATAATAAAGAGTGGACCCAAAATTTCAGCTTGGCGTAAAACAATTTTTTCTTTTCTGTTTTGGTAATAAATTCCTTTTCCTATTAACGATTTAGCAACAGGATATAGATAGTTGTTTTTAATTCCTTCATTCACCAAACTCTCATCAATTTGTGAAGTGCTTTCCATCGAATTAAATTTTAAGACATAATCCAAATCTTTTGCAATATCAAAAGCATTAAGCAGCATTTTTTTTGTATTTTTTGTCACATCATCATCAGCATTTGTGATATTGTAATTATGCTCTATGGGTGAAATCTGATAAATACAGATAGTGTTTATTTGTGAGTGGATTGTTTGTGAAATAAGGCATAAAATGCTATATAATAAAAATTTCATTTTTTTCCATTTTTTAAATTAAGTTAATTTTAAATATAAAGCCCAAAACAACGTACGTGGTAATTTAAAGATTGTTTTAGGCTTTAAGTCTAATTACCTATTGGCCAGAACAAGCTGAATATACTGCAGCCCAAAGGT
>PHDE01000113.1 GCA_002842505.1 Bacteroidetes bacterium HGW-Bacteroidetes-3 | reverse complement strand
ACTAATCAGTGCCTAGAGTTTGGAGTGCCTAGAGTGCCTAAAGTTAAAAATTTCAAGCCCAACAACTGTATCAAAACGAGACATTTTCTTAATTTTTTTCAAAAATGGCTTATTTCTAATATCATTGAAACTGTTTTACTTTGTAAAAATCCCTTTTTTTAACTTTAAGTACTGATTAGTTACCTAAAATTTAATTTTGGTAACCTCAAGTAAATGTATTCCTTTTTCTGCATTCAATAATTAAAAACTCCTTGTTTTTTTATTGAAAATATAGCGAACAGCCGTATTATTGTTGGAAATTGCAGTTTGGAAATAAATCAAAATTTTAAGCAAAAAAAAACCTTGAACATTATAATATATAGCTATATTTAAAATGTTCAAGGAATAAATAAATCAACCCCAAAGACTTATTTAATATTTTTATTGTAAAGTGCCAAAACCCCTCTTGACATTAATACACATCAAATATACTATTGATACCCTTTACTTTTTTTAAAACTTTGCGTATGTGTATAAAAAGTAAACAAATGGTAATATTTCATTAACAAATGGATATTTGTGATTTTGAAATTGATGATTTTTTAGAAAGAATGGTTAATGAAACGTTCAGCGACTTTAAGGGTATAAAAGCAAATCCTTTTTCGCTTCCTGCTAAAGATGACATTTTGAAGCTGAAGCTATTCGGAAGAATAACTTTTTCAATTAAGCTATCGGAAAGCTTATGGAGACTTGCGTACCAGTTTTTTTGCCTTTGGAAATATCAATAGTTTCAATCTTTACGCCTTTATTTTGGTGTAAAATTCTAATCCTATTTCCGGTGGCTTCGGTTCCAAAAAATCTGCGTTTTTGCGACATCTTGTCTATTTCTTTTGCTTTATTAATGCCAATGCCATTGTCGCGAATAATGCATAGCACATTACCTTTGTCTTCTTTTATAATTAATTGAATCTCTTTATTTGGCTCGTCACTTTTCATAATTCCGTGCCAAATGGCATTTTCAATAAAGGGCTGCAAAAACAATGTTGGCACTTTTATATGGTCTAAATCCAGTTTTTTATCCACATTAACTGTGTATTCAAAACTTCCGTTAACGCGCATTTGTTCCAGTTTAACATAAAGCGCTAAAACAGCCAACTCTTCTGTAAGGCTTGATGTTGGGCTGGACGAGCTATTTAAAATAACGCGGATAAGCTTAGAAAATTTTGTGATATAGTCAGATGCTTTTTCCACATCGTTTTTTATGACAAAATTATTGATTGAATTTAGGGAATTGAACAAAAAATGAGGATTCATTTGGCTTTGCAGCGCCGTCATTTTTAGCTCCTCCATTTCCTTTAGTTTTACCGCCAACCTAATTTCGGCATTTTTGCTTTTTTCCTCAATTCTTTTAATAATCAAACCAAGAATTACGGAAAATATAATGCTTTGCAGCAAAGCGCCCAAATAAACAAAAAACATAGGCTCAACACCTTTGTTTATAAAAAATTCCCTACCCACAAAAACCTCAAGAAAACTCACATTGGCCAAAACGACATAAATAAGGGAACCAACAACAAAATATAAGGAGAAATTATCATTAATCCTGGTGAGCACAATATAAAAAGAAACAAATGTGAATATAGTCAATGCAGGCGCAATTGCGGTAAAGGCCTTAACTTGAAATTCGTATCCCAAAAAGAATTGAATAAGCATAAAAATAGGCGCCAATAACACCAATACTTTTATTTCAAGTTCAAAATATTTATCCCATTTTATTAAGTGAGTTCTTGTGTCTAACAGGTCTCTGGCAAAAGCAACATAGGCGGCGTAAGCCAAAAACTGAATTGCAAAATTGGCATATTGGTAAAAAGGTTCAAATTGTGCGGAAACTACATGATGAAGTAAATAAATAGTTAACGCCAATAAATAGAGGCTATAATATAGGTATAGTTTGTTTCTATTTTGAAAAAAAATTAAAAAATGGTAAAGGAATAAGACGAAAAGCCCACCTCTGATCCAAGAATATATTTCAGCATTAAAGTCTAAAAGCATTAGCTGTCAAGATATAGTCTTTTAAACAATTCTATTTTTCTGTTTCTGCTTATGCTCGCAGTTAAACCGTTGGTCATTATCAATTCGCCGCCCAGCCCTTTTAGGTATTCCTTTACGTGGTTTAAATTTACCAAATAGGAATTATGGACTCTAAAAAATTCGGGGAACATAAATTTCTTCTCAACTTCTTTTAGGGTTTTTGACACTAAAATTTGTTGTTCGGACTTTAAATAAATGGTGGTATAGCTTTTGTCTGATTTCAACATCACCACATCATCTTTGTCCAACAAATATACTTTTCCGTCGGCTGAGATATTAATTTTATCATTGTTGTCGTTTATGTTATTCAACAATAATTGCAGTTTGTTTTCCAGCAAATCGCCCTTTTTCGATTTTTTTATTTTTTCCATCGCCGCCAACAACTCATCTTTGTCAACAGGCTTCAATAAATAATCTATTGCCGAAACTTTTATGGCTTTCAGGGCAAATTCATCATGAGCTGTGGTAAAAATGAGGTTAAAATCTCTGTTCTTCAACTTTTCAATCATGGTGAAGCCATCCATCTCTGGCATTTGTATGTCTAAAAAAACCACATCCGGTTTTTCTTCATTAATGATGTCAATTGCTTTTAGTGGGGAATTACAGGTTTTAACTTCCACATTGTCAATGTAATTGTTTAATTTCCACTCTAATGCTTCTAAAGCATCATTTTCGTCATCTACTAGTAAAATTTGTAGCATGTTTAATGGGTTAACGTTAGTTCAATTTAAATGCAAGATACAACATTTGAATATATGTTCAAAAAGATGCGTTTTTTTTATTTATATTTAATGAACATCTAAATTTATCCATAAAATTTAACAATCAAGTGCTTAAAATAAGCGGTTTTTTTGCGGCTTTAACACGATTTTAAGGCACCTATTTTTTTTGAAAAATATTAAAACACCAATGATTAAAATAATGTGCGCGTAAATCTTTCCTATTTTTTTATGGGCAAAACGTAAAAAAATACCGCTATAAAGTGGGAAAAACTTCCCAAAAGCACAAAAATATGAAAAATGGCATGGTTGTATTTAATTCTTTTGATGCTGTACAAAATTGCGCCAACAGTATAAAAAATGCCGCCGCTTAACAGCCACATTAAACCATCAAAAGAGAAGCTTGTTATTAAAGGTTTTAGGGCAAATATGATTAACCAGCCCATTAAAACATAGGCAAAAGTGGATATTTTATCATATTTTCCCGTGAAAAAAAACTTTAATATGATGCCGGCAAGCGCCAATCCCCACGAAACGCCAAAAATGGTCCAGCCAACCCAGCCATTTAAAACAACCAACGTAAACGGCGTGTAAGTTCCTGCTATTAAAACGTAAATCGCCGAATGGTCAAAAATGTTTAATCTGTGGCGTAATTTCGGATTTTTGGCATAATGGTAAAAGGTTGACGCCGAGTACAATAAAATTAAACTTGCACCATAAATACTAAAACTTACAATGTGCCACGCGCTTCCGTTTAAACTTGAAAAGGTAACCAACAACACCAATGCCACAATGCTTAAAACCAAACCTATGGCATGTGAAATTACATTGAGTTTTTCCTCCTTGGGTTCGTAATACGTTATTTTATGTTGTTTCATTTTTGAGATGATGATCAATGATTTTTAAGATATTTTTAGTTAAAAACATAATTGTTAAAATTAAAATAATTAGCTTGGATAGCAATGTATTTCTTCAAAAGAAATGTCCTTAACGTATATTTTGCCATTTTATTGTCGTTTATTAAAAAAATCACACCATTTATTTGCAATAAGATACGATTCATATAAATGCAATCAATTTTTTTTATATGTTTGTATTATACGAAATTTTCAACCGCATGATAAAATATTTAGGTTCTTCTTTGTTAACCTCTAAAGCGATATTATTCCTATTTTTACTTGTTTCTTTTTTGGGCAATGCCCAAACAATGCAAGTTAAAATTAAAGGAGGTGCTGTTGTGGTTCAAGGGACTACAATAACATTAACTGCAGGGAACAGAATTAAATTTGAAATTACCAATACAGAGACCAATAATTGTAAAGCAGTTAACGTACAAAGTATTGAATTGTCAAACACGCTTGATTTTTCAATTTCACCATCAGATCGCTCAGAAAACATAAAACCCGAAGATTGCCATGGGGAAGAGGAATTGGAATTTGATGTAACAGCCCAAAGCGCAGTTTGTGGAACAACAACAACGCGCGTTACCATAACAGGAAATAATTTTGCAAATTTTTGGTTTGATATAACCGTTATAAAGGCCCCCATAATTTCAGTTTTGGGAGGTAGCCCATTGGCAGATATTGTTGATGGATCAACAGCCACTACGGCAACAAACGGAACCTATTTTGGCGTTGTGGAACAGGGTTTGACAAAAACAAGGGGATATGTTATTGTTAATACAGGGAGCTGTCCGCTTACCATTTCTTCTATTACCAGTTCATTAGGTGATTTTGCATATATTGGGTACATTCTAATCTTACCAACATTTACTCCAGCCGGACTTCCGTACAATATTCCACCGGGGGGCTCCATCTATGTTCAAATAGTTTTTACGGCTCCTATTATTACTCCCCCAGACGTTTCGCCGGGAACATATATCTCTACCATTAGTGTTGTAAGTAATGATGCTACCGCTACCCCATACACCTTTAATGTAAGTGCTGAATTATTAGATTTTGATATCCCTGGTCCTGGAGGTGTAACTGCCGATTTTAGGCTTTGGTTAAAATCAACTAGAGGTGTAACATCAGTTGCCTCTAAAGTTTCTTTATGGAAAGATTTAGGATCTAACGGGAAAAGCGCAACACAAACAGACACAAATTTGCAGCCAACTTTTTTGGATAACATCACTTCAAACATCAATTTTAACCCAGTAGTTAAGTTTGAAAATAATGGCATTTCACTAAATCAATATTTAGAAAATGCAGATAATGGATTTTACAGTCAAGACATTTTTATAGTGATGGAACCCGATGTTGATGTTTCAATCTCATCAAAGATGACTATTTTTTCGGGAACTGTTTCTACTTTTACTAATATTAATGGCACATTTGCTGGGAAATCCATGTATGATAATGATGGAGATGAAATAATGAATGATGTTGATGTTAGTGATTCAGAATTTTCTAATGACTTAACTGCAGTTGGTTTAGGAAATTTACATTCAACGGAGCGGTTATGGTATAATCAAGGATCCTCCACAACAAATCCATATTACAATCTTACAGCATCATCAAGTAGATCTTACAGTAAAGCAGGAATTATAAATGCACACAATTATTCTGGAACACCTTCTGATGGTATGAGTATTTTGTTTAATTCAATTAATGACGCAAATACCGCAACAAAAGTGCCTATATCACTTGTATTTGATAATGTAGGATATATTGAATCTGCTACTCCAGACAACATTGTTTGGGGAACACCCTACAAAATAGGTAAAAATGCCCATGATACTTATGGGAATCTAAATGGCAGGGTAGCTGAAATAATGACCTTTGCACAACGTGTTCCTGATATCGATCGCCCAAAAATTGAAACCTATTTGGCTATTAAATACGGCATTACACTTGGGGAAACACAGGCTGAAAAAAACTATGTCAATTCCACAGGAAATGCTATTTGGGATATTACAGCCAATGCTGGATTTAATTATAACATTGCTGGCATTGGCAGGGCAGACAATTCCGATTTAAACCAAAAACAATCCAAAAGCATCAATGAAACAAATGAAGTTACCATTGGTTTAGGGTTAATAGCCGACACCAACAGCGCCAATGTAAATGAGTTTAAAAAAGATGGAGATTTTTTGGTTTGGGGTTGTGATGGTGGCGCTTTTACTGGCGCAGGCACTAATATCATAACTATCGCCACAGGAGTTACCACTTCATTAACCCGAATTGACCGAAAATGGAAAATTGTGGAATCAAAAGTAGATGTGGTGGATGGTGATGTAGAGAATGTATTCGTGGGTATTCCTTCAACAGCGTTTAGTGAGAATGGTTTTACAAAAACAGCCGATGAAGAATATGTTTTGATTGTTTCGGATGACGCAAGTTTTAATGATGTAAATATTATTGATGTGATTCCATTAAAATCAGATGGGGGTTTAAACCTTCAAACCTGGTACGATTTTGATGGCGTAAAATTTTTCACCTTTGGGAAAGCACCTAAATTAACAGGAAAACGTTCTGTAAATATTGGTTTAACAGATTATTTGGTAGGTGAATATGCTCTTAATTTAAATATCAATGAATTTACGGTTTCTTCGTGGATTAGATCTGAGCCAACCGGAAATATACGTACCATAGCGGCGAAAGGCACTAAATTGCAAATGAACATAAATGCAGCCAATAAATTAGATGTTGTAATGGAAGGTAATGTAATTCTCACTTCTAATATGGCAATAAATAATGATAAATGGCACCATGCTTCTTTTGTTTATAATAGAGGCACTGTTTTTATCTATATAGATGGAATCTTGGACAAATCCGTTCAAAATGTAGCGCCCCCAACACCCAATTTTAACAGATTTTCAATTGGGGCAGTTTATGTCAGTAAAAATGACATCCGTACTCCTTTTTTAGGGGAAATAGATGAACTATATATTTTAGACGTAGCGCTAACCCAAGATCAAGTTCGTTATCTTATGAACCAAGAGATGGAAAAAGTAACGGGCAATTTGGTTAACGGTAAAACAATACCAAAAGCCATCACAAAAAATGAAGTGGCCACTATGCCTTGGAGCGCACTAAAAGCCTATTATGATTTTAATTCCTTTTACGGAACAACTGTTGAAGGATTAACCAATGAAAGAAATTTTTTACGTATTAGGTATTTAGACAAAACAAAAACAATAACAGGCATACAAACAGCGCCCTTGCCTTATGTATCGGCTGCTGACGGTGTTTGGGACGATGATGTGGTCACTTGGACTAATAGTTCCGTTCAAATGTTGCCTAATTCCGTAGGTCTTGACGGCACAAGGGTTGACTGGAATATAGTTGAAACAAACCATGATATTTCCTCAGGAAACAGAGACATTATTGTTTTAGGGTTAAAAAATAATTCTGGAAAAATAATCGTTGACGGCACTTTGGATATGGCAACAGGCACAGGAAGCGGCCACGGTTTAAGGGTTACCCATTATTTAAAATTAGATGGCGTTATTGATTTGGTTGGTGAATCGCAACTGATGCAAGATGAAGGCAGTATTTTAGATGAAAAAAGTGGCGGTTATTTAGATAAAGACCAACAAGGTACGGCAAGCAGTTACAATTATAATTATTGGTCATCCTCGGTTGGTCCAATTACAACATTTGGAGCGGCCACAGGCGTTGCCAGTCCAAATTTATCATTTTCGGTAAAAGGGAATATGCTTGACGGCAATGCGGGCTCTATTACTTTTCAACCTGCTTATTACGCAGCTGATTTGGCGGTGAACACACCACCAAATTTAATTATAAGCAGCTATTGGTTGTATAAATTTTATGGTGCGGATGATGATTACAATGCTTGGTTTCATCTACCTAATGAAAACAGTCCTTTAGAACCTGGCGAAGGCTACACGATGAAAGGAACTTCAAAAATAGCGGCTATTACAGCCAATCAAAATTACAAGTTTAGGGGCAAACCGTATAATGGAGACATTACTTTAGCATTGGATAATTCTGCTGGCGATGTTGACCGATTGATTGGAAATCCATATCCTTCTGCCATAGACGCTAATGAGTTTATTTTGGACAACATTAAGGAGACCATCGTTCTTGATGGAGAAGTAGGCAGAAACACCAAAAATGTTTTTAATGGCGCCTTGTATTTTTGGCATCATTTTTCTGGTGCTACACATTATTTGGCTGAATATGTTGGAGGTTATGCAACCTATACTTTAATGGGTGGCGTTGACGCTGTGGATAATGATGTTCGCATAAAAGCAACAGGCACCAAAGGTGGAAAATTTCCCGAAAGATACATTCCTGCAAACCAGGGTTTTTTTGTGCTTACAGCATTGCCTTTACTTACATCTGGTATAGACGGTTCAATAATAGCTCCGCAAAAAGTTGAAGGCGGAAATATCGTTTTTAAAAATAGCCAGCGGGTGTTTTTGCCGGAAGGTTTTACAGGAACAAATGACGGTTCCTTATTTTTCAAGGGAAGCAAAAAAACAAGCGAAAATGAAGCAAAAAAACCTGGGGACCAAAGAACAAAAATACGTTTGCTTTTTGATTCACCAACAGGCTATCACCGACAGTTATTGGCAGGAGTTGATGAAAATACCACAAATCATTTCGATTTGGGCTATGACGCACCCATTGCCGATATCAACAAAGAAGATATGTTCTGGACTTTTGACAATGCGAAATTTGTGATTCAAGGCGTAAATAATTTTGATAGTGACCAGGAATTGCCGTTAGGAATTAAAATTTCAAAAGCAGGTTTGGCGACCATTAAAATTGACGGACTTGAAAATATGGATGAAGATATTTCATTGCATATAAAAGACAAATTAACAGGTGAAACTTACAACATTTCAACAAAAGACTTTGCAATTAATTTAGAAGCGGGAGAATATCTGGATCGGTTTGTACTAACCTTTAAATTACAAAAACTGAAAGCAGAAGACGTGCCGGCAGAAATATTGATTGTTAAAGAGCAACCTATAATTGAAGGTATTCAGGTATTTATGAACAACCCTCTTGGAGAACTTCAAATAAAAAACAGCAACGGTGAGGAACTGATAAGTGTGGCGCTGTATAATTATTTGGGACAAACAATTAAAACCTGGAATACCAACCTTAACAGACGAACTGTTTCTTTGCCAATAAACATTTCAGCAGGAGTTTATATTGTGCAAGTAAACACCAAAAACGGTATGGCGGTCAAGAAAATTAGTGTTGAATAGCAAGGGCATCTAGGGAGCCGTCTGTCACTTGTGAGCTATGACATATCTTGACTTGCCCTCTCAAAGTAAATTGTAATGATGTTTTGAATATAGGTTCAAAGTTATTAAAGGAAAAATAAATATATTCCAATATGCCAAGTAATTTTAAATCCAGATTTTATAAACACTAATTTTTATCGTCTATAAATTAGGAAGTTATATTTTTATATACTACTTTAGTGAGTTCAAAACCCCCATAACATGAAAATACAATTACACTTAATTTTACCGCGTCTTTTTTTTCAGCCACTTTTTAGAAAACGTTTCTGATTTCGGCAGCATTGCGCTCTACAAATTCTTTTTGAAATTCAAATAATTTTAAAAAGAAGCACCAATAATTTTTACTGAAATTTTTATATATAATATCACATCCCCTCTGTGTTATGAAAACTAGAACCTATAGCGGAATCAAAAAACAACTCATTTTATTAGCCAAGCACAATATACTATTCTTTGTATTTTTGGCTTTGTATTTAATTTTTCCTGTCCAAATAAAAGCACAAACAGTTACATCTCCGCAAGTTCCTTTTTTGCAAAGAACTTCGGCAGCCACACCTGCGCAAAAAATATACAATGTTAAGGGTGATTTTACCATGTTGGGCAACACCAACTTAACGCTTGTCAATTACGGAAATAACACGGACAATCAGAGTAATCAGATGAAATATGTTGATATTGACGAGGATGCCAATACTTGGAATTCTTCCATGGCAACACTCGAACTTTCTAATTCGGGTGAGAATAGCGCAGTCCAAAATTGTTCAACTATTCTTTTTGCAGGATTATACTGGACGGGAAAATCGGATGATGCTGATAATTTTACGGTCACAAAAAGTGTTCCTACCGGAAATATCATTTCTACTCCAGTTACAAATAACAATTTAAGATATTATGACAATAATAATATAACAAACACGAATTATAGTTTAAATATAGTACGAACAGGATTAAGGGATAATAGAATTATTACTTATGAATTTACTTCAACTGGATTAGGTGATTCAGTAAAATTTATTTATAGATATAATAATGGTACTGAAACAGTTCACGTATCTGTAAATAATGGTGTTGAATCAATTATTTTAGATAATAATGTATCAGGAGATAATATTGACAATAATAACGCCTATCTTAATTCACCCTATGTAATATTTTCAGACTCTAATTATACGCTTGAAGTAACAAGATTACGAAGAGATGATAAAAATTCAAATATTTCTAGCCCAACTAGCGCTTATGTTAATGTAAGTTATATAGATAATGTCCCTGAAACTATTCAAGATACGAAAAATTTCGATAAGAGAAAAATCTCTATAAAAGGCCCGGGAGCTGTAGCTTATACCGCCATCACTGCAAAACTTAACGGGGCAAATTCAGAAATTCGATTTCCGGGATCAGCAAATAGCGGTATTTTTGTTGGCTACCAAGAAATCACGGCTTATGTAAAAACACATGGCCCTGGCGCCTATACTGTTGCTGATATAGCTTTGACAGAGGGGTCGAATTCCAATCCGGGTTTGTCAGGAGGTTGGGTAATGGTGGTGATTTATGAAAATCCATTAATGAAAAGTCGTGCCGTAACGCTATTTGATGGCTATGCTTTTGTAGACGGACAACTTTCAGGAGGTGGCGAATATGGAACAATTCCTATTTCAGGATTTACAACAGTTGGGTCAGGGCCCGTAAATATGAAATTGGGCGTAATGGCAAGTGAAGGAGATGTTAACTTAACTGGAGATTATTTGGCGGTACAAAAACTAAATGCAAATCCGGCAGTTTATAACACAACCAACTATTTAACGTTAAATCACGCCGGGAACTCAACAAATAACTTTTTTAATTCTTCTATATTCCCATTCCCAACAGCTGGTAATAGCAATCCCAATTTAGTAAACAATACAGGGGTTGATTTCAGTATGTTTACAATTCCCAATGCAAATAATTCGGTCATAGCCAACAATCAAACGGCTACTACATTTAGATTTGGCTCTTCTTCGGATGTGTTTACCATATTTGGTTTTGCCATGTCAGTAGATTCCTATATCCCCGAACCAAAGGGATTAATAAGCGTAAATTCAATTAATAATGTTACAAACCCTTTAGTTTTAAACGCATTGCCCGGGCAAACAATCAATTATTCCCTCAATATTACCAATGAAGGAACCGAGGCCACGAATAACACCATAATTTCAATCCCTATTCCCGCAACTGCAATTTTCAATACAGGAACCATTGTATATCACACCTACCACGGTTTTAACACAACCAACATTCCCTATTTTGATTCAGCAACAAACAAAATTATTTGGGATTTGGGAACCTTGCCAATAACTGCAGGCCATCCTGAATATATTTATGCCGATTTAAGTTTCACCCTCAATGTTACAACAGATTGTGACATTATAATAAATGCCGGTTGCAACCCCGAAGTTTCTTTAGAAACTGGAACCATAACGGGAACTGGCGGCACATCAGGATCTTCATTTACAAAATATTTTTTTCAAGGATATGATGATACTTCTTGTCATTTACCTATTGATGGCTCAATTAAAGTGGCGATAGATGCAAGTTCCTGCTTTTCAAGTATGGCCGGCCCAGATCAAATAACTTCTTGTGGAGGAGAATCTGTTACATTAAGTGCTGCAACAGGAACAACTGGAATATGGGATATTGTTAGCGGACCCACTGGTGGTGGAGAAATTTTTTCAAATATTACAAGCCCAACTTCAACATTTTACAGCCCTAATCTTGGTGCATACACCTTAAGATGGACTACAAGTTGTGCTACCACAGATAATGTTGTGATTACTTTTGAGCTTTGCAATGTTGTAAATTTTGATGGAATTGATGACCATATTAATTTTAAAGACAACTTTAATTTAAACAGTGGCAATTTTAGCATAGAAGCTTGGGTAAAATCGAACGCTGCCAATGGCAATACCCAAACGATAATGTCAAAACACCTTAGCCCGAGTTCAACCGACGGCTATGATTTAAGGTTGGTAAACAATCTTATTTCATTTAATTGGAACAATA
>PHDE01000259.1 GCA_002842505.1 Bacteroidetes bacterium HGW-Bacteroidetes-3 | reverse complement strand
AGGATACTTTGGCAGGTTTAAACGTGGCGTTTGGTGCAGAATACAGACAAGAAACCTATGAAATTACTGCTGGTGAAGAAGCATCTTACAGACAATATACTGATGAAGGACAAGCAATAACTTTGCCTTCACAACAGCCAACCAAAGACTTTTTTGGGAATTCAAGACCAGGCGGAGCACAAGTTTTTCCCGGATTTAGCCTTGCCAATGAATTGTCACGCGGAAGAAGCAGTGTTGCCGGATATTTTGATATTGAAGCAGATGTAACTGAAAACTTTTTGGCAAGTTTTGCAACAAGATATGAAAACTACTCCGATTTTGGTTCAACATTAAATTTCAAAGTGGCAACCAGAATTAAAGCCGGTGAAAATACCAATATTAGGGCAGCCGTAAACACAGGTTTTAGAGCGCCGTCTCTTCAACAATTAAATTTTAATTCAACTTCAACAGTTTTTGGTGCGCAAGGCAGTATTCCGCAAGAAGTCGGAACTTTTTCCAATGACAGCAGAGCCGCTAAATTATTGGGCATTGATCAATTAAAAGAAGAAACATCAAAAAGTGCAAGTTTAGGTTTTACGTCTAAATTGCCCGATGCGCATTTAACGATTGCAGTTGACGGTTATTTTATTAGAATAGATGACCGAGTGGTTTATACTGGACAATTTGGAATCAATAACAATGATGCAAATCCTAACAATGATACCGGTTCTGAACTAGATTTGTTATTAAAACAATCGAACGCAACTGCAGCCGCATTTTTTGCGAATGCCATCGACACAGAATCTAAAGGGTTGGATGTGGTAATTACACACGATACATATATTGCCAATAATGTGAAATTAAAATCGGATTTGTCAGCAACTTTTTCCCAAACTGTGCAGGTTGGTGACATAAAAGCTTCTGATGTAATTAAAGCGGCAGGACTGGTTGATACTTATTTTTCAGAATCGAACAGCGTGTACCTTGAAAAAGTAGTACCAAGAACAAAAATAAATTTATCAAATAGTTTGACTACAGATAAATTCAATGTGTTTTTAAGAAATGTTTGGTTTGGTGAAGTTACTGAAGCTTCTTCAAATCCTGCAGAACAACAAGTTTATGGCGGTAAATTGGTGACCGACTTGTCTTTTGGCTATAAAGTTTCAGGCAGCACCACCGTGACTGTTGGCGCAAATAACTTGTTTGATATTTATCCTGATAAAATTGAAGTTGAAGCCACAAGAAGCAGCGGAAGATATACTTGGTCCAGAAGCGGACAACAATTTGGTATTGGAGGTCGTTTCCTTTTTGCCAGATTGAGTATTGTGCTTTAGATAAATTTACTCAATAATATAAAAAGCTTCCCGAAATTCGGGAAGTTTTTTTGTTTTATAAAATTATTTAAAATGGCAATTATGTGTTTTCTTTGAAATACAATGAAACGAGCATAACAAATTTTGATACACACAGAAATGATTAATGGCGAACAGTCCCGAATTTTC
>PHDE01000112.1 GCA_002842505.1 Bacteroidetes bacterium HGW-Bacteroidetes-3 | reverse complement strand
ACGGCGAAAAAATAACCGAAGCCAATATTTCAAATTGGAAACAAACCTTAAATATGAAGGAAGCCAGTTTCACGACTTCATTTACCTTTAAAGACAAAGCAGCTGTTTCCTACACGATTTACGCGCTTCGAAATGTGCCGTATGCCGGCTATATTGATGTTAAAATTGACGCGAAAAAAGCGATTACCGCTAAGGTTACCGGTAAAATAGTAACACCTGCCGAATATCAAAATCCGATGAGTACGTTTAGGGTTTTAAAAGATTTGGAAACCACCATGCCAATTTTGCAAACCGTTGCAAAGAGCAGATTGGGAAGGCATACTGTTGGAACTTCGGCGACGTTTATTTGGCATGATATCAATTCTTCAAGAATTGACCAGCGTCCGGATTTAATTCACAATAAAGTTTCTGAATACGACAACCGACTTTCATTTGAAAAGGAAATAAAAAAAGGAACCTCGCTTGACTTTGCTTGGACAGCGGCAGAATGTTCCACGCAAGATTTCTTCGATCCGCAATCGGAATCGGAGCGTTTTGTGATTTTTAATTTGCTAACGCCAAAATCCGATTTGTTAAAACAGCACAAAGCTCTTTGGGCAACACTTTGGGAAGGCGATATTGAAATTGAAGGCGATTTGCAGTCGCAACAAGATGTGCGATTGGCATTGTATCATTTATATTCCTTCGCAAGAGGCGATTCGGATTTAAGCATTTCGCCAATGGGATTGTCCTCTCAAGGGTATAACGGACATATTTTTTGGGATACGGAATTGTGGATGTTTCCCCCGTTGTTGGTTTTAAACCAGGATATTGCAAGGTCTTTGGTAAATTATAGGTCGGATCGTTTAGAAATGGCAAAAAAGAAAGCGCTCAATTTCGGATTTAAAGGAGCCATGTTTCCTTGGGAAAGCGATGACACCGGCGAAGAAGCCACGCCGGCTTGGGCTTTAACCGGTACTTTTGAACATCATATTACGGCAGATGTGGCCATTGCTTTTTGGAATTATTACAGTGTCACCAAAAACAAACAATGGTTGGCTGAAAGAGGTTTTCCAATGTTAAAAGAGGTGGCCGATTATTGGGTAAGCAGGGTCACTAAAAATGCCGACGGAAGTTATTCTATTAAAAATGTGGTGGGCGCCAACGAGTTTGCACAAAATATTGATGACAATGCCTTTACCAACGGTTCCGCAATTACGGCATTGCAATTTGCCAATTTAGCGGCGAAAGAATTGGGCATTGCGCCAAATACCGATTGGGAAAAAGTTGCCAAAAACATTAAAATTCATAAATTCCCTGACGGAACCACCAAAGAACATAGCACTTACAAAGGTGAAATTATAAAACAAGCCGACGTAAATTTATTGGCCTATCCGTTAAATATTGTGACCGACAGGGAAACGTTGTTAAAAGATTTAAAATACTACGAACCAAAAATTGCCGAAGAAGGGCCAGCCATGGGAAAATCGGTTTTTGCCGTTATTTACGCACGAATGGGAGATGCGGAAAACGCTTTTCGCTTGTTTAAAGAAAGTTATGAGGCAAATAAGCGTCCGCCTTTTGGCGCACTTTCAGAATCGGCAACCAGCAACAATCCGTATTTTGTGACAGGAGCCGGCGGAATGCTTCAAACCATTTTATTTGGTTTCGGCGGTTTGCATATCACAAATGAAGGCATTGTCCAAAAAAATCCTATTTTGCCAAAACAATGGAAATCGTTAACTATAAAAGGCGTGGGAAATGACAAGAAAACCTTTATTGTTAATTAGCTGTTAGTTGTTGAAGCGTTTAGTTGTTAAGTCGTTGAACCGTTTAATCGTTGAAGCGTTGAATCGTGTAATTGTTTGAACTTCCGACTTCCGACTTCGGTCTTCCGACTTCGGTCTTCCGACTTCGGTCTTCCGACTTCCGACTTCGGTCTTCCAACTTTCTGCATAAAAACTCAAGTAGATTTTCTGATCACCAAAGAAGTGGGCAATACAATTTTTTGAAAAGAGTAAGGTATTTTTTTGTGCTCAAGTTTTATCTCCTCAATTAAAATTTCGGTGGCTTTTCTTCCCATTTCAAAACCCGGTTGCACGACGGATGATAAAGTTGGGGTAACTACTGATGACATAAACCAATCGCTAAATCCGAAAACAGCGATATCTTCAGGAATTTTAATGTTGTTTTCATTGAAATATTTTAGAATTCCGACAGCCACAACATCCGTAATCGCAAAAATGGCATCCACATCTTGATGTTCATTTACCAATTTTTTTGCGTTAGTGTAACCATCATTAAAATCGTCATTATTGTCACATAAATAAACGAGTGACGAATCAAATTTAATTCCGTGATCAATCAGCGCTTTTTTATAGCCTAAAAACCGATCGATGGAATTTTGGGGTTGCAGTGAGCCCCTAAAATGCGCAATTCGTTTGTATCCTTTTTCAATTAAATAACTTACTGCATTATAGGCCGCCGATTGATCATCAATAATTACTTTAGAACACTTCACCAATTTTCCAATTTTATCAAACAATACTATTGGCATTTTATTTTGAAGAAGTTCATTTATGTGGTCAAATTGATAAGTTTCATTAGACAGCGACATTAAGATGCCGTCAACTCTTTTTTGTTGTAAAAGGTGAAGTTGTTTTTTTTCAAACTCAAGTTTTTCATTTGACTGTAAAGTAATTACCAAATACCCATGTTTTTCAGCTTCATTAATAATTCCATCCATAACATTAGAAAAGAATTGGTGCACTATGCTTGGAATAATAACTCCAATTGTTTTTGTTTGCTGGGTTCTTAAATTTACGGCAACGGTATTTGGCGTGTAGTTCATTTCTTTAGCCATTTTTAAAACAGCTTTTTTTGTTGAAGCGCCTACATCAATATACCCTCTCAAAGCTTTTGAAACAGTTGTAACTGAAATGTTTAATGCATTTGCGATATCTTTTAATGTAATTGGTTCCATTTTGCAAATATTTTCTTAAAGTTATTTAATTTATTGAAACCGTAGCTCATTTATAAACAAATTTATTTAAAAAATTATAGAAGGCAGATTGTAACCAATCAGTACTTAAAGTGCCTAAAGTTTGAAGTACTTAAAGTTAAAAAAAGGGACTTTTACGAAATTGAAAAAGTTTCAATTATATTAAAAATAAGCCATTTTTGAAAAAATTGAGAAAATCTATCAACTATTTTTCAGTACATTACCCTGAAAATTAAATAACTTTAGGCATTTTAGGCACTCCAAACTTTAGGCACTGATTAGTTACGGCAGATTTAAATATTAAGAACATTCGAAATCGTTTTCGGGTTTTCCGAAATCGATTTCGGGAAAAAAGAAAAGTTTTATGGACCTATATTGTGCTTTCTTTAATTAATGGAATAAATATTTAACTATAAAACGACACAGGAACAAGATTTAGTTTAATAAATTGATAGATATAGATTAAGAGGTTTAATTTTAAAATGAGAGGTGAAGTGCTCAATAGTATAATTTTTTAACCTTTTCTGCGCTTGCCAAATTATTGAGATGAAAGAGTTATTGTCATCTTTTGGCAAGTGCAGAATTTTATATTTTAACCCAATAACCAAAATCTTAAAATTGCCATTATAAAATGAAAACAGCATATCAAATTTTGATACACACAGAAATGATTAATGGCAGGCAGTCCCGAATTTTCGGGATTACCGCTAAAAAATAAAATATAAATAGATGAAACGAGCCATAACAAATTTTGATACACACAGAAATGATTAATGGCGACTGCATCTGTACCAATAAAAAATAAAATATAAACAGATGAAAAGTACCGGAATTAAAATATCGCTTTATCTAAATTACTTTGTTTTTGCTATTTTGTTAAATAGTGTGGGAATTGTTATTTTAAAGTCCCAAACTATTTACGGTGTAGATGAGGTTGCGGCAAGCACGCTAGAATTGTTTAAAGATTTGCCAATTGCAATAATTTCTTTTGTAATTGCTTCATTTTTGCCAAGAATAGGTTACAAAAAGTCTATGTTAACTGGACTATTTTTGGTTACACTGGGCTGTATTCAAATGTATTATGCCAACTCTTTTTTAGGGGCAAAAATTCTCTTTGCAATTGTAGGAGTTTCCTTTGCCTTGATAAAAATTTCAGTATATTCTTTAATAGGGTTAATTGTTGACAATCAAAAGGAACATAATAGTTTAATGAGTTCTGTTGAAGGGGTTTTTATGATAGGTATTGCCTTGGCTTATTTTTTATTTCCGGCGTTTAACAATGATTCAGATCCAAACTCTTGGTTAAATGTTTACTGGTTTTTAGCGGCATTATCGGGAATTTCATTTGTGATATTGTACTTGATCAAGTTTGATGAAGGCGATGAAATTCCGGGAGTTGATTTGGTTGATGATGCAAAGCAAATGATGCTGCTGTTAACCAAAATATTGGTGTTGGTTTTTATCATAAGCGCCTTTTTGTTTGTAATGGTTGAACAAGGCATTATGTCCTGGTTGCCTACGTTTAATTCCCGTGTTTTAAAATTGCCTGAAAATGTTGGGATTATGATGGCGAGTATTTTGGCAATTTCTTTGGCAATTGGCAGGTTAACGGCGGGGTTTGTCACAAAATATTTTTCTTGGTTTTGGGTTGTTTCCATAAGTACTTTAATAGCCATGTTAATTGTGGTACTTATTTTGCCAAAAGCCATTGGTATTGAAGTGGTGGAAATAAACAGTCTTTTCGATATTCCATTGATAGGATTTGTTTTTCCGTTGGTTGGCTTATTTATCGCCCCTATTTATCCCTTATTAAATTCGGCCATTTTAAGTGTTTTGCCCAAAAAATTACACAGTCCAATGACGGGTTTAATTGTAATATTTTCGGCTTTGGGAGGCACCTTGGGATCCAGAATTATTGGGTGGTTATTTAAAAATTTAGGCGCACATAAAGCCTTTTATTTTCTTTTGATTCCTATGGGATTGCTTATTGTGGCTTTTTATATATTAAACAAACTTACATTAAAAGCGGCAAAATTGGCAGCTGTCAAACAGTAAAATTTTAAA
The DNA here is from genome assembly GCA_002842505.1 of Bacteroidetes bacterium HGW-Bacteroidetes-3. Classification (GTDB taxonomy): domain Bacteria; phylum Bacteroidota; class Bacteroidia; order Flavobacteriales; family Flavobacteriaceae; genus Lutibacter. The sequence continues at coordinate 7,263 of PHDE01000112.1, read as the reverse complement.
TAATAATTGAAGTGGCTTTTATGAAGGCCAACAATATAAATATAAATATAAATAAATCTTGAAATTAAAAATATGAATAGTTGGAGTTTAAAGGATACAAATTTTAATGAATCTTATCAACTTAAAGAAACGCTTTATAGTACGGCAAATGGTTATTTTGGTGTAAGAGGCAGCTTTGAAGAAGGCGTAAATAAGGAAATTCCAAGTGTTAGAGGCGCGTATATCAATGGTTTTTATGAAAGCGAAGAAATTGTTTATGGAGAAAAATTACACGGATTTCCAGACAGAAGTCAGAGTATTTTAAATGTTATAGACACCCAAGGAATTTCTGTTAAAATCAATAATGAAATATTTTCTTTGTTCAGCGGAAAAGTCCTGTTTTATGAACGGGAGCTGGATTTTAAGAAGGGGATGGTGATTAGAACCATACAATGGGAATCACCCAAGGGAAATATAATAAATATTATTTTTAATAGACTGGCTTCATTTACACGAAGGGAGCTTTTCTTAATTAATATAAGTATTGAAGCGGTAAATTTTGATGGAGCTATAGAAATTGTTTCAACTATAAATGGCGATGTTTCTAATATTGTATCAGAAGATGACCCAAGAATTGGAACGGCAAATGCAAAAGCATTAAGTATTGTTGATTTACAGGTTGAAAATAACAGGTCATTTATCAAGTCAAAAACGAAGCATTCCAAGCTGGTTGTGGTCGGCGGAATTTCCCATTTAAATTCGCAAAATTTAAAGGAGTCTATTGAAAAAGAAGAGAAAAGCATCAATCATATTTTTAAAGGTAATTTAGAAAAAGGAAAGATAATTTTCTTTACCAAATACGCTGTTTATACCGACACAAATCGTCATCCCGATGAAATAAATCAGAATAAAAAAATATTGGATGAAGCGTTGAAACATGATTTTGGACATTTTGCAATTTCACAAGAAAACTATCTCACTAAATTTTGGGAAGTGTCCGATATACAAATCACGGGAGATGAAGAAATGCAGCAAGGATTGCGTTTTAATTTGTTCCATTTGTTGCAGTCGGTTGGAAAAGATCGATGGAGCAATATTTCGGCGAAAGGACTTTCGGGTGAAGGATATGAAGGACATTATTTTTGGGATACAGAAATTTATATTTTCCCTTTCTTTTTGTTTACCAATCCCGATTTGGCAAAAAACCTATTGAACTATCGGTTTACTATTTTAGATTTTGCCCGTAAAAGGGCAAAACAAATGGGACACACTATCGGGGCTTTGTATCCTTGGCGAACCATTGCCGGTGATGAATGCTCTCCTTTTTTTCCGGCCGGAACGGCACAATATCATATAAATGTTGACATTGCTTATTCCATAATTCAATATTATAGCGTAACCGAAGATGTAGCGTTTATGACGGAGAAAGGAATGGAAATGTTGGTCGAAATTGCGCGATTGATGTATCATATTGGCCATTTCAGGAATGACGGAAAATTTTGTATTGATGCGGTTACAGGACCTGACGAATACACGTGTATCGTAAACAATAATTACTATACAAATGTATTGACCAAAAATCTTTTTGTGCAAATTGGAAAGATATGGAGTGAACTTGGCGGACTTCAAAATGAAGATTTGAAAAATTTAACTGAGAAATTACATTTTGAAAGTGAAGAACTCGTAAATTTTGAAAAAGCAGGCATCGCCATGTTTTTGCCTTATGATGCCGAGAAAAATTTACATCCGCAAGACGATAGTTTTTTTAATAAAAAGATGTGGGATTTTGAAAATACCCCTAAAGAAAATTATCCGTTGCTTTTGAATTATCACCCTCTAACACTTTACAGACATCAAGTTTGCAAACAGGCAGATACGATTTTGGGACATTTTTTGCTTGAAAATGAAAGCAATATGGAAACCATTAAAAACGATTATCACTATTATGAAAAAATAACCACACACGATTCTTCGCTTTCTACCTGTATTTTTAGCATTATGGCAAACCGAATAGGTGAATATGACAAAGCTTATGATTATTTCATAAATACGGCACGATTGGATATTGACAATTTGCACCATAACACAAAGGATGGAATTCACACTGCCTGTATGGGAGGATCTTGGATGTCTATGGTATTTGGTTTTGCGGGAATGAGATTGGTTGACGGTGAATTAAATTTCCATCCACATTTACCTAAAAAATGGAAAAGCCTTGATTTCAAAATAAATTTTAAAAACAGAATTTTAGTTTGCCATTTAGTGTCAGACAGCATTCAAATCCGTTTGGAAAAAGGGGAACCTTTAAATGTTATTGTAGAGGGAATTGTGGTTGCAGTTAGTTAAATTAATAACTGAAATTTTAATAAAAAATTGAAAAAATGAAACGAGCATAACAAATTTTGATACACGAAGGAATGATTAATGGCGAACAGCAGCTGTTACCGCTAAAAAATAAAATTTAAACAGATGAAAAACAAAATACAGCTAATAACTTATGTTGATAGGTTAGGATGTGAAAATATTGAAGCGTTAAATTTACTTTTCAGAAATGAATTAAAAGGACTTTTTGGCGGTTTGCATATTTTACCTTTTTATTATCCGATTGATGGAGAAGACGCTGGTTTTGATCCAATTGACCATCAATTGATAGATCCAAGATTAGGAAATTGGGATGACTTGAATGAACTAAGTCAAGAAGTTGATATTATGGCCGATTTAATTGTGAACCACGTTTCGGCAAAATCGGCGCCGTTTAAAGATTATCTTGAAAAGGGAAAAAACTCGAAGTATGCTTCCTTATTTTTAAGCTTCGATACGGTGTTTCCAAATGGAGCATCGGAATCGGATTTGTTGAGTATTTACAGACCTCGTCCCGGATTTCCGTTTACAACTTTTAAATTGAAAGACGGTTCAAGTAAAATGATATGGACAACTTTTACCAGCAATCAGATTGATATTGACGTAAACAGTAACCTTGGAATTGGCTATTTAGAAGGAATTTTGGATACTTTTCAAAAGGGCGGCGTTAAAATGATTCGTTTGGACGCTGCCGGATATGCCATAAAAAAACAAGGAACTTCTTGTTTTATGATTGATGAAACTTATGAGTTTATATCGCAATTAACAGAAAAAGCAAAAGCAAAAGGCATTGAGGTTTTGGTTGAAATACATTCCTATTATAAAACCCAAATTGAAATTGCAAAAAGAGTGGGTTATGTGTACGATTTTGCGTTGCCGGTGTTGGTTTTAGACACACTTTTCAACAAAAATGCGTCGAGCCTTAAAAAATGGTTGGAGGTAAGTCCGCGAAATGCCATTACGGTGCTTGACACACATGATGGAATTGGCATTGTTGACGTTGCTTCGGAAGGAGAAAATAAGGGTTTAATAGCCAATGATATTTTAAATGACATTGTTAAACAAATGCACTTAAACAGTAAAGGCGACAGTTTAAAAGCAACCGGAGCCGCTGCATCTAATCTTGATTTATATCAGGTAAACTGCACTTATTTTGATGCTTTGGGAAGGGATGAAAACGCGTATCTTATGGCAAGAGCCATCCAGTTTTTTGTGCCTGGAATTCCGCAGGTTTATTATGTTGGACTGTTTGCGGGCGAAAATGATATGGAATTGCTTGAAAAAACCAATGTGGGTCGCGACATAAACCGACATTATTATACCAAAGCCGAAATTAGTGCCCATATAAATAAATCATTTCATCAAAAATTTAAAGAATTGATGTTGTTAAGAAATAACCATCCTGCTTTTAACGGCGATTTTAACTTGGTTGAAACGACAGCAAATATCCTGCATATAAAATGGATTAATAAGAGCGATTGGGCGGAACTTTTTATCGATTTGGAAAAAATGCAGGCAGAAATTAAGTTTTCGGAATACAATGGTAAAACCAATTTAACAGTTCATTAGTCGTTAAAGTTTTGTCAATGGATAAATTAATAAATATCGAAAATACAACTCGCTCAATACTAAAAACCATAAAATGATGAATCAGGAAATTCAACCAGACCAGTACAACCAGAAAAACATAAAATGGTTAACCTACCTTATGTTTATGATGTTTGCCATGACAACAGATGCCGTGGGCGTTATTATTCCCGAAGTAATGAAGGAATTCAATTTGTCTATGACTGCAGCCGGATTGTTGCATTACGGCCCAATGACAGCCATTGCGTTGGCCGGTATTTTTCTTGGGTTTCTTGCCGATAAAATTGGGCGTAAAAAAACCATAATTTTAGGGTTGGCGCTGTTTGCCATTAACTCTTATTTGTTTTTGCTGGGAAATACCTTTGGGTTTTTTCTGGTTCTTTTAATTATATCGGGAGCTGCTATCGGTATTTTTAAAACGGGAGCTCTGGCGCTAATCGGCGATATGTCAAAATCCACCAACGACCATACTTCAACCATGAATGTTGTGGAAGGGTTTTTTGGTGTGGGCGCTATTATTGGGCCATTTTTGGTTAGCTATTTTTTGACTCGAAATGTGGAATGGAAATGGCTTTACGTTGTTGCAGCAACTTTGTGTGTGGTTTTAATCATCATCGCTTTTATTGCAAAATATCCAAGCACTAAAAAATCGACAGAAGAGCCAATTAACATAAAACGAACCTTGATGATGGTTAAAGATCGATATGCTTTTGGCTTCTCCATGGCAGCTTTTTTGTATGTTGCGGTTGAGGCGGCCATTTATGTTTGGATGCCAACCTTAATTGCGGGTTACGACGGCAGTTTTATGTTTATTGCTTTATATGCATTGCCAATATTTTTTGTTTTGCGTGCAGGCGGCAGGTTTTTAGGAGCCTGGATGATGGCTAAATTTGATTGGACTATTGTAATGACCATTTCCAGTTTTGTTATTTTACTGTGTTATGTGTTCAGTTTTGTCAATGAAACTGCAACCGTTGTTTTATTGCCGCTTTCCGGCTTGTTTATGTCCGTAATTTACCCAACCATCAATTCAAAAGGAATTAGTTGTTTTCCAAAATCGAGCCATGGATCAGTTGCAGGAATCATTTTGTTTTTTACGGCGGCAGGCGCGGCATTAGGGCCATTGTCAATGGGCGTTGTGAGTGATATGTTTGGTTCAAATGCAAAATACGGCTTTATGTTAGCCACTGTATTCGCGGCTTTATTGTTCTTGGGTTTTTTGTTGAATATGATCTTTAAGCCTACCCATATTCGTCTTGCGAAATTAAATGAAAGTGAATATGAAAATTTAGGCAGGCTTTAATGAAAACCGGAAAATTTAATATTATTGGCATTGGGGAATTGCTTTGGGATGTGTTGCCCGATGGCAAAGAATTGGGTGGCGCTCCGGCAAATTTCACCTATCACGCAAATTTTTTTGGTGCCGACTCCACCATTATCAGTGCTTTGGGCAATGATGAAAATGGAGAAGAAATTCGCTCTTTATTGAAAAAAAGAAATTTAAAATATTCAATTAACACTGTTGATTGTCCTACCGGATGGGTTTCCGTAAAACTGGATAATGGCATTCCAAATTATGTAATTCATGAAAATGTTGCTTGGGATTTTATTTCGCTGAGGGATGAGGTGATTCCGGTTTTGCAAAAAGCTGACGCTATTTGTTTTGGCACTTTGTCGCAACGTTCTAAAGTGTCGTTTGAGACCATCCAAGAAGCCCTAAAGTTGGTTCCCAAAACAGCGTTAAAAGTTTTGGACATTAATTTAAGACAATCTTTTTACACAAAAAACACTATTGAAGCCTCTTTAAAGTGCGCGAATGTGGTAAAGTTGAATGATGAAGAACTGGTGGTTTTAAGCGAAATGTTTCATTTGCCAAATTCAGAAGATGAAGCTTGCAAGCAATTGTTGAATCAGTTTAACCTAAAATTATTGGCGTTAACAAAAGGTGCTGAAGGAAGTATTTTATTTACACAAAAAGAAATTTCAAGCTTTCCAACCCCAAAAATAAAAGTGGTTGACACCATTGGCGCGGGCGATTCCTTTACGGCTGCCATGGTTGTGGGCTTGCTCAACGGAAAACCGCTAAAACAACTTCATAAAGAGGCTTCGGAACACGCTGCCAAAGTTTGCACTTATAAAGGCGCAACGCCTAAATTATACCAAATTGATTTATAATTTAGTCCAAAACAGCCATGGTATAATGCCGATATAGTGTGAAAATAGTACAATTTATTGGACTATATTGAACACATAATCGGTATTAATTTAGATCCCGCAATGCCGGGATTTTTTTCTTAATAAAATTAGTAAACTGAAATAGCTAAATTTATTGTTTAAATTAGCAGTTCCAATAAACAAAAACATTTATGCCTACCAAAAAAGAAAGGGCACAACACTTTTTAAAATTAACATCAAAAGGAAACTCAAGAGAAGCATTTAAACTTTATGTTGACCAAAATTTTAAGCACCACAATGTTTATTTCAAAGGAGATGCAAATACTTTAATGATAGCGATGGAAGAAGACGCTAAAGTAAATCCCAATAAAATTTTTGAAATTCAGCGTGCTTTGGAAGATGGCGATTTGGTGGCCGTTCATTCTCGTTTTAGGCAAAATCCAAACGATACAGATTTGGCTGTCATTCATATTTTCCGTTTTGAAAAGGAAAAAATAGTGGAGCTTTGGGATTTTGCACAAGCTGCTCCTGCTGAAATGATCAATGAAAACGGAATGTTTTAATTCCCGCACATATTATTCAAACTTTTTAGGCGTTATACAAAGGAATCTAGAATATTTAAAAGAGTTTCACAAAATATGAAAAAAAATTATTTGCTGCTTTTACTTTTTTTAAGCATAGTTGGCGTTCATGGGCAAACGTTAAATGCTTCTAAAACAGACAGCATAAAATCAACTCATTTTTTTAAAAAAAGCATTGTCCCCATAAGTTTAATTGGTGTTGGTTTACTTATTAACAATAGCGATTTTGAAAGAAGGTTGCAAACTGATTTGCGCAATAAAGTTGGAAACAATTATGAGTTTCACATAGATAATTATTTAGTTTTTGCGCCTGTGGCAGAAATGTATATTGCCGATGCTTTTGGCGTAAAAGCAAAAAATCATTGGTTCGACCAAACCAAATATTTGTTTATCTCAAATTTAGTTTCTTATACAGTTACCGGCAATTTAAAAACCATCTTTAAAAAAACGCGCCCCGATGGTTCTCCATACTCATTTCCTTCGGGTCATACCACCCAGGCTTTTACCAATGCCACTGTTTTGTATAATGAGTTTCAGGATGCCTCCCCAGTTTTCGCTTATAGCGGCTTTGCTTTTGCCG
>PHDE01000111.1 GCA_002842505.1 Bacteroidetes bacterium HGW-Bacteroidetes-3 | reverse complement strand
TTCAAAATCTGTATTGAATCTATAACCATCGGATTCCTGATAACCAACTGAAGCCAAAATATCACCGCCATTAAATTTATGGCTCATAGCCACTTCCCCCTTTTTATTTTCATAAGAACCATAATATAAGTTAATGGTTGCGGCATTTTCTGTTACAGATTTTGTCACAATATTTATGGCGCCTGTAAAGGCGTTTTGCCCGTAAATACGTGCGGCGGGACCTTTAATTATTTCTATTCTTTCAATATTTTCCAGAGATAAAATACCGTTCATAGTATGATGCCCCGTTTGTGGATCATCCATTTTAACCCCATCAATCAACAATAAGGTCTGGTCAAAATTTCCGCCTCGAATATATAAGTCCGATTGCATTCCGTCAATTCCCCTTCTTCTGATGTCAACACCGGCAACATTTTGAAGCAAGTCGGCCAAGTTTGTTGCCGCAGAATTGACTATCTCCTGGTGGGAAATAATGATTATGGTACGTGAAGTTTTAGAAAAAGGAAGCGATATTCTGTTTGAGGAAACTTCAACTTCCTTTAACTTAACGGTGTCTTTTTGAGCATAAATTGAAGTGCTTAAAATTGACAGAAATGAGAAAAAAATATGGTTTATTTTCATTAAAATAAAATTCATTGTTAGTAGTTGGCAAATCTATTAAAATGAAATTAAAAACGAACTTAAATTGTATAAAAAAAGCCAAACTTTCGTTTGGCTTTTTCACTATTTATGCTTCTCCCGTAGGCCCAAAATTCAATGGAATTGTAGGCTGGTCATAATCCTTTATTTCACCATGACTTTTCTCAAACCTGTGCACATTATCTGCAAGCGCTTTTACCAAACGTTTTGCATGTTGTGGCGTTAAAATAATCCGTGATTTTACCTTAGCTTTCGGTTGACCGGGCATTACACTGATAAAATCAACAACAAATTCTGAAACTGAGTGATTGATAATTGCCAAGTTAGAATAAATTCCTTCAGCTGTTTTATCATCCAGTTCAATGTTTATTTTCCCGTCCTCATTAGGTTTTTGATCGCTCATAATTAAAGTTTTGACATCATTTCCTCTTTAGGGCCAACAATAATATTGTCATAATGCTTCATTCCTGTTCCTGCCGGAATACGTTTTCCAACGATTACGTTTTCTTTTAAACCTTCTAAATAATCAATTTTACCGCTAACTGCAGCTTCATTTAATACTTTAGTTGTTTCTTGGAACGATGCTGCAGAAATGAACGATTTCGTTTGTAATGACGCTCTTGTGATTCCCTGCAAAATTTGCTCAGCCGTTGCCGGTCTTGAATCTCTTGCCTCCACCAAATTTCTGTCTTCTCTACGCAATACAGAATTTTCGTCGCGCAATTGGCGTGGCGTAATAATTTGGCCTTCTTTCAACACATCAGAATCACCTGCATTTTCTACAACTTTCAATCCATAAATTTCATCATTCACTTCAAAGAAGTCGTTTTTATGCACCAATTGATTTTCTAGGAATAAAGTATCTCCAGAATCCATAATTTTTACTTTACGCATCATTTGGCGAACAACCACTTCAAAATGTTTGTCGTTAATTTTTACGCCCTGTAAACGGTAAACTTCCTGAATTTCATTCACCAAATATTCCTGAACTTTTGAAGGCCCTTGAATATTTAAAATGTCATCCGGTGCTGTTGCACCTTCAGAAAGTTGCATTCCTGCTTTAATATAATCATTTTCCTGAACTAAGATTTGGTTAGAAAGTTTTATTAAATACCTTTTAACGTCTCCCAATTTAGATTCAACAACAATTTCACGGTTACCTCTTTTAATTTTTCCGAAGGAAACAACACCGTCAATTTCCGACACAACTGCTGGATTTGATGGGTTACGTGCTTCGAATAATTCGGTTACACGAGGTAAACCTCCAGTAATATCGCCTGCTTTACCAGATTTACGAGGAATTTTAACAATTACTTTACCTGCTGGTATTTTCTCACCATCTTCTACAATTAAATGTGCACCCAAAGGTAAGTTGTATGATCTAACTACATTGTCATTTTTATCTTTCAGCAATAACGTTGGTATTGTTTTTTTGCTTTTTGACTCAATAATCACTTTTTCCTGAAACCCAGTTTGTTCATCAATCTCAACAAGGTAGTTGATGCCTTTTTCAACATTATCAAATTCAATGACACCAGCAAATTCAGAAACTATGACTCCGTTAAATGGATCCCACTTACAAATAACATCACCTCTTTTAAGTTTTTCTCCATCTTTAACAAAAATGGTTGAACCATAAGGAATATTGTTTGTGCTTAAGGTTAATCCTGTTTTATCGTCAATCACTTTTATTTCTGATGTTCTTGAAATAACAATGTTAATGGCATTTCCCTCATTGTCTTTGCCTGTAACAGTTTTTAAATCATCTATCGAAGCTGTCCCTGAAAGTCTTGCATTTAAAGTATTTTCTTCTGAAATATTTCCTGCAACCCCTCCAACGTGGAATGTTCTCAATGTTAACTGAGTTCCCGGTTCCCCAATTGACTGTGCTGCCACAACGCCAACTGCTTCCCCTATTTGAACCATTTTTCTTGTTGATAAGCTATGCCCATAACATTTTGCGCAAATACCTTTTTTGGATTCACAGGTTAAGGCTGAACGTACTTCAACACCATCAAGAGATGAATTTTCGATACGTTTGGCAATTTCGGAAGAAATTTCTTCTCCTGATTTTACAAATAGCTCATCCGTAATTGGATCAATAACATCATGCAAAGAAACACGGCCATCAAGTCTTTCGCTCAATGATTCCACAATTTCATCATTCTTTTTAAGTGGCTCAACAAATAAACCTCTTAAAGCACCACAATCTACTTCATTGATAATCACATCTTGTGAAACATCAACCAAACGACGCGTTAAATAACCGGCATCGGCAGTTTTTAATGCTGTATCCGCCAAACCTTTACGTGCACCGTGGGTAGAAATAAAGTATTCAAGAATTGACAAACCTTCTTTAAAGTTCGACAAAATTGGATTCTCAATAATTTCTCCTCCACCTGATGAAGATTTTTTAGGTTTCGCCATCAATCCACGCATCCCTGTTAACTGACGAATTTGCTCTTTAGAACCCCTTGCGCCAGAATCAAGCATCATAAACACAGAGTTAAATCCTTGTTGATCTTCACGCAAACGTTTCATCGAAAGTTCCGTTAAACGGTTGTTTGTGGAACCCCAAATATCAATTACCTGGTTGTAACGTTCTTTATTTGTTAACATCCCCATATTATAGTTTGCTATAATAACGTCAACTTGTTCGTTTGCATTGGCAATCATTTGAACTTTTTCCGGCGGAATAATAATATCTCCCAAACTGAACGACAAGCCTCCACGGAATGCAAATTTGTATCCCATATCCTTCATGTCATCAAGGAATTTACCGGTTGTAGGCACATCTGTCATTTTCAAAACTTGCCCAATAATGTCCCGTAAGTTTTTCTTATTTAGCACTTCATTGACATATCCTGCTTTTTCAGGCACCACTTCATTAAATAAAACCCTTCCTACAGTTGTTTCAATTATTTGAGAAACCAATTCACCTTCTGCATTAAAATCTTTAGTTCTAACTTTTATAACAGCATTTAATTCAACAGCTTTTTCGTTGAATGCAATGGTTACTTCTTCAGGAGAATAAAAAGTCAATCCTTCCCCTTTCACTTTACGTTCAGGAGTAGATTTTCTTTCTTTGGTCATATAATACAATCCCAAAACCATGTCTTGAGAAGGCACCGTAATTGGCGCTCCGTTGGCCGGATTTAAAATATTATGCGATGCTAACATCAACAATTGACATTCTAAAATAGCTTCTGGGCCCAATGGTAAATGAACTGCCATTTGGTCACCATCAAAATCGGCATTGAATGCAGTACAAACCAATGGATGCAGCTGAATTGCTTTTCCTTCAATTAATTTTGGTTGAAAAGCCTGAATACCCAAACGGTGTAATGTAGGCGCACGGTTCAACAATACAGGATGTCCTTTTAAAACATTTTCTAAAATATCCCATACAACAGGTTCTCTTTTATCTATAATTTTCTTTGCGGATTTCACTGTTTTTACAATACCTCTTTCAATCAATTTTCTGATCACAAAAGGTTTGTACAATTCAGCTGCCATATCTTTTGGCAATCCGCATTCGAATAATTTTAATTCTGGTCCAACAACAATTACAGAACGTGCAGAATAATCAACACGTTTACCCAATAAGTTTTGACGGAAACGTCCTTGCTTACCTTTTAGGGAATCTGACAATGATTTTAACGGACGGTTTGATTCTGTTTTTACTGCTGAAGATTTGCGTGTATTGTCAAATAATGAATCCACAGATTCTTGCAACATACGTTTTTCATTACGCAAAATTACTTCGGGCGCTTTTATTTCAACCAATCTTTTTAAACGATTGTTTCTGATAATTACTCTTCGGTATAAATCATTTAAATCAGAAGTGGCGAAACGGCCACCATCCAAAGGCACTAAAGGACGCAATTCTGGCGGTGTAACCGGAATCACTTTCATAATCATCCATTCAGGACGATTTTCACGATTTTTGCCTGCATCTCTAAAAGCTTCAACAACGTTAAGTCTTTTTAATGCTTCAGTTTTACGTTGTTTAGATGTTTCAGTATTTGCTTTATGACGCAATTCATACGACAATTCATCTAAATTAATACGATTAAATAAATCAATTAAACATTCGGCACCCATTTTAGCGATGAACTTTTCTGGGTCGTTATCATCTAAATATCTATTTTCACTAGGGAATGATTCAAGAATATCCAAGTATTCTTCTTCCGTTAAGAAATCCATTTTTTGCAATGGTTCTCCACTTGAATTTTTAGCTCCTGCAGGTTGAATGACTACATAACGTTCGTAGTAAATAATCATATCTAACTTTTTTGAAGGCAAACCTAAAAGGTACCCCATTTTGTTAGGCAATGACCTAAAATACCAGATATGGGCAACAGGAACCACCAAATTAATGTGTCCTACTCTGTCTCTACGAACTTTTTTCTCGGTTACTTCAACGCCACAACGGTCACAAACTATTCCTTTATAGCGAATTCTCTTGTACTTTCCGCAAGCGCATTCAAAATCTTTTATTGGTCCAAAAATTCGCTCACAAAACAACCCATCTCTTTCAGGTTTGTGAGTTCGGTAATTGATAGTTTCCGGTTTTAAAACTTCTCCATTTGATTTCTCTAGAATAACTTCGGGAGACGCCAATCCAATAGAAATTTTATTGAATTTTTTTACAGTGTATTTATTATCGGTTTTTCTGGCCATAATATGTTAATAATGGATTCGAATTTAAAATTGTAAAATATATAAATAGTCAGAAGACAATTAAACCCCCTGACTATTATTTTTTGTTATTCCTCTAATCTAACGTCTAACCCAAGACCTCTAAGCTCGTGCATTAATACGTTAAATGATTCTGGCAATCCTGGTTCTGGCATATCGTCACCTTTTACAATAGCCTCATACGTTTTAGCTCTTCCCAAAACATCATCAGATTTTACTGTTAAGATTTCTCTTAAGGTACTAGATGCTCCATAAGCTTCAAGTGCCCAAACCTCCATCTCACCAAAACGTTGACCTCCAAATTGGGCTTTACCGCCCAATGGTTGTTGTGTAATTAATGAGTATGGCCCAATAGAACGCGCGTGCATTTTGTCGTCAATCATATGGCCTAATTTGATCATGTAAATTACGCCAACTGTTGCAGGTTGGTCAAAACGTTCTCCTGTACCGCCATCATATAAATAGGTATGTCCATGTTTTGGAATTCCGGCATCTTCAATTAACTGGTTGATCTGGTCAATTTTAGCGCCATCAAAAATTGGTGTCGCAAATGTTTTGCCAAGTCGTTGACCTGCCCATCCAAGAACCGTTTCATAGATTTGTCCGATATTCATACGTGAAGGCACACCAAGCGGGTTCAACACAATATCAACCGGAGTCCCATCTTCTAAAAATGGCATATCTTCCTGACGAACGATACGGGCAACAATACCTTTATTTCCGTGACGTCCAGCCATTTTATCACCCACTTTTAACTTACGTTTTTTAGCGATGTAAATTTTGGCCAATTTTAAAATTCCTGCAGGCAATTCATCACCTACTGAAACCGTAAATTTTTCACGACGCAAAGATCCTTGTAAATCATTTACTTTGATTTTATAATTGTGAATCAATTCATTCACAAGCATATTAATATGGTCATCTGTAGTCCAAACACCTCTTGTTAAATAAGCAAAATCTGGAACTGCATTCAGCATTTTTAACGTGAATTTTTTACCTTTCTGAAGAATTTCTTCCCCTAAATCATTCATCACACCCTGAGAAGTTTTTCCACTGATTAAGTTGAATAATTTTTCGGTTAAAACAGCACGTAAATCTTCCAATTTTGCATGATATTTATGCTCTAAATTGGTAATGCTAATTTTATCTTTAGCTCTTTTGGCTTTGTCTTTTACCGCACGTTCAAACAACTTTTTATCAATAACAACACCACGCAATGATGGAGAAGCTTTTAATGAAGCATCTTTTACGTCGCCGGCTTTATCACCAAAAATAGCCCTTAATAATTTTTCTTCGGGTGTTGGATCAGATTCTCCTTTAGGCGTAATTTTACCGATTAAAATATCTCCCGGTTTTACTTCTGCGCCAATACGGATCATTCCATTTTCATCCAAATCTTTTGTAGCTTCCTCAGAAACATTCGGAATGTCGTTTGTCAATTCTTCAGCACCTAATTTAGTGTCTCTAACTTCCAATGAATATTCATCAATATGGATAGAAGTAAAAATATCTTCTTTCACCACTTTTTCAGAAATCACAATCGCATCCTCAAAGTTATACCCTTTCCAAGGCATAAAAGCCACCTTCATATTTCTTCCCAACGCCAATTCACCGTTTTGTGTGGCATAGCCTTCGCAAAGTACCTGACCTTCTTCAACCCTGTCACCTTTTTTAACAATAGGTTTTAGGTTGATTGAAGTACCTTGGTTTGTTTTTCTAAACTTGATTAAGTTGTATGTTTTACTGTCGCTTTCGAAGCTAACCATACGTTCTTCATCAGTTTTGTCATATTTAATTTTAATATTGTCGGCATCAACATACTCAACGGTACCCTCACCTTCAGCATTGATTAAAATACGGGAATCTTTTGCGACTCTTCGCTCTAAACCTGTACCCACAATTGGTGCTTCCGGTCTAATTAAAGGAACTGCCTGACGCATCATATTCGATCCCATTAACGCACGGTTTGCATCATCATGCTCTAAGAATGGAATTAAAGAAGCCGATATTGAAGCAATTTGATTTGGCGCAACATCCATGTAATTTACCGCTTTTGGATCAACTACCGGATAATCAGCCTCTTCACGAACAATTACTTTGTCGTTTTCAAAATTACCTTCATTGTCTAAAGGAAGATTTGACTGGGCAAATTTCATTCCTTCTTCTTCTTCAGCACTTAAATAGGTCGGTTCGTCAACAATATTTACCTGACCATTGGTTACCTTTCTGTAAGGAGTCTCAATAAATCCTAAATTATTCACTTTTGCAAAAACTGCCAAAGAGGAAATCAAACCAATATTTGGTCCCTCAGGCGTTTCAATTGGACATAAACGGCCATAATGCGTAAAGTGAACGTCACGAACCTCAAATCCGGCTCTTTCTCTTGATAAACCTCCAGGTCCTAGTGCCGATAATCTACGTTTGTGCGTAATCTCGGCCAACGGATTTGTCTGGTCCATAAATTGAGACAATTGGTTTGTCCCAAAAAATGAATTGATAACAGATGACAACGTTTTGGCGTTTATCAAATCGATTGGTGTAAATACTTCATTATCGCGCACATTCATACGTTCACGAATGGTTCTTGCCATACGGGAAAGACCAACGCCAAACTGGCTAGCCAATTGCTCGCCAACAGTACGTACACGACGGTTTGATAAATGGTCAATATCATCAACTTCCGCTTTTGAATTGACTAATTTTATCAAGTTTTTAATAATGGTAATAATATCTTCTTTCGTTAAAACTTTTGCATCAACAGAAACATCTAAGCCTAACTTTTTGTTCATTCTGTAACGACCAACTTCACCTAAATTGTAACGTTGTTCTGAGAAGAATAATTTATCAATAATACCTTTTGCAGTTTCGAAATCTGGCGGTTCAGCGTTACGCAACTGTCTGTAAATATGCTCAACAGCTTCTTTTTCAGAGTTTGTTGGATCTTTTTGTAAGGTATTGTGAATAATGGCATAATCGGCCATTTCATTATCTTCTTTATGAAGCAGGATTGTTTTTGTTCCTGATTCAATAATTTCTTCAATTTGGTCTTTTTCTAAAATGGTATCACGATCCAATACGATTTCATTTCTTTCAATAGAAACAACTTCGCCGGTATCTTCATCAACAAAATCTTCAAACCAAGTTTTTAAAACACGGGCGGCCAGTTTTCTGCCTATGAATTTTTTCAATCCGCTTTTAGAAACTTTAATTTCTTCGGCAAGATCAAAAATTTCCAAAATATCTTTATCTCGTTCATAGCCAATAGCCCTGAACAAGGTGGTTACCGGTAATTTTTTCTTTCTATCAATATAAGCATACATTACCTGATTGATATCCGTTGCAAATTCTATCCAGGAACCTTTAAAAGGAATTACCCTTGCTGAATACAATTTTGTTCCATTTGCGTGGAATGATTGTCCGAAGAATACACCCGGTGAACGATGCAATTGAGAAACTACAACCCTTTCAGCACCATTGATTACAAAGGTACCGCTGTGTGTCATGTATGGAATTGTGCCAAGATAAACATCTTGTACAATTGTTTCAAAATCTTCGTGTTCAGGATCAGTGCAATAAAGCTTTAAACGTGCTTTTAAAGGCACGCAATAGGTTAAACCTCTTTCGATACATTCTTGAATTGAATATCTAGGCGGATCTACAAAGTAGTCCAGAAACTCTAACACAAATTGGTTACGAGTATCACTAATTGGGAAGTTATCTAAGAAGGTTTTATACAATCCTTCGGTACTTCTTTCGTCAGCTTTGGTTTTTAGTTGAAAAAAATCTTGAAATGATTTTACCTGAATATCCAAAAAATCGGGATATTCCATTACCATTTTAGCTGATGCGAAGTTTATTCTTTCGGTGATTTTTTTTGTTGCCAATGGACAAAAACTTTAAGTTAATAAAAACTATGAAAATATAAGAACGAATATATACACAAAACGGTTTAGGTCTGAGGCTTTCACCCAGACCTAAACCTTAAATTGTGTTAGCTAATGAAAGCTTATTTAAGCTCAACCTCAGCTCCAGCTTCTTCTAACGCAGCTTTTAATCCTTCAGCTTCATCTTTAGAAATACCTTCTTTAATTGGTGCTGGTGCAGCATCTACAATAGCTTTAGCTTCTTTAAGGCCTAAACCTGTTAATTCCTTAACCAATTTTACCACCGCTAATTTAGAGTCTCCAGCTGCTTTTAAAATTACATCGAATTCAGTTTTTACTTCTGCTTCGTCATCACCTCCACCTGCTGCTGCAGGACCTGCAACTGCTACTGCTGCTGCTGGTTCAATACCATACTCGTCTTTTAATATTTTAGCCAACTCATTTACTTCTTTAACTGTTAAGTTAACAAGTTTCTCTGCGAAATCTTTTAAATCTGCCATTTCTCTTTGTTTAAATTTTATTATTTAGTTTATTTAGTGCACGTATTTATTTTTCTGATAATGTTGTAAGAATTCCAGAAAGTTTATTGCCTCCTGATTGTAATGCTGAAATAACATTTTTAGCAGGCGATTGCAATAAGGTAATAATATCTCCAATAACTTGTTCTTTAGATTTTATGTTTACCAAAGATTCTAATTGGTTATCACCAATATAGATTGCTTCTTCAACATAAGCTCCTTTCAATAAAGGAATAAGAGATTTTTTTCTGAAATCTTTAATTAATTTTGCAGGAGCATTACTAGATTCAGCTATCATTAAAGAAGTGTTTCCTTTTAATACTGATGGTAAGTCTCCAAAATCTTTATCAGATTTTTCCATTGCTTTACCAAGCAATGTGTTTTTAACAACTGCCAGTTTTATGTTTGCTTTAAAACAGGCTCTGCGTAAGTTTGATGTTTGCAAAGCATTTAACCCTGATATATCTGCAAAATAGATAATCTTCCCTTCAGTTAACTTGGTTGTTAAAGCTTCTATTACTTGTGATTTTTCTTCTCTCGTCATAATTACTAAGTTTTAACTTTAATTAAACTGATTTGGTGTCAATATTCACTCCAGGGCTCATTGTACTTGAAAGATAAATACTTTTGATGTAAGTTCCTTTAGCCGTTGTAGGCTTCAATTTTACCAAAGTACTGATAATTTCATGTGCATTGTCAATAATTTGTTCGGCATCAAATGACGCTTTACCAATTCCTGCATGTACAATACCGGTTTTGTCGACTTTAAAATCAATTTTACCAGCTTTAACTTCTTTTACTGCTTTCGCAACATCCATTGTCACAGTCCCAGTTTTAGGGTTTGGCATTAAACCTCTTGGTCCTAAAATACGACCTAAAGGGCCTAATTTACCCATAACACTAGGCATAGTGATAATAACATCAACATCTGTCCAACCATCTTTAATTTTTTGAAGATAGTCATCCAATCCAACATAATCTGCACCAGCTTCTAAAGCTTCGGCTTCTTTATCTGGAGTTACCAACGCCAATACTTTAACATCTTTTCCTGTTCCGTGTGGTAAAGTAACCACGCCTCTTACCATTTGATTCGCTTTACGTGGATCTACGCCCAATCTAACAGCTATATCAATAGATGCATCGAAATTTACACTTGTAATTTCTTTTACTAAAGCGGAAGCGTCTTTTAAAGAATATGCAAGATTTTTATCAATCTTAGCATGTGCTTCTTTTTGCTTTTTAGTTAATTTTGCCATTTTAATAACTGTTTTATTTTTTTATAGGAGCATCTCCACTTACATTAACGCCCATTGAGCGTGCTGTACCAGCCATCATAAGCATTGCAGATTCGATTGTAAATGCATTTAAATCCTGCATTTTGTCTTCAGCAATCACTCTTAATTGATCCCAAGTTACTGTAGCCACCTTGTTACGGTTTGGCTCAGAAGACCCTTTTTTTGCTTTAGCAGCTTCCATAATTTGCATTGCCGCTGGTGGAGTTTTAACAACAAACTCGAAAGATTTATCTTTATAAACAGTAATTGCTACTGGTAAGATTTTTCCTTGTTTGTCCTGGGTTCTTGCATTAAATTGCTTACAGAACTCCATAATATTAACTCCGGCAGCACCCAAAGCAGGGCCTACTGGTGGTGATGGATTTGCAGCACCGCCTTTAACCTGTAATTTTACTACTTTACTAATTTCTTTTGCCATCTTTAAATCTTAAATTATATATTGTGCATCAATTGGAAGCTAATGCATAATATTTCAAATTATTTCTGTAACAATTATGAAATTTTTTCAACTTGCATATAACTTAATTCTAATGGCGTTTTTCTGCCAAAAATCTTAACCATTACTTCAAGTTTACGTTTTTCTTCATTTATTTTTTCAATAGTGCCGTCGAAACCATTAAATGGCCCATCAATTACTTTTACAGTTTCTCCAACGGTAAATGGAATTGCGACATTATCATTTTGAACCGATAGTTCATCAACTTTACCCAGCATTCTGTTAATTTCAGATTTTCTCATAGGAACAGGATCGCCTCCTTTAACTTCTCCTAAAAATCCGATAACTCCAGGGATTGATTTAATGATATGTGGAAGTTCTCCACTTAAGTTTGCTTCAATCATTACATAACCAGGAAAATAAACACGTTCTTTGTTTATTTTTTTTCCATTACGCACTTGAATCACTTTTTCTGAAGGAACAAGAACCCTGTCAACATAGTCAGTCATGCCTAAACGGGCAATCTCATTCTCAATATAAGTTTTCACTTTATTTTCTTGTCCGCCAATTGCTCTAACAACATACCATTTTTTAACAGAATCTGTCATACTAATTTTTAATAATTAAAATAGTTTAAAATATTCAGTTAAAACTGTTTGAAAAACTTTATCTACCCCAAATACCGCTAACGCGAATAATATGGTAAATGCAGCAACAACAACAGTTGATTTTTGGGCTTCTACCCAAGAAATCCATGAGACTTTATTGCGTAACTCTTCAAATGAGTCTTTTATGTAATTGATTAAATTCATTTTTTCAAATTTTGCATGGGTGGTGAGACTTCCTTCGACTACGCTTTGTAACCTCGCTCAGGATAAACTTCTCGCACCACTTTTTTTATTTGCACGGGTGGAGAGACTCGAACTCCCGACACCTGGTTTTGGAGACCAGTGCTC
>PHDE01000110.1 GCA_002842505.1 Bacteroidetes bacterium HGW-Bacteroidetes-3 | reverse complement strand
TTTGAGTTATAAGTTATAGGTTTTAAGTTAAAAAAGTACAATGTTATTTAGGCATCAATACAAAATAACCCAAAACCCAAAACCTAAAACCCAAAACCTAATTCTCAGTCCCTAAAAAAAATAAATTAAATGCCATGAACCTACAAGATACAAAACCAACACTTCAAAAAGAAGACGACGACGAAATAGACCTGATCGCCTTGGCCAAAACAGGCTGGGAGGGTCGTAAAACAGTGATTAAAATGGTCATGATTTTTATGGCAATAGGCTTGTTTATCGCCATTTTCTCACCAAAAGAATTCACGGCCTCAACCACTATGGTGCCAGCGAGCGACAGCAAAAAAATTGGCGGAAATTTAAGTGGTCTGGCTTCTTTGGCAGGCATAAATTTGGGGAGTATGGGAGGCGAAGGCGGAATTTCACCTACCTTATACCCACAAATTGTAAACAGCATTCCATTTCAAAAGGAATTATTGCAAACACCTTTAACAATAGAAGGGCAAAGCAAAAAAGTGACCTATGCAAACTATTATACCAATATCTACAGCCCCGGCTTGTTGGGGGTTCTCAAAAAATACACCATCGGTTTGCCTGGCATCATCATCAAAGCCATCAAAGGCAAAACTGTCATCCCGAGCGTGGGCACTGAGCGGAGTCGAAGTGAAGTCGAAGGAATCAACCAATTGCTGACAATTTCCGATGACGAAAACGAACTCATCAAACAGTTAAGCAATCAATTGTCACTGGATGTTAACAACAAAGACGGTTATGTAAGTTTGGCGGCAACAATGCCCGAAGCCGTTCCATCGGCAGAATTAACACAGCGTGCGCAGGAATTATTGCAACAATATATCATCAATTTTAAAATTCAAAAATCTTCTGAGTCATTAAAATTTATTCAGGATCGCTATGCTGAAAAAGAAACAGCATTTAAAGATGCACAACAACAATTGGCACGTTTTAGGGATCGCAACCAATTTGTGAACACCGCCCTTGCCCAAACCACTTTAGAGCGGTTGCAATCGGAAAAAGATTTGGCGCAAGGCGTTTATTCCGAATTGGCGAAACAATTGGAAACCCAGCAAATACAAGTAAAAGAAGACACGCCAGTATTTACGGTGTTAAAACCAGTTTCAGTACCTATTGAAAAATCAAAACCAAATAGGCCTTTGATTTTAATAATATGGACTTTCTTGGGGGGGATTATTGGTATTGGGATGGTGTTTGGAAAAGAGTTTCTGGATTCTTTAAAAAAGCAATGGAATGGGAGTGAGGAATTAGAAACTAGGGATTAGGGACTGGGGAATAGGAATTAGGGGGGTGTGTAAAAAACCGTCATTGCGAGAAGGATTACCGAGGCGGAGCCAAAGTAAGCCGACGTGGCAAACTCATGTGATTAGGCAGATAAGCTTTTCAACGGGCATAGAGACATAATAACAAACAGATTGCCACAGCTTTTTTCAAAAGCCTCGCAATGACGAGAGTGAACTACCAATTTTAAATCTCAGTTTACAGTAAAAAATCTAAAATTTAAAATTCAACATTCAAAATTCAGCAAGACCGCACGACAATAAAGCTAAAAAAGCTATCAAAATAAAACAATCATAAAATTAAAATGATAAAAAATTTAATCGTATTTGGAACAAGACCAGAAGCCATAAAAATGGCACCATTGGTAAAAGCGTTTCAAAAGGAAACAGAAATATTTGAAACACGGGTTTGTGTAACGGCACAGCATCGTGAAATGTTAGATCAGGTATTGGAGTTTTTTGAAATTACACCAAATTACGACATGGATTTAATGAAGCCGAATCAAAATTTGTATTCTTTAACAGGTGATATCATTAATGGGTTAAAACCAATTTTGGAAGAATTTAAACCTGATTATGTGTATGTGCATGGAGATACCACCACAACCATGGCCTCAAGTATAGCGGCTTTTTATTCAGGTGCCAAAGTATGCCACGTGGAGGCAGGTTTAAGAACCCATAACAAATTGTCTCCTTTTCCTGAGGAAATAAATAGACAAATTACAGGAAGAATAACCGACATACATTTTGCACCAACAAAAGCATCAAAAGAAAATTTATTGCAAGAGAATATAAAAAGGGAAACTATTGTTGTTACCGGTAATACTGTAATTGATGCTTTGTTGCATAGCGTTTCTAAAGTTGATACCATAGAAGATGCTGAAATTGAAATGTTGAAAACAACGATTGACCCTTCCAAAAAGTTAATTTTAGTGACTGGGCATAGAAGAGAAAATCACGGACAAGGATTTATCAATATCTGTCAGGCCTTAAAACAAATTGCCATTGAAAATCCAAATACCCAAATAATTTATCCTGTTCATTTAAACCCGAATGTGCAAAAGCCCGTGTATGAGCTGTTGGAAGGTGTAAAAAATATTCAATTAATGGCACCATTATCCTATCCAGCATTCGTTTGGCTAATGAACAAATCCTATTTGATTATTACCGACAGCGGCGGTGTACAAGAGGAAGCGCCAAGTTTGGGGAAACCCGTATTAGTGATGCGTGATACAACCGAACGCCCTGAAGCAGTCGATGCCGGTACGGTTATTTTAGTTGGAACCGACACAGAAAAAATTGTAGCAGAAACCACCAAATTATTAAACAATAGTGACCTTTACCATAAAATGAGTGCTTTGCACAATCCTTATGGTGATGGAAATGCGTGTACACGGATTATACAGATGATTAAAGAATTACACGGATTATAAAATTTATCAAAAATATAGCTATGAAAAAAGATTACACCAATTAATGGAACACGAATTATTATACAAAGAGGAAACCTTCAAAATAATAGGGGCTTGTATGACGGTGCATCGGGAAATGGGAAGTGGATTTTTAGAATCAGTGTATCAGGAAGCATTGGAGCAAGAAATGGAAAATCAACAAATCCATTTTGAATGCCAAAAAAAGATTCCAATTTATTATAAAGGAAAGCCCTTAAAAAAATATTTTAAAGCAGATTTTCTATGTTTTGATCATATCATTTTAGAACTAAAAAGCACCGCATTTATGCATCAAACAGGAGAATCACAATTAATAAATTATTTAAAAGCAACAAATTTTAAAGTTGGATTACTTATAAATTTCGGAGAAAGCAGCCTTCAATGGAAAAGATTCATCAACACCCCAACACCAAAGTAATCAAAAATAATCAGTAAAATCAGTGTATAACAATCCGTGGAATCAGTCATAATCAGTAAAATCAGTGTTAAAACAATCAGTGTAATCCATAAAAATCAATGAAATCAGTGAGTATAGAAGTAGTAACAATAGGTCTGGGTTATATCGGCCTGCCAACATCAGCATTAATTGCAAATAATAATATTTGTGTTCACGGGGTTGATATCAACCAGCATGCAGTGGATACCATCAATGCAGGTAAAATTCATATCATTGAGCCATCATTGGATATCGCAGTGGCTAAAGCCGTAAAAGAAGGCTATTTAAAAGCAGATACAAAACCTGTTGAAGCAAATACTTATTTAATAGTGGTGCCAACGCCTTTTAAAGGAAATCATGAGCCCGACATCTCTTTTGTGGAAGCAGCAACCAAAGGCATACTTCATTTATTGAAAGCAGGGGATTTGTACATTATTGAATCGACTTCTCCGGTAGGAACTACCGAAAAAATGATGAGTTATATTTATTCGGAAAGACCTGAATTAACAAATAAATTGCACATTGCGTATTGCCCGGAACGTGTATTGCCAGGTAATGTGATGTATGAATTGGTTCACAATGACAGGGTAATAGGTGGTATAAACGAAGCGGCTACTGAAAAAGCAGTTGCTTTTTACAGCCAATTTGTGAAAGGGGAATTGCATAAAACCAGTGCCCGCACAGCAGAAATGTGTAAGTTGGTGGAAAACTCTTCACGCGATGTACAAATAGCCTTCGCTAATGAACTGTCATTAATATGTGATAAAGCAGGAATTAATGTTTGGGAACTCATTCATTTGGCAAACAAGCACCCACGGGTAAATATTTTACAGCCCGGTTGTGGGGTGGGCGGACACTGTATTGCTGTTGATCCGTATTTTATTGTCTCAGATTATCCAATGGAATCTAAAATTATTGGCAAGGCACGCGAAATTAACAACTACAAATCGTTTTGGTGTGCAGAGAAAATACAAAATGAGAAATTAAAGTTCGAATTGCAGCACGGCCACAAACCTAGCATTGCCATTATGGGCTTGGCTTTTAAACCCAATATAGATGATTTACGGGAATCTCCAGCAAAATATATTGCACAAAAAGTATTGCAAAACGACAATAATGGAGAGTATTATATTGTGGAGCCTAATATAAAAGAACATAAGGTATTTAAATTAACCAATTATAAAGAAGCTACAGAAAAAGCCGATATCATTGTGTTTTTGGTGGCGCATAATGAGTTTAAAACATTTGTATTTAATGATGAAAAAGTGGTGTTGGATTTTTGTGGTGTGACAAATAAATAAGAATATAATAAAAATGAGGAGGTATCAGTATTTCATTATACCAATGAAGGCGTTTGCAGTTGGTACGATTTTGCCAAAGCTATTTTTGAATACGCAGATACCAATTGTAAAGTAAATCCAATATCCACAGCACAATATCCTACTGCAGCAAAAAGACCGCAGTATAGTGTGCTGGATAAATCAAAAATTAAAGAAACTTACCATATTAATATTCCTTATTGGAAGTATTTGTTAAGAGTATGTTTAAATAATTTACGATAAGAATTCCATATTTAAACGATTAACCTATTAAATGCCTAATTCAAAGAACAATAAAAGAATAGCCAAAAATTCCATTTTGTTATTTTTTCGTATGCTTCTTAATATGGGAGTATCATTATATACTTCCCGTATTGTTTTGAATACTTTAGGGATAGAAGATTTTGGTATTTATAATGTAGTGGGAGGTGTTGTTATGATGTTCTCCTTTATGAACTCTTCTATGTCATCAGCAACACAACGATTTATCTCTTTTGAATTGGGGAAGAATAATTACAATCAACTAAAAAAGGTATTTAGTATGAGTGTTAATATCCATGCTATTATTGCAGTTGCCATTTTTATTTTGGCTGAAACAATCGGTCTTTGGTTTTTGAATGCCAAGTTGGTAATACCTATTGAAAGGTTGGAAGCCGCAAATTGGGTATATCAATTTTCTATTTTGTCTTTTATGGTAACTGTAATGAGCGTGCCTTATAATGCAACCATAATTGCATATGAGCGAATGAAAGTATATGCCTATGTTAGCATTGTAGAAGTTGTATTAAAACTAATTATAGTTTTTTCTTTATTATGGTTTGGTTTTGATAAATTAAAGATGTATTCCATACTAATTTTTTGTGTATCTGTGATTGTTTGGTCACTTTATAGAATTTATTGCAAACGTAATTTTGAAGTAACGAACTACGAATTTTTTTGGGAAAAATCGTTGTATAAAACCTTGATGAATTATGCTGGTTGGAATCTTTTTGGCAATTTAGCAAGTGTAACAATGGATCAGGGTGTAAATATTTTAATAAACATATTTTTTGGTCCTGCTGTAAATGCCGCCAGAGGAATAGCCTTTCAAGTTAAAGGAGCTGTGAATGGGTTTGTAAACAATTTCCAAATAGCCATGAACCCTCAAATAGTTAAATCCTTCGCGGCTGATGATATAAAGTATATGCATCAAATCATATTTCAAGGTGCAAAATATTCTTTTTTTTTGTTACTTATATTAGCCATGCCAATACTGTTAGAGACTGAAATAATTCTTAAGTGGTGGTTAAAAATTGTACCTGAATATACCATAATTTTCACTCGACTGGTACTTATAAATGTGCTGATTGATTGTGTTTCTGGCCCATTAATGACCGCAGCACAAGCTTCTGGAAAAATAAAAAAATATCAAGCTGTTGTGGGAGGGCTGTTGTTGCTAATCCTTCCCATGTCATATATGTTATTAAAAATAGGATTGCAGCCGCAAATAACATTGTATGTAAGTATTTTTATTTCTATTGTAGCTCTATTTGCAAGACTTTGGATTCTTCAGCCATTAATCCAAATTTCAATTATAAAATTTATTAAGGAGGTTATTTATATAGTATTATTAGTCACGATAACTGCGCTTATAGTGCCTTTGTTTTTAAGATTAAAGATGGATCAAGGTCTAATTCGATTTTTAATCGTAAGTATTATGACAGTTTGTGTTACAGTTACTTCTGTATATATATATGGACTTAATAAAAATGAGAAACATTTTTTAATTACTCACTTCAAAACATTTTTTGATATAAGGAAAAAATAGAAATTAAAATGGAAAAAATTAAAGAAACAATTTCAAAAGTATTAGGGGAAACAAAATTTCAGAAGCTTAAGGAGTTTTATTCCCTTATAACACTTTCTCCCTCACTAATAAAGAATTATTGGATTGATGCATTCTTATATTATAAACATTCTAATGTTTTTAAAAAAAACACTTTACAAAAAATAGAAGCATTAATTATCTTACGCTATCATTCCTTAGAGAAAGGTTTACTACATAACCCAATAAGGTTTAAATTTGGAAAAGAAACGGTTAAAATACTTATTAAGTTACTCGAAAAGGAAGAAATTATAAAAAACAGAAATAGAAGTCAAATATCTGCAGCATATCTTGTTCTATCAACATATTATGAATTACATAAAGAAAACAATATTGATATTCATGATTATTTTCCTGAAATAATAGCTAATCAATTTAAAAATTATGCAACAATCAAAATAAATAGTGTTAAAGAACATAATATTAATGGCTATTTTGAAAATTGCGAAAAAGATTTCTATAATTTTTCTAATTCTAGATCTAGCGTCCGCGACTATACCGGAGAGTTGATAAACATAGAAGAAATTTATAAAGTAATAAACCTTGCTAAAAACGCACCATCAGTTTGTAACAGACAATCAGTGAAAGTCTATTATGTTGAAAATAAACAAATTATTAATAAAATTCTAGATATTCAAGGAGGCCTTAAAGGTTACGATGAAAACATTTCACAATTATTGATTGTTGTCTCAGATAGAAGTTCTTTTTTTAGTATAGGTGAAAGGAATCAATTATATATCGATGGAGGGATTTTCTTAATGAATCTGTTATACGCATTGCACTTCTATAAAATCGCAGCGTGTCCTGCACATTGGGGTATGAATTCTGATAAAGATTTTGAATTAAATAAATTACTTAGTTTACCAGATTCAGAGAAGGTGATTTCACTAGTATCAATTGGCGTACCACCTAACAATTTTAAGACTTGTCTATCGTTAAGGCGCTCATCCGATGAGATTTTAAAAATAATTGGTAATAATATCTAAAAAAAATTCTCAATATATTGGGAATAGTCCTTTTTGTAGTAATTTCTTGTGATTTTTATTCAATGATATTATATTGGTAATTGATAGCTTGCTCCTCTGAAGAAACTTGAATAGAATGTTCTAAAAAAGACGAAAAAGGGTTTAATGTGGCTATAGTTCATTACTATTAAGAGGGAAATAATACTAATAAGAGCATTGATTCTAAAAACTTAGAAGAAAAATGTAAGGATAAATTTGTATTTTTTAAGGAAGTTAACAGCTTTAAATCATTATAAAAGAGCAATAATAAAGAGATTTAGAAAAATATAGATTAAATAATTAATGAAAAAAATAGGAATTCTTACGCAACCATTGATAAGAAATTATGGTGGTATTTTACAAGCATACGCCTTACAATTAGTTTTAAAAAGGATGGGTAATGAGGTTTTGATTATAGATATGCATTACAAAAAAAATTGGTTTTTGGAATCTTTTAAATCAACAATCAAGGTTATCTTAAATTCTTTTGGTTTAAAATTAAATCAAAAACAGTTTATTATTAATCCCAATTTAAAAGAGTTTAATGAAATTTATAAGAATAATGTTTTATTTATAAATAAAAACATAAATAAAACGAAAAGGATTAATTGTATAAAAAATTATTCTGATATAGCTGAATATGGTTTTGAGGCAGTAATCGTTGGAAGTGATCAGGTATGGAGACCTGAATTTTCTCCAAATATGCCAAATTATTTTTTAGATTTTCTTAAAGATATTGAAGGTGTGAAAAGAATTTCTTATGCTGCGTCATTTGGTGTGGATTACTGGAAATTTACCGAAACTGAAATTAAACTGGTCCGCAGGATGATCCTGAGATCACTGCTGAATACCAACCGCTTGTTTTTAAGTGCAGCCGAATCGCTGCCTAAAGAAAAACGCAGGAGTGACCGGAATAAAATAAAAGAAGCATACCTTGCCAACCTGCCGCTAATGAGGTCGCTGAAAAGCAATAGTTTCAAAGAAGCCCTGATCAACTTCATTATAACCCGCAATTTTCTGTTTTTCAACGGGTATTCAAAGGTTTCAAGCTTCCTCATGAAAGTTTTCTAGGCGCATGAGCGAGAACAGTTCTACATACCGGCAGGCATTCAAAGCAACGGGCATATTCGGTCTGGTTCAGGTTTTTCAGGTGCTGATAATCCTGGTAAAGGGTAAATTTGTCGCGGTATTGCTTGGTGCAGCCGGACTAGGTGTAAATTCGCTTTACTTTTCTGCTTTAATGATGATTCTTCAGTTTACAGGTCTCGGTCTTCAGGTCAGTGCTTTGCGTAACATCTCACAGGCAGCCGAAAGCAACGACGAAAGCCACATAAATACCACTGTGGCCGTTTTTAACCGCTGGCTGATGTTTTCTTCATTCCTCGGTGCTGTTATCCTGCTGGTATTTGCTCCTCAGCTAAGCCAGGTGACCTTTGGTGATAATGCCCATATTATGGGTTTCAGATTGTTGTCCCTGTCGGTTTTCTTTTACACCTTCAACACAGGGAATATAACGTTGTTGCAGGGAACCCGTAAACTCGGCTATGTGGCTAAGGCCTCACTTTCAGGCTCGGTTACGGGACTGGCTGTATCAATCCCCCTGTATTATTTCTATGGGGTTGAAGGGATTGTTCCGGCTCTCTTGCTGTCATCCATGGCTGCATTTCTGGTCAGTTCCTATTTTGTCAGAAAACTTAAGATCGGCCGCATCCGCTTAACACTGCTTGAATCGTTCAGGCAGGGTTACGGCATGGTTGTGCTCGGACTTACCATGATGGTTGCATCACTGCTTGGCACCATCGTAATATACAGCATCAATGCATTTATCAATCATTTCGGACAGGTAAGCGATGTTGGCTATTACCAGGCAGGGATGAGCATTACCAATATGGCTGTAGGTGCTGTGTTTACAGCCATGGCAAGCGATTATTTCCCAAGACTTTCAGCGGTTTGCGATGATGAATCAAAGGTGAACCTGCTGGCAAACGAACAGTGCGAAATCATTACGCTGATCACCTTTCCATTGCTTATTTTCCTGATCCTTTCTTCGCCTTTACTTCTGCCATTATTGCTCTCACCTGAGTTTTCAGGATTGAGCGGTTTTATCAAATTGTCCGCATTCGGGATGTTTTTTAAGGCTGCTTCCTTCTCATTTGGCTATATTTCGTTTGCCAAAGGCGATAAAAAAACCTTTTTCCTGCTCGAAGGTGTACTGGGCAATTTCCTGATACTCGGTGGAAATATCATCGGTTACCGCCTTGGAGGTATTGAAGGAATGGCCGTTTCGTTTATTGTTATTTACCTGATCTATTTCGTCGTGGTGAATTTTGTCGTCCGCAGGCTGTATAATTTTAAACTACACACAGTTTTTATCAAAATATTTCTTATCTCGCTTGTTCTCACAGGCAGTGCAGCTTTCTATTCCTATTTCCGTACCGGAATTGACGGATTTGTAATTACAGGCCTTATTTTTTCCGGATCTGTATGGTATGCCCTTGTTCAGCTGAATAAGCGCATTGGCTTAAGGCAATTACTGGCTATCGCTTTGAAGAGATCATGAGCCTCCACATATTTACTCTTCTTTACTAATCTAACGCAACCAAACTGATGCTTACTTTTTACTTTGGTGCTAAAGAAAATTTGCCGGGTGGAATTCAAACCCTGATCCTGAATATTGCTTCAGGATACAACAAAACAAATCAGCAGATCAAACTGATAGCAAGCCCCGAAGGATTTGTATATAAACAAGCTGTGAAGCGAAACCTTCGTTTTGTTTTTATCGATATGGATGGAGATTATAAGGAGAAGCTGACTGGTGATGATATTGTGGTTTGCTTTGGTACACTCGAAATGCAACTCAGGCTATTTTCCGGTACCGGGGTCAGGATCTTTTACTGGTCGGTTTTCCCCGATGTAATCCTCGACACATTTCAGATCAGGCTGCCGTTGCGAAAAGAAATATACAGTAAAAATAATCTGTTATCAAAATTCCTGACTCGTAAACTTGCCAGGCAACTGGCTAAAGCGTCTGCTGCTTATTTTATGGATGGTTCGCATCTTATTGCGATGGAAAAAGCTGGACTTGACCATATTTTTACAAAAAAGAACCTGCTGCCCATACCGATCAGCATAGATGCAGACATCACAGCGGATGCAATTAAATCAGTTTCCGGCGATACGCTTAACCTGGCTTACATCGGCAGGGTCGATGACTGGAAAATACATCCCTTTGTTCGTCTTGTAAAAGATTTGAAAGCCTCTAAGTCCGGAAAAAAAGTCTGCTTGTACCTTATCAGCGAAAACGGCCAGGCATACCTCGAATTTTTGAAAAAGGAGGGAGTTGATCCGGGTAGTCTCACTATAGTGCTGAAGAATGACCTCAGCGGAGAGCAATTGACTTCCTTTCTTCAGAAGAAGATTCACCTGGTTTTTGCGATGGGTACCTCCCTGCTCGAAGCCTGCAAAGTTTATGTGCCTGCTGTTATTACTGATCCCAGTTACGGACCGTTGCCCGATAATTATACGTACCGCTTTGTATTCAACGAAAAAGCGTTCTGTCTTGGACTGCCCACCTGGCTTTTTACCAATTCAGAAGGGTATTCCCTGCTTGAATTATTTAAACACATTCTTGAAAATGAAGAGAATTACAGGGTGGCAGCTATCAAATCATTTGAATATGCTTTGTATAACCATGAAGTATCGAATTGGCTGCCTGGTTTTATTAAAGCCGTCGATAATTCAGATATGAAGATATCAGCACTGGGTTGGGCTCACCGATTATTTAAAAGAAAGCAACTGCTTTACAGGATTATTTCACTTAGGTAGTTGAATGTTGTTTGATAAAATATTGATTTATTAATTCATCTAATCTTTAAGCATAATGAAAGGAATTATTCTTGCCGGTGGGGCTGGTACCCGTTTACATCCAATCACTAAAGTTGTTTCAAAACAACTCCTGCCCGTTTACGATAAGCCGATGATTTATTACCCGCTATCGGTATTGATGCTGGCTGGTATTCGAGAGATTTTAATTATTTCAACTCCGCATGATCTGCCAAACTTTAAATTACTTTTTGGAGATGGAAACCAGATTGGTTTAAAACTCAGTTATGCCGAACAACCATCACCCGATGGACTGGCGCAGGCTTTTATTATTGGCGAGGAGTTTATTGGCAATGACAATGTTTGCCTGGTACTGGGAGATAATATTTTCTATGGTGCCGGTCTTAAAAATCTGCTTGATAAATCGGTTCAGATTGTCGAACAGGAAGATAAAGCAGTCGTATTTGGCTACTATGTCGAAGATCCTGAACGATATGGAGTTGCCGAGGTTGATGCAAAAGGTGATGTATTGAGCATTGAAGAAAAGCCGAAACAACCGAAAAGTAATTATGCAGTGGTCGGTTTGTACTTCTATCCCAACAGTGTTGTTGAAATTGCAAAAAAGATTAAACCATCCAATCGGGGCGAACTCGAAATAACCACCGTAAATGAAGAATTCCTGAATCAACAGCAACTGAAATTGCAGGTCTTGAGCCGTGGATATGCCTGGCTTGATACCGGCACCAATGAATCGTTAAGTGAGGCATCTGATTTTGTTAAAACTATTGAGAAGAGAACAAGTTTGAAGATTGCTGCGATTGAAGAAATTGCCTATATCCTTAAATTTATCGACAAGGATCAGTTAGAAAAGAATATTACTGCCCTGGGCAAAAGTTCGTATGCCGATTATTTAAGGAAGATACTTTAATAGTTCTTAGCCCTGATTTTCAAAAATATCTTTTAATCGACTCCGCGCTTGGCCTCACTTAAAGATAAAACAATACATGGATTCTTCTGGAGTTTCATTGATAACTTTGCAGGTCAGGGAATCAATTTTATTGTTGGCATAATTCTGGCCCGATTGCTGACGCCGAAGGAATTCGGGTTGATCGGAATGATTACCGTGTTTATTGCTATCTCCGGATCATTTGTAAATAGTGGATTTAGTCAGGCCTTAATCCGTAAAAAAGATTGTTCGGAAACCGATTATTCTACCGTATTTTATTTTAACCTTTTTGTTGGGCTGTTTTTTTTTGGCGTGCTCTTCATTGCAGC
>PHDE01000258.1 GCA_002842505.1 Bacteroidetes bacterium HGW-Bacteroidetes-3 | reverse complement strand
ACCTCCGCCATTACATATTGCTGCGGCACCATATTTTGCTTTATTTTGTTCTAATATTGAAGTTAATGTAACTACAATTCTGGC
The DNA here is from genome assembly GCA_002842505.1 of Bacteroidetes bacterium HGW-Bacteroidetes-3. Lineage (GTDB taxonomy): Bacteria > Bacteroidota > Bacteroidia > Flavobacteriales > Flavobacteriaceae > Lutibacter. The sequence goes on along the minus strand of PHDE01000258.1, from coordinate 1,457 downwards.
GCCAGACATTCCCAAAGGATGGCCTAAAGAAACAGCGCCTCCATTTACATTCACTTTTGTTGCATCGATGCCTAAAATTTTAATATTTGCCAACCCAACTACGGAAAAAGCTTCATTAAATTCAAAAAAATCAATGTCATCAATATTTAAACCAGCTTTTGCCAACGCTTTAGGAATTGCCTTTGCCGGAGCCGTTGTGAACCATTCAGGTTCATGGGCGGCATCTGCATAACCAATTATTTTTGCAATTGGTTTAAGGTTTAATTCTTTGGCTTTTTCTGAGCTCATAATAACCAATGCTGCCGCGCCATCATTTAGTGTAGAAGCATTCGCAGCTGTAACAGTGCCATCTTTACTGAAAACAGGTCGTAAAGTTGGGATTTTTTCAAGAATAACATTTTTATACTCTTCATCTTCAGCAAAAATAATGGGATTTCCTTTTCTTTGGGGGATTTCAACAGGAACAACTTCATTTGAAAACTTTCCTTTTACCCAAGCATCAGCAGATTTTTTATAAGATTCTATGGCGAAATTATCTTGGTCTTCTCTTGAGAATTTATATTCATCAGCACATAAATCACCACAAGTTCCCATATGTTTTTGGTCGTAAACATTTATTAACCCATCAACTAAAAGTCCGTCAGAAACTGTAATATTGCCAAGTTTAGTAGCTTTTCGTCCTTCCAGATAATGCGGAATTTTACTCATATTTTCCATGCCTCCCGCCACAACAATTTCTGCATCACCAATTTTAATGGCTTGAGCGGCAAGCATGATGGCTTTCATTCCAGAGGCACAAACTTTATTGACAGTTGTACAGGGAACGGTATTGGGAATTCCCGCAAAAAGCGCCGCTTGCCTAGCCGGAGCCTGACCTAAACCGGCCGAAACTACATTTCCCATAAAAACTTCATCAACAAGTTTTGGGTCTAATTTTATTTTATTTAGAGCGCCTCTAATGGCAATTTCACCTAATTTTGTGGCTGGAATATCAGACAAACTGCCTAATAAACTTCCTATTGGTGTTCGGGCAACAGATACAATTACAACTTCTTTCATTTGTAGATATTATTTATTTTTTAATAGTCAAACGGAATTCGCATAGCTTCTTTTGTGTTTGCATCACATTTCTATTATGCTCATTTCATTTTGTGTTTATTCAAAAATTCAATTGCGAAATTAAGCAATTTTATACAATTTTTCGGGTTTTAGAAGAGGGTTTATTGCTATTGATTTAGGGTTCATTCGAAAATTTAACATTTGTTTTGGCTTTATAAATTGAAAATAATAGTTATACTAAACGGCTAAGTTCTATTTACAAAAGCATTTGCGTTAGGGATTGTAGTACTTCGGCTCCGCTCAGTATAAATTCATCCTTTTTTTATTCGCCCTTTTGGCGAATAAAAAAAGATTGTAACGAAAAGCCCGACCCGCCAGCTGGCGGGAAACGCCCGAAA
>PHDE01000257.1 GCA_002842505.1 Bacteroidetes bacterium HGW-Bacteroidetes-3 | reverse complement strand
CAGTCGTGCGGTCGTAATGAATTTTGAATGTTGAATTTTAAATTTTAAATTATTTACTGAAAACTGGGACTGAAAACTGTGGACTTAAAATTAGTCTTGCAGTCCTGCAGTCGTGCGGTCGTAATGAATTTTGAATGTTGAATTTTAAATTTTAAATTTTTGACTGAAAACTGCGACTGAAAACTGTGGACTTAAAATTAGTCTTGCAGTCTTGCAGTCGTGCGGTCGTAATGAATTTTGAATGTTGAATTTTAAATTTTAAATTATTTACTGAAAACTGGGACTGAAAACTGAAAAAACTTTGAGCTTTGAACTTTATCCTATCCCCAGCCTCCCGTACTAAAAACGGGACGGGCTTTTCCTAAGGAAAGGGAGTTTGATTTGGATTATAATATTATTTAAAACTATAAACTTTCAGCTTTGAGCTTTGAGCTTTCACCTTTGAGCTTTTTGCTTTCACCTTTCAGCTTTGAACTTTTAACCCCTTTGTTTCTTTTTATTGGACAGTCGGAGACTGGGAATCACCACCTCAATCCCGATAGCTATCGGGACGGGATTGTGGAGCAGTGTATGATATAATTATTTAAAAATACACACTGTTTAGTTTCCTTTTTTATATTGTAGTCTTTAATAATGGCCTCTCACTGATTGAATTTCTACAATTTCATCACTTATTACCTCATAAACCAGCCTATGTTCCAATGTTATTCTTCTTGACCAAGAACCCACCATCTCATATTTTAATGCTTCGGGTTTGCCTATTCCTGTATATGGGTGCTTTAAAATATCTTCCAATAGCTTGGTTATTTTTTTACAAACTGCCAAATTTCCAGATTTTTTCCAATAACCTAAATCTGCAATAGCATCGGGTGTGTACCTTATTTCCATAAATCCTCTAAGGGGATAGTTACAGACTTTCCTTGCTTAGAATCTTCACGGGCCTTAAGTATTTTTTTTACAAACTCGGGGTCATAGGTTTTTTCTTCAACAACTTTAAATTTAATTTTAAAAGCCTTCATTACAGCTTTCAAATTTTCTAGTTGAGATGCATCATTAGGATATACCTTAATATTTATTGCTTTCATAATCCAATTTTTATTAAATTATCATTCCTTGTATTTTTATTTTAAAATCACATTTACTTAAACAAAATTACAATTTTATTATTTAAGGAAGTTAAGCTATAACCTGAAAATTTTGCTTTATCACATTTCTGGCAACTCCTCGCAATAATTTGTGTATGCTGGCTTGCTAACATAAGTATTCCACGCTATTGCATGGCTTTTGAAATATTAGGTCAGAGACCAGAAATCACTACCTCAATCCCGATAGCTATCGGGACGGGTCGAGATTGCGGAGCGGTCTAAATGAATTTTAAATTGTGAATTTTAAATTTTAAATTTTTGACTGAAAACCGTGACTGTAAACTGAAAAAACTTTCACCTTTGAACTTTATCCTATCCCCAGCCTCCCGTACTAAAAACGGGACAGGCTTTTCCTAAGGAAAGGGAGTTTGATTTGGATTATAATATTATTTAAAAC
>PHDE01000256.1 GCA_002842505.1 Bacteroidetes bacterium HGW-Bacteroidetes-3 | reverse complement strand
AAATTCGAAGAAAATTAACCAAGAAAAAATAAAACATCCAATTATAAAAAAAATATAAGAGAATATCCTTATTCCCTTTATTATTCTATATTCTTTATTCATAAAAAAAATTATCTCAAATAAAAAAATTATCTCATAATTTATTGATAAACTTTTCTCAAATATACTTATTTCTCTATTAAAGACCGTTGCAAAATATCAAATTCATTTTTCGGGCTTAATTTGAGTGCTTTTTTTCGTGAATTTAATTTTTCATAACTGCTGAAATAGATTTTTTACTATTTTTCAACCCTCTTTCAGGCTTCTTTTCTTTATTTTTCACTTAACTTTTGCAATTAGACGCAATTATCCCTGGACTTCGGTATAAATTGTAACACATTGCTTCCATTAGGTTTTGGGTGTGCATTTTTTCGATGCCTCTGTATCTTGCAACACCTCCATTAAACCATCGCTTTATCCCTCCAAAGGTTCGCTCTACCTTAAATCTTGTTTGTCCTATGCGTTTGTTAAATTTCTTTTCCCACTGAGTTAAGGGCTTATTCTTTTTCGCTTTTTTTAAAATGTGATTTTTCAGTTTTCTTTTTTTTAGCAAGTTTTCATTTTTTTTAGATTGATAGCCTTTATCTGCTTTTAATGGTATGTTTTCGGGTAAATCAGCCGTATCCAAAACCTCGTCTAAGTTTGTAATCTCATTAACACTGGCTTTGGTTGTTAAAACGCCTAAAACTAAACCTTCATCCTCTGTAACATGGTGTTTTTTGTAGCCAAAATGATATTTACCTCCCTTTTGTAGCCAACTCGCATCTTTATCCACACTCTTAGCGTATTCTTTGGTTACTTCATGCTCTTGTTCATCTTCTCTATCCTCAGTTACCTTATGGGTCGTTTTTCCTTTGGGCTTTAACGGAGTGTCTATTACGCTGGCATCTACTATCGCTCCTGTTTTAACAATGATTTTATGTTGTTCTAACTGACGGTTTATTTCTTTAAATATTTTTTCGTACGCACCTACTTTGGTCATCGCTGTTCTAAAACGACTTAAGGTGCTGTGGTCTGGTGATACTTGATCGATTGTTAATCCGCAGAAATATCCAAAAGATATGCTGTCGTTTACTCGGTATTCAACCTCATAATCGCTTAATCCATACCATGTTTGCAATAAACACATCTTTAACAGCAAAAGCCCATCGTAACTTGAACTTCCTATTGCACTTTTTCCTTTTGTGTAGTGGGTATCTATAATTTCACTTATTTTATCCCAGTCTAAAAGTGTATTGATTTGGTTAAAAAATACCGTTTTTATCTTTCGTGAACGTAAATCACAAATACTGTCTGCTAATGTTGGTTGTTTTGCTTTTTTCATACAACAAAAATACTAATTATTTTGTTGATATACAAATTGTTACGCTTATTTTTTTACTTTTTTTTTATCAAATTTTACCGTGCAACGGTCTTTTATTTCTCTATACCTACCAAATGACTTTGAAAATCGCATAAAAAAATAATTGCTTAACCAAAATCAACTACTATCTTTGCAGCACTTATGGAAAAATTATTA
>PHDE01000109.1 GCA_002842505.1 Bacteroidetes bacterium HGW-Bacteroidetes-3 | reverse complement strand
TTTATCGGATTTAAAACCTCATTTAAACGGTCCGTTTACGCCAGATTTGGCTACGCCAGTTGGTGAAATGACTGAAAAAGCCACAAAAAATGACTGGCCTTTAAAAGTAGAATGGGGATTGATTGGTTCTTGCACAAACTCCTCTTATGAAGATTTATCGAGAGCGGCATCTATAGCAAAACAAGCAGTGGACAATAAAATAGTTGCAAAAGCTGAATTTGGTATCAACCCAGGTTCTGAGCAAGTAAGATTTACGGCAGAACGAGATGGCTTATTAACCATTTTTGAAGATTTGAACGCAAAGATATTCACCAATGCTTGCGGACCTTGTATTGGCCAGTGGGCTAGAGAAGGTGCAGAAAAACAAGAAAAAAACACCATCATTCACTCGTTCAACAGAAACTTTTCAAAAAGGGCTGATGGAAATCCGAATACCCACGCATTTGTGGCTTCACCGGAAATGGTTGCCGCCATCGCAATTTCAGGTCGTTTAGATTTTAACCCGATGACTGATTCCTTGATTAATGAAGACGGTGTGGAAGTGAGATTTACAGAGCCAATAGGTTTTGAATTGCCGCCAAAAGGTTTTGATGTGGAAGATGCAGGTTTTGTTGCACCATTTGAAGACGGAAGTAAAATAGAAGTTGTGGTGAGTCCAACTTCTGAAAGATTGCAATTGTTAGAGCCATTTAAACCGCTTGGAACCAACGTGAAAGGTGCTAAATTGCTGATAAAAGCTTTTGGAAAATGTACTACCGACCATATTTCTATGGCTGGACCTTGGTTGCGTTTTCGCGGACATTTAGACAATATTTCTAACAACTGTTTAATTGGTGCTGTGAATGCTTATGGCAAAGAAACCAATAAAGTTAAAAATCAGTTGACTGGTGAATTTGGCACTGTGCCCGATACAGGAAGAGCTTACAAAGCGGCTGGAGTTTATTCCATTGTTGTGGGTGACCATAATTATGGTGAAGGTTCTTCACGTGAACACGCGGCAATGGAACCCCGTCACTTAGGCGTTGCAGCGGTTATTGTAAAATCTTTTGCACGTATTCACGAAACAAACCTTAAAAAACAAGGAATGTTGGGATTGACTTTTGCCAATGAAGCAGATTACGACTTGATTTTGGAAGATGACACTTTTAACTTTTTAGATTTGGATAAATTCGCTCCGGGAAAAACTTTGGCTTTGGAATTGGTTCACGCCAATGGAAGCAAAGAGGTGATTCAATTGAACCATACCTACAATCAGAGCCAAATTGAATGGTTTAAAGAAGGTTCTGCATTAAACTTGATAAAAAAAGAGCAAGCAGCCAATGCTAAATAAATGAAACGAGCATAACAAATTTTGATACACAAAGAAATGATTAATAGCGAACTGCAGCTGTTACCGCTAAAAAAATAAAATTTAAACAGATGAAATTCAAGTATTTGAATTGTTATTGAATAAAGAGGGGAATTGAAAAATTCCCCTCTTTTTATTTTAAGAGGATTATTGTTAAATTTAAATTTTAAAACCTTTTCTTTTTAAAGATTTTTTTGTAATTTCCTTTTTAATATATGTTGAAAAAATCAATATTTAAGAGGGTTTTTAAAGCTTAAAATTGAAAAATAAATAAGTTTATGGTGTCAATTTTAAATGAGCAATTATTCATTATTAATTGTATGTGCGTTAGGGATAGCAGCGAAAATACTTTTTTGATTCGCCCTTTCGGCGAAGAAAAAAAGATTGAAGCGCATAGCCCGACCCTTGCGGTAACGCCAAAATAGTGATTATTTTATGTTGCTGATTAAATTAGAATTTAGCCAATGAACTAACTAATTATTACAAAATTTTGAAAGGATTTTTATGAAGGCACTTTTTTACACAAGAGAATTTCCTCCTTATGTTTATGGCGGAGCAGGCGTTCACGTTGAATATTTGGCGGGAGAATTGGCCAAACTGATGGAAGTGGATGTAAGATGTTTTGGAGATCAAAATGAAAAAACAGGAAATTTAACGGTTAAGGGTTTCCCTTTTGAGAATCCGGATTTTGACAAAACCAATGTTAAACTTAAAGCAGTATTGCAAACTTTAAGTACCTGCATTCAAATGAATACAGATGATATTGATGCAGATATTGTGCATTGCCATACTTGGTATGCCCAATTTGCAGGCATTGTCACAAAATTATGTTACGGTATTCCATTGGTGATAACAACGCATTCCTTAGAACCTTTGCGGCCTTGGAAAAGGGAACAATTGGGTCGCGGTTATGACGCGTCGTCCTGGGTTGAAAAAACGGCCATTGAAATGGCTGATGCCATTATCGCCGTGTCGAACGAGACGAAAGAAGATGTATTGAAATATTTTAATGTTGATGAAGAAAAAATAAAAGTGATTTATAACGGCATAAATTTGCAAGAGTATGTGGTTACCAAAGAAACTTCTGCTTTAGAGGAATACGGGATTGACAAATCTAAACCCTACGTACTTTTTGTGGGGAGAATTACCAGGCAAAAAGGAATCATTTATTTGGTGAATGCCATCAAATATATTGACCCAGAAACCCAAATTGTGCTGTGTGCCGGTGCGCCGGATACGCCTGAAATTGCCAAAGAAATGGAAGACAGCGTGAAGGAAGTAAAAAAGTTAAGAAACAATATTATTTGGATTGATAAAATGCTGGATAAAAAAGAAGTTATCCAGTTATATTCGCACGCAGATGTCTTTTGCTGTCCGTCTATATATGAACCATTCGGAATCATCAATATTGAAGCAATGGCTTGCGAAACGGCGGTTGTTGCGAGTGCTGTTGGCGGTATCAAAGAAGTGGTTGTTGATGGCGAAACGGGCATATTGGTGCAAGTGGAACAACAAGATACCGCACCATTTGAACCTGTAAATCCGGATAAATTTTCGAGGGATTTGGCAGCCGGAGTCAATAAATTAATCAACAACAAAGAATTGAGAGACCGTATGGCAAAAAATGGACGGACAAGAGTTGAAGAAACTTTTGATTGGACAGCCATTGCAAAACAAGTGGAAGCATTGTACAAATCTTTAATTTAAATATCCAATTCAGTAAAAAAAATAGTATAATAATCATTAAATCAATAAATTATGGTAGGCAATAAAGTTTTAGGAATTATTTTAGGTGGTGGTCAGGGATCCAGATTGCATCCATTAACACAAACGCGTTCAAAACCTGCCGTGCCGATTGCCGGAAAATATAGGTTGGTAGATATTCCAATTTCAAATTGCATCAATTCCGACATCAAGCGCATATTTGTGTTGACCCAATTTAATTCGGCTTCACTAAACAGGCACATTAAAAACACCTATCATTTTAGTTTTTTCAGTTCTGCATTTGTCGATGTTTTGGCTGCGGAGCAAACACCCGGAAACAGCACGTGGTTTCAAGGAACTGCAGATGCGGTAAGACAAAGCATGCACCATTTTTTAAACCACGATTTTGATTATGCCCTGATTTTGTCGGGCGACCAATTGTATCAAATGGATTTTGAGGAAATGGTTGAAAAACACATTAAAATGAAAGCAGCTATTTCTATCGCAACAATTCCCGTGAATGCAAAAGATGCCACTTCATTTGGAATTCTGAAAACAAACGATAAAGATGAGATAACTTCTTTTATTGAAAAACCTGCCACTGAATTATTGCCGGATTGGACTTCCGAAGTAAGTAATGAAATGAAAAATGAAGGACGTAATTATTTGGCTTCCATGGGAATTTATATTTTTAACAGAGACTTGCTGGTTGAATTAATGGCCAATCCGGAAACAAACGATTTTGGCAAAGAAATTATACCGCAAGCCCTAGAAAAACATAAAGTTGCAAGTTTTCAGTATGAAGGCTATTGGACAGATATTGGAAATATTGATTCGTTTTTTGAAGCCAATTTAGGGTTGACGGATGATTTTCCGAAATTTGATTTGTACAGCACAAAAAAAAGAATTTATACACACGCCAGGATGTTGCCTACCACAAAAATTTCGGGAACTGCCATGGATAGAACCGTAATTGCTGACGGCTGTATTATAAACGCAGGAAAAATTGAACATTCAGTTATTGGCGTTCGTTCAAGAATTGATGCAGAATCAACCATTATAAATACTTATATGATGGGATCTGATTATTATCAGCCTCTTGAACAAATTGTAGATGAAAACATTGTTTCTATGGGCATTGGCAAGCGTTGCTTTATAAAAAATGCAATTCTGGACAAAAATTGTTCCATTGGAAATGATGTGAGAATTAATGGGGGAGAACATCTTGAAGATTCCGAAACAGATACTTATGTTGTTAGGTCGGGAATTGTTGTGGTAAAAAAGGGAGCGATTATTCCAAACGGTTTTACCATATAAATAACTAAAATTGAGTTATTTAAAATTTTAAAATCGTGATTCAAAATTTAAAAATTAATAGCCAAGGTTAAGAAAATGCAAAATCAAAAAAGAGTTGTTATTGATGCTGTTTCACCGAAAATTAATGATGGTGAATTTTATATAAAAAGAGTTATCAACCAAATTGTCACCGTTAATGCAAACGTGTTGGGTGATGGCCATGATATCATTGCCGCATCCGTTTTATATAAAGCTGAAAAGGACAAAAAATGGAGTGAAGTTCGTATGCAGCCTTTAAATAATGATGAATGGACAGCTTCATTTGTGGTTAGAAAACAGGGATTTTATGAATATAAAGTGGAAGGCTGGGTAGATTATGCCTTAAATTGGCAACACGGAATAACCCGTAAAATTGAGGATTTTCAACAAGTGCAATCCGAATTATTGGAAGGCATTGAATATTTAAACGCCATTGTGGACAACGTTTCTGAAACGGAAAAAACGTATGTCGTAAAGTTGATGCAGCTGTTTTGCGACGAGCAATTGTATAAGGAAGCCATTATTGAAGCGCAAAGCAGAAAATTACATAGTATTTTTTCCAAATATCCCAAAAAAAAACTGGCCAATTCCTCTAAAACCTATCAGGTTTATGTGGACAGGTTAAAGGCGCAGTTTAGCACTTGGTATGAGTTTTTCCCAAGATCAGCTTCAGAAAAAAATGGAGTTCACGGCACTTTTAAAGATTGTGAAAAACTGCTTCCAAGAGTTGCCGAAATGGGTTTTGACACTTTGTATTTCCCACCCATTCATCCAATTGGAGAAGTAAACAGAAAAGGAAAAAACAATACTACAGAAGCCAAAGAAGGAGATGTTGGATCGGCTTGGGGCGTTGGATCAAAAGATGGAGGGCACAAAGATTTGCATCCGCAGTTGGGTTCGGTAGACGACTTCAAATCATTGATAAATAAGGCGAAAAATTTAGGGATTGAAATTGCCATGGATTACGCCATACAATGCGCACCCGACCATCCTTGGGTAAAAGAACATCCGCAATGGTTTAAATGGCGGCCGGACGGAACGGTGCAATATGCTGAAAATCCGCCCAAAAAATACCAAGATATTTTGCCCATTTATTTTGAAACGGAAGATTATAAAAACCTTTGGAATGAATGTTTAGATACGTTGTTTTACTGGATAGATTGTGGCGTAAACATATTTAGAGTAGACAATCCGCATACAAAACCATATTATTTTTGGAATTGGATTATTTCCGAAGTAAAGAAAAAATACCCGGACGTGTTATTTTTGGCAGAGGCATTTACGCGACCAAAAGTGATGCAACAATTGGCAAAACAAGGATTTACGCAATCGTACACTTATTTCACGTGGCGAAACACCAAACACGAATTAACCGAATATGTGGAAGAGTTGACAAAGACCGATCTTCGGGAATATTTTAGACCGAATTTTTGGCCTAATACGCCAGATATCAATCCGTTTCATCTTCAGGGTGCAAACGAATCAAAACACATGCAACGTTATGTTTTGGCGGCAACATTGAGTTCAAATATTGGGATTTACGGACCTGTTTTTGAACACATGATTAGTGATGCGCTTCCCGGAAAAGAAGAATATGCAAATTCAGAAAAATTTCAAATTTATCATTACGATTGGTCCAAAAAAAATAATTTAATCGAGATTATCACCCAAGTCAATAAAATTCGTCATCAGCAGGAAGCACTTCAGCAAACCAACAATATCAAGTTTTGCAATATTACAAATGATAATTTAATTGCTTTTTATAAATGGAATGATGCCAAAACAAATGAACTTTTGGTAGTTATTAACCTTGACCAAAATCATACCCAAATAGGAACTGTGCAATTGCCTTATGCTGATTTGGGCATACCGCCAGGCAATCAAATAGAAGTGTGCGATTTAATTACGGGTAACTTTTACAACTGGAATTCAGAATGGAATTTTATTGAGTTGCATCCGTCATTGCCTTTTCATATCTTTAAGATAAAAAAATAATGGCAAAAAAAGCACTTAAAACAACGTTAACGCCTCCTTATAATTTTAATGAGGAATGGGAAAATTTACTTGAAAACAAGGAATTTGTCAATGTTTTTCTCTCTGATGTGCTTGAAGATTATATTGTTAAGCAACGTTGGTACGGAGGAAAAGCCAGTAAAATAAAATATATAGAGCTTTCAGAATATTTTAGAATTCAGCAAAATGAAGAAGTTTATTACGGACTAATTTTAGAAGTTGATTTTGTTGAAGCATTTTACCACCATTATTTTTTGCCTATTGCATTTGTTTCTGATGAAACATTTGCCAAAAAAGACAGGATTCTTCCGATCAGTATTAAAGGGCAGGAGGGTTTCATTATCGACGCCATCAATTTAGAATCGTTTAGAAAATTGGTTTTCGAACGAATTGCAAACTCTTCGCCCCACGATAAATCTTCCGTAAAATATCATAAAAGTGAATCTTTTAATAACATTGTTTATGAATCTTCAAGATGCATGGACTTGGAGCAAAGCAATACGTCATTGATATTCAATGATAAATATGTGTTGAAATTCTTCAGAAAGATTTTTGCAAACAGCAATCCCGATTATGAAATGAACCGCTTTCTGACCGAAAAAAAGAATTTCAAAAATACCCCAAAGTATTTGGGAAGCATTAATATTATCGGACAGGAAAATGAGGTGATTACCATTGCTTTAATGCAAGAATTAATTCCGAATCAGGGAAATGCCTGGGATTATTTTTTGAAAGAAATTGACAAGGTTTTCATGACATTGGAAAGTAAAAATATCCATATCAAAGATTTGCCGAAGCTGCAATTGTACGACCGTTTAAAAATTCACGACATTCCGCACAGAATTATAGATTGGGTTGGGCTTAATTTGTTTCTGAAATTAAAAATTTTGGCCAAACGAACTGCCGAAATGCATATAAATTTGGGATCTGAATTTGAAGATACCGCTTTTACGCCCACCAATTTTAATGGAGATTATACGGTTTGGCTAAAAAACAGGATGATTTATCAGTTTCAAAACAGGTTAAATTTGGTGGAAAACAGCTTGCATAAATTGGATGGTCCAAGCTTGGAAATGGCTAATGATTTGTTAAGCAAAAAAAGTTTGATCAGGAACCGGTTTTTAAAATTTGACTGGACAAAATTAAAAGGGGAAAGAATTAGAATCCACGGAGATTTTCACTTGGGCCAAATTTTAATCCAGAATGACGATTTTTATATTTTGGATTTTGAAGGTGAGCCGGAAAGCAATATTAGGGACAGGCAAGTAAAACAACCACCAATTAAAGATGTTGCGGGGTTGTTTAGGTCGTTTCATTATGCCATTTACGCAACCATATTTAACAACGGAGATAAATATAAACAAACCCAAGAAGAATTATTTGAGGCGGCCGAATTGCTATATGCTTATTTTATGGGAATTTTTATGGGAACTTATGTGGAAGAAGTGCAAAATGCAAACTTAAATATTGGTTATAACCAAGAGCGAAATTTTATATTGGAATACTGTTTATTGGAAAAAGCGATATATGAGCTGGGTTACGAACTTAATTCACGCCCAAGTTGGGCAATTATTCCTTTAAAAGGAATTTCAAATTTCATTAACGATTAAATTATGGCAGAAGTTAAAGTACACAGTTTATTTACGGATTTCGATATCGATTTATTTAAAGCAGGAAAACATTTCAGATTGTATGAAAAATTAGGTGCCCATTGCATCAATTTGGAAGGCAAAAAAGGAACTTATTTTGCCGTTTGGGCGCCAAGCGCAAAAAATGTTTCGGTGATTGGTGATTTTAATTTTTGGACTGATGGCGAGCATAAATTAAATGTTCGTTGGGACGGAAGCGGTATTTGGGAAGGTTTTATTCCCGCGGTTGGAAAAGGGAATATTTATAAATATAAGATTCACAGCAATATTAATAATGTAATTACCGAAAAAGCCGATCCTTACGCCCGAAGGTGTGAACATCCGCCAAAAACCGCCTCCGTGGTTTGGGAAGATAAGTACCAATGGGACGATAAAAACTGGATGGATAAACGCATAAAACACAATGCTTTAGATGCGCCATACTCCGTATATGAATTGCATTTGGGCTCGTGGAGAAAAAAAATTGAAGAAAATAGGTCTTTGTCTTATGTTGAATTGGCAACTGAATTGGTGAGCTATTTAAAGGAAATGAATTTTACCCACGTAGAATTTATGCCAATTATGGAATATCCTTATGACCCATCCTGGGGTTATCAAATTACCGGATATTTTGCACCAACATCGCGATTTGGCTATCCTGAAGAGTTTAAATATTTGGTGGATAAACTGCATCAAAATGACATAGGAATTATTTTAGACTGGGTTCCTTCTCATTTTCCTGAAGATGCGCACGGACTTGGATTTTTTGACGGCTCTAATTTATATGAACATCCAGACAAGAGAAAAGGATACCATCAAGATTGGAAGAGCCTCATTTTTAATTATGGAAGAAATGAAGTCCGATCTTTTTTAATCAGCAATGCTATTTTTTGGCTGGAACAATATCATGCAGATGGTTTGCGCGTTGATGCGGTAGCTTCTATGTTATTTTTGGATTATTCGCGTGAAGCAGGCGAGTGGGAGCCAAATATTTATGGCGGAAATGAAAATTTGGATGCCGTTTCATTTTTCAAGGAATTGAATGAAGAAGTGTATAAATCGTTTCCTGATGTACAAACAATCGCTGAAGAATCTACCGCTTTTCCAATGGTTTCCAAACCAACATTTATGGGCGGATTGGGTTTTGGAATGAAATGGATGATGGGCTGGATGCACGATACGTTAGATTATTTTTCTAAAGACACCATTTACAGAAAATACCATCAAAATGAAATTACGTTTAGTTTGGCCTATGCGTTTACAGAGAATTTTATGTTGCCGCTCTCCCACGATGAAGTGGTTTATGGAAAAAAATCTATTTTGGGTCGTATGCCGGGCGATGAGTGGCAACGTTTTGCCAATTTAAGGTTGCTCTATGGATATATGTTTACGCATCCTGGCACAAAACTGCTGTTTATGGGCAGTGAGTTTGGACAATATGAGGAATGGAATTTTCAAGAAAGTTTGGATTGGAACTTGTTGGAATTTGAACCTCATAGCAATACCAAAAATTATTTTAGTGATTTAAACCAATTTTATAAAACCACGCCCGCTTTATTTGAAAAAGGATTTAGTCAGGAAGGTTTTGAATGGATTGCCTATGATGATAACGAAAATTCAGTAATTTCTTATGTCAGAAAAGGAAATAATCCGAAAGAAGATGTGGTGGTGGTCTGTAATTTTTCGCCTTCAACTTTGGAAAATTATAAAATAGGCGTTCCAAGAAAAGGGCAATTACTTGAGATATTTAACAGCAATCAACAAAAATATGGAGGAAGCGGATTGGTTAACCTAGAGAAAATCACCATAAAAAAACAGGCGTGGAATGCAAAAGAATATTCGGCTATACTTAATTTGCCTCCATTAGGTGTCACAATTTTAAAATTTTGTTAAGGTTTATGGTGTCAAATGATATTTATTTTGCGTTTTTGTTAATAAAGCGGTTATATTTTTCATAAAAATAATATTTATTAAATTATTTATTTTAGTACGTTTGCACTTCGTATAAATAATTTAATTTATGATATTAAATACCGAATTAGAAAATAAAGGAGATCAATTTCCTTCAAAAATAATTTCTTACAAAAAAGACGTCGACACGCTTTATTTTACCAGTGAAAACAATGTGGTTTTGCAACTTACTGTGCAAAGAGACAGTGTGTTGCGATTTAGATATGCCGCCAATTCAATTTTTGAAAACGACTTTTCATACGCCATAACTCGTTATGCGAGCAGAGGATTTAACCATCTTGAAGTTACTGAAGACGAAAACAATTACATCATCACCACCGCTAAATTGATTTGCCATATTTCAAAAGAAGATATGAGAAAATCAATTTTCGACGCAAAAGACAATACCCTTATTTCAGAAGATGAACTTGGGTTTCATTGGGAAGAAAGTTATGAGTTTGGGGGGAATATTGTAAAAATGTCCAAAAATTCCCAAGAAAAAGAAAGCTATTACGGATTGGGGGATAAACCTGTTCCATTAAATTTAAAGGGAAAACGATTTGAGAATTGGGTAACAGATTCCTATGCATTTGGTAAAGATTCCGATCCAATTTACAAAGCAATTCCTTTTTATACAGGGCTTCATCACGAAAAATCTTACGGCATATTTTTCGACAATACTTTTCATTCTTTTTTCGATTTTTGCAATGAACGAAGAAATGTTACCAGTTTTTGGGCACAGGGAGGCGAAATGAATTACTATTTTATTTACGGTCCAGAAATGGGGGAAGTGGTATCCAATTATACCGATTTAACCGGAAAACCGCACGAGTTGCCGCCACTTTGGGCGTTGGGATACCACCAATGCAAATGGAGTTATTATCCGGAATCAAACGTAAAAGAAGTTACTGATAAATTTAGGGAATTACAAATTCCTTGCGACGCTATTTATTTGGACATAGATTATATGGACGGATTTAGATGTTTTACCTGGAACAAAGACTATTTTCCGGATCCGAAGAGAATGGTGAAAGAATTGGCAGACAATGGTTTTAAAACTGTGGCCATTATTGACCCAGGAATTAAAATTGACAATGAGTACCCCGTTTTTAAAGAAGGATTAGATAAAGATTATTTTTGTAAACGTGCTGACGGTCCGTATATGAAAGGAAAAGTGTGGCCAGGAGAATGTTATTTCCCCGATTTCACCAATCCGGAAGTTCGTGAATGGTGGTCGGGTTTATTTAAAGAATTGATTGAGGATATTGGCGTAAAAGGAGTTTGGAACGATATGAATGAACCCGCCGTTATGGATGTTCCCGGTAAAACATTTCCGGATGATGTGAGACATAATTACGACGGGAATGTTTGCAGCCACAGAAAAGCGCATAACATTTATGGAATGCAAATGGCAAGGGCAACTTACCAAGGGCTGAAGAAATTCTCTTATCCAAAAAGGCCTTTTGTAATTACCAGAGCGGCTTATGCCGGAACGCAGCGCTATTCGTCAACTTGGACTGGAGATAATGTGGCATCGTGGGAACATTTAACAATCGCCAATTTACAGGCGCAACGTATGTGCATGTCTGGATTCTCCTTTGTGGGCTCGGATATTGGCGGATTTGCAGAACAGCCTAATGGGGAACTTTACGCCCGTTGGATTCAGCTGGGAATTTTTCATCCATTTTGCAGAACGCATTCATCGGGTGACCACGGCGACCAGGAACCTTGGGCTTTTGGGGATAATATTACCGATATTGTGAGAAAATTCATTGAAATTAGGTACCAATTATTACCATATTTATACACTGCTTTTTGGCGATATGCTACGGAAGGAATTCCAATTTTAAAATCGTTGGTTTTATATGACCAAACCGATATTCATACGCATTACAGGAATGATGAATTTGTTTTTGGCGAAAAAATATTGGCTTGCCCAATTACCGAGCCAAATGCAAAAGGAAGAAGAATGTATATTCCTGCTGGGAATTGGTATAATTTCTGGAACAACACTTTAATAAAAGGAGGAGAAGAAGTATGGGTTGATGCCGATTTGGACAGTATGCCAATTTTTGTGAAAGAAGGTGCCATCATTCCAAAATATCCTATTCAGCAATATGTGGGTGAAAAGAAAATAGAAGAACTTCATTTGGATGTATTTTTTAAATTGGGAAAAGAAAAATCCCAGGTTTATGAAGATGCAGAAGATGGTTTTGATTATAAAAAAGGAAGGTTTAGCTTAAGGAATTTTAATCTTTTGGGCAAAGAAGATTCATTGGTTATCCAGCAATTTAAATCAGGAAAGTTTATCACTTCCTATGAAACTTTTGAAATTAATTTAATCGGATTGCCATTTGAAATCAGAAAAGTGGAAGTGGACAATGTTAAAATTGATTTAGAATCCAGTCTTAAGGGCAATGTATTGGTCATATCAAAAGAATTTACAGAGCTTCACATTATTGGAAAAAAGGCAATTATTTTAGATTAAAATAATTTTTTTGAAACAATAATCATTAAAAATAAAAAAGGCTTCCCGAATTCGGGAAGCCTTTTTTATATGACACTTATTCAAGTAATAATAATTTATGATATTTCTTTTTCAAGGAAAACAGGTATTGCATTACTAGGAAACTCAACAATAATATTGGAAAAAAATAAACTTGATTTAGCAATATGGAGAAATAACCCAAAAGAAGGATAATTCTTGCCAACTCAAGGTTATAAATCCACTTTCGTTGCTCAAGCAAAGCACC
>PHDE01000002.1 GCA_002842505.1 Bacteroidetes bacterium HGW-Bacteroidetes-3 | reverse complement strand
TAACAATTCAAATTCATCATACTCTACTGCTAACAACAATCCTTTAGAAAGCAAATAATCGCCCACCAAAACAGCTATTTTGTTTTTCCAAAGGGCATTGATAGAGAAAAACCCCCTTCTTTTATCGGAATCATCTACCACATCATCGTGTACTAAAGTTGCTGTGTGTAGCAATTCTATCATTGAAGCTGCTCTGTAGGTAGATTCTGTTGTTTCTCCAAAAACCTTGGCAGAAAGAAAAACAAACATCGGACGCATTTGCTTGCCTTTTCTTTTAATGATGTAGTTCATTATTCTATCGAGCAGCGAAACACGACTTTTCATAAAAGACCTAAATCTTGGTTCAAACTCATAGAGTTCGTGTTGTATAGGTTTTTTTATGGTGTTAACTACAGACAATTAAAGCGATTTTTGTTGTCAACAAAATTACAGAATATTGATGAAAAACAGGGTTTATTCAAAAGTTCCCTTTTTCCTTCATCAACGCTTCAATTTCCTCAATTTTTCGAGGAGCTTTTGCTGAAAGATTTTCCGGTTCACCATCGGTAATCAAAATATCATCTTCAATGCGCACGCCAATTCCCCACCATTTTTCATCACAGTCGCTTCCAATGGGAATATAAATTCCGGGCTCCATAGTAACCACCATATTTTCTTCAAATTTTTCATAATTTCCCGGATCGTGAACATCCAATCCGATATGGTGTGAAGTACCGTGAGGAAAATAATTGTGCTTACTTTTTTCATTGGCGATGATGCCCAATTTTGCAAGTCCGTTATTGATAATTTTTCTTGCAATATCATTTGGTTCTTGCATACTTTCCCCAATTTTGTAAGCTGCTATGCCAGCTTCCTGAGCTTCATAAACCAAATCATAAATTAATTTTTGTTCGGTGGAGAATTTTCCATTGGTTGGAATTGTGCGCGTAACATCGGCGGTATATCCGCGATATTCAGCGCCTAAATCCATTAAAATCAAATTGTTGTCGCCAATATTTACTTTACTGTTTTCCACATAATGCAAAATACAACCGTTATTTCCTGCGCCAACAATGGAAGGATAACCTTCAAATTCGGCTCCGTATTTTTTGTAGACAAATTCGTGAACGCCTTGCGCTTCCGTTTCAGACATATTTGGGTGCATTGCTTTCATCATTTCCAATTGCCCAATTGCAGAAATATCCACCGCTTTTTTTATCAACGCTAATTCCTCCTTTGTTTTAATTTCCCTTAAAGAGGTCATTAATTTTTTGAGCGTTTCTGTATCTGTTCTTTTTTTGGTTTCGTTGTACAATTTATCATTTGTGGGATTATTCAAGTTGATTAAATCAAAGGAAACTTTTTCTTTAAATGATTTTATCAAGTCATATAAATCGGCCGTTTCCCTGATATTATCCCGAACATCATTGTTGAAGTTTTCAAACAGAATTTTATCGAATTTGGAAAAATCAATTTCATAACTTTTAAATTCTCCGCCATTATAAGCAACTCTAAAACCCAATTCATCCTGAACGCCTTCAACGCCCAAACGTTTTCCGTTCCACATTTCTGCTTGTTCATTGCGTTCTTGAACAAATATTACTTCGTTAAAAGTCTTGTTTCCAATGGTTTGATTTTCCTTAAAAATAAAAACCAAGGCATTTGGCTCTTTATAACCCGTTAAATAATAAAAATTCGGATCTTGGTGATACACATAATCCACATCATTTGCCCTGTTTCTTACCGGATTTGCAAAAACAACGGCAACGCTATTTTTAGGCAATTTGGCACGAAGCTGCTCTCGCCTTTCCGAATGAAATTCTTTTTTTAAAAAATCTTGCGGCGTTTCATTTTGTTGGGCAAAAACAGTTGAAAAAATGAATAAAAATAAGAGTGATTTAAGGCTGAATAATTTCATTGTTTTATGAATTGATGTTTAAGGAATTCCAAATATAAAATAAATTGTTTAAAGTAGGGGCAGGTCGCGACCTGTCCGTACACAAATTTTTCAATATTTCTTGATCATTATTATAAATGCAAACTGCGTTAAGGATTGAAGTGGAAATCCTTTTTAGCGATTTTTCATCGCTAAAAAGATTGCAGCGAAAAGCCTGCCAGCCTTTTCGGCTGGAACGCCCACCAAAAAGATTTGCAGGCTGAGAATATGCTAAGCATAAAAAAATATGATCTTAAAAAGGTAAATTAATACCAATTCATTTCTTGAATAATTCGTATTTTAGCGTCACAAAATAATTTTAGATGAAACGAGCCTAACAAATTTTGATACACAAAAGAATGTTTAATGGCGAACAGTCCCGAATTTTCGGGATTACCAATAAAAAATAAATAACAAACAGATGAAACGAGCCTCACAAATTTTGATACACAAAAGAATGTTTAATGGCGAACTGCATCTGTACCAATAAAAAATAAAATATAAACAGATGAAAAATACTGCTTTAACTCATATTCACGAGTCATTAGGTGCTAAAATGGTGCCGTTTGCAGGCTATATGATGCCTGTACAATATGAAGGAATTAATATTGAACACGAAACTGTTAGAAATGGCGTGGGTGTTTTTGATGTTTCACATATGGGAGAATTTCACTTAAAAGGGAAAAATGCGCTGGCATTGATACAAAAAGTGACTTCCAACGATGCATCTGTATTGGTTGACGGAAAAATTCAATACAGCTGTTTGCCAAATAATGACGGCGGAATTGTGGACGATTTATTGGTTTACAGAATTACAGCAGATCATTATTTTTTGGTTGTAAATGCCTCCAATATTGAAAAAGACTGGAATTGGATTTCGCAGCACAACGATTTGGGTGTTGAAATGACCAATGTTTCTGATGACTTGTCATTATTGGCCGTTCAAGGTCCGAAAGCCTCCGAAGCATTGCAATCTTTGACCGATATTGATTTATCTGCAATGGAATATTACACCGTTAAAATTGGCACTTTTGCCGGAATAGAGAATGTAATTGTTTCAGCCACAGGTTATACAGGATCGGGCGGATTCGAAATTTACTTTAAAAACAAAGATGCGGAACATATATGGAATGCGATTTTTAAAGCAGGTGAACAATTCGGAATTAAACCAATTGGTTTGGCCGCGCGCGACACTTTGCGTTTGGAAATGGGATTTTGTTTGTACGGAAACGACATAAACGACACCACCTCGCCTATTGAAGCAGGTTTGGGATGGATTACAAAATTCACAAAAGATTTTACCAATTCTGAGGCGTTGAAAAAACAAAAAGCAGAAGGTGTTTCTAAAAAATTGGTTGCTTTTGAAGTTATTGAAAAAGCGGTTCCGCGTCACGACTACGAAATAGTGAACGAAGCCGGCGAAAATATTGGCGTGGTAACATCAGGAACTATGAGTCCGTCTCTTAAAAAAGGCATTGGAATGGGTTACGTAAAAACTGCTTATGCCAAACTTGGCTCATTAATTTTCATTCAAATTAGAAATAAAGCAATTCCGGCCATTGTGGTAAAATTGCCATTTTATAAAGCTTAATAGTTTTCTGGGATTTTTCCCTGAATATTTTCATAATAAATATGAAAGAAGTTAAAGTCGTTTTCCTTATGATCAGTTAAATAATACGGTTCAGCGATTTTAACTTCTTTATTTTTAAAGTCGAGCGCAATCATCACAATGGGCACATTCGCACCTTTGGCGATATAATAAAATCCGGTTTTCCAGCTTTCAGTTTTTTTGCGAGTTCCTTCGGGCGACATTGCCAAAATAAAGGCATCTTTGCTGTTAAATATGTCCACAATTGCGGCCACTTTGTTGCTGCTGGTGCTTCTTTCAATGGGCGTTCCTCCCAACCAGCGAAATATAAATCCGAATGGCGGTTTAAACAAAGATGCTTTTCCAATATAATTTGCGGGCAAACCTTCTGCAAATCTGGTTAAAACGCCCAGCGGAAAATCTTGCCAATGCGTATGCGGCGCAGCAATAATCACATATTTTTTTATGGATTTAGGAAAACTTCCAACAGTTTTCCAGCCAAAAACGGTGTATAAAATAAATCGGGCAACTAATTTCATTTTGTTTGTTGATAACTCAGTTTCTATTTTTAAAATACTGGTTCGGACGCAAATATAAAATTCTTACTTTTATAAACTAATATTTATTTTAAAATTGTAATGACTGATTTTATATTTTACGTAATAATCGCCTTGGTATTTTTGGCATTAGGCTTTGTAATTGGCAAATTATTGACCAAAAACGCTTCTGAAAAAGTGACTTCTGAACTGGAAATACGCAACAAACTTTTGCTTGAAGAAAAACAGCTTAATGAATTAAATATCAATAAATTAATTCAAGAAAAAAATAATTTAAATGAAGAAAAGCACCAAATAGATATTCGGTTGGCACAGAAGGTTTCTGAGTTTAATAATCTGGAAGAAAAGTTACTGGAAAACAAGGCTGAAGTGGAAAAATTACAGGAAAAATTCAGCAAAGAATTTGAAATATTGGCCAGCAGAATATTGGAGGAGAAATCGGTTAAATTTACGGAGCAGAACAAAGAAAACTTAAAAAACATCTTAAGTCCGCTCCAGGAAAAAATACAGACTTTTGAGCGAAAAGTGGAAGACACGCACAAAGAAAGTATTGATTACCACGCTGCTTTGCGCCAGCAAATACTTGGGCTGAAAGATTTGAATCTGCAAATGAGCAAAGACACCATTAATTTAACACGGGCGTTAAAAGGCGACAGTAAAACACAGGGAAATTGGGGTGAATTGGTATTGGAGCGCGTTTTAGAAAAATCTGGTTTGGAAAAAGACCGGGAATATTTTGTGCAGCAAAGTTTTACCAATTCCGAAGGAAAAAGAATACTTCCCGATGTGGTGATTCATTTGCCCGACGGCAAAAAAATGGTGATCGATTCAAAGGTTTCCTTAACGGCTTACGAGCAATATGTGAATTGCGATGATGATTCTGAAAAAGCACAATTTTTGAAGGAACACGTTAATTCCTTGAAACGCCATATTGAACAATTAGGCGAAAAACGCTATGAAGATATTTACAAAATTGAATCACCGGATTTTGTGTTGCTTTTTATTCCTATAGAACCGGCATTTGCAGTGGCTTTGAATACCGATAATCAACTGTACAACAAAGCATTCGAAAAAAATATTGTGATTGTAACGCCCACCACCCTTTTGGCAACGTTACGCACCATTGATTCTATGTGGAACAATGAAAAGCAACAGCGAAACGCCATAGAAATTGCGCGTCAGGCCGGTGCTTTATACGACAAGTTTGAAGGTTTTATTGCCGATTTAACCAATGTTGGCAAAAAAATGGATGAAGCAAAAGCGGAATACAGAGGCGCTATGAACAAACTTTTTGAAGGAAAAGGAAATTTAATAGTAAGCGTTGAAAAACTGAAGAAAATGGGCGCAAAATCCAAAAAATCATTGCCCCAAAATATTATTGATCGCGCAGAAGATATTGAAGATTTGGAAGAATAATAAAAACAAAAATCCCGCTCAAGGCGGGATTTTAAATTATAAAAAGAAATTTTATTTTGCAAACAATGGCAATTTAGCCATCAGTTCATTGACCCTTTCCGCAACACTTTCCAATACAGCCTCATCTTCAAAATTCAAAATAACTTCATCAATTAAATCAACAATACCAGCCATATCGGTTTCTTTTAAGCCTCTGGTGGTAACGGCTGCAACTCCAATTCTGATACCGGAAGTTACAAAAGGAGATTTGTCATCAAAAGGCACCATATTTTTATTTACGGTAATATCCGCTTTTACCAAAGCTTGTTCGGCATCTTTCCCGCTGATATTTTTGTTGCGTAAATCGATTAACATCATATGGTTATCTGTTCCTCCAGAAATAATCTCATAACCTTTTTTCACAAAAGCAGCAGCCATAGTCGCCGCGTTTTTCTTCACCTGAATTTGATAAGTTAAAAATTCATCTGTTAAAGCTTCGCCAAAAGCAATCGCTTTTGCGGCAATAACGTGCTCTAATGGTCCGCCCTGATTTCCAGGAAAAACTGCTGAATCTATCATCGCAGACATTTTTTTTAAGGTTCCATTTTTTAGGGTGATTCCAAACGTATTGTCAAAATCTTTTCCAATCATAATAATTCCGCCACGTGGCCCGCGCAAAGTTTTGTGTGTTGTGGTAGTCACAAAATGACAATGAGGAATTGGATCATTCAATATTCCTTTGGCGATTAAACCTGCAGGATGAGAAATATCGGCCATTAACAATGCGCCAACCGAATCTGCAATTTCCCTAAATCTTTTAAAATCTATGTCTCTTGAATAGGCTGAAGCGCCCGCAATAATTAAATTTGGTTTTTCTTTAGTGGCAGTTTCCTGAATTTTGTCGTAATTTAAAACGCCTGTTTCTTTTTCAACGCCATAAAAAGACGTTTTATACAATTTTCCAGAAAAATTTACCGGAGAACCATGCGTTAAATGTCCGCCGTGCGACAAATCGAAACCTAAAATTTTATCTCCCGGATTTAAAACTGCCTGGTAAACAGCCGCATTTGCCTGTGAGCCAGAATGTGGTTGCACATTAACATATTCCGCACCAAAAAGTTGTTTTGCCCTATCAATCGCAATTTGCTCAACAACATCAACTACTTCACAACCTCCATAATAACGTTTGTTGGGATAGCCTTCTGCATATTTGTTGGTTAAAACTGAACCTGTAGCTTCCATAACTTGTTCACTTACAAAGTTTTCCGAAGCAATTAATTCTAAACCATTGGTTTGTCTTTCTTTTTCGTCCTGAATTAAATCGAAGATAATTTGGTCGCGTTGCATTGATTTTGATTTTTAAAAGTTAAATTTTCGGCAAAAATACTAATTTCATTTTGCATTTAATAAGAAACTTCTATATTTGATAAGAATAATAAGCACTAAATAGTTAAGATATGCAAATAGCGGCAAACAATCCGAACAGAGAATCATGGTTAAATGTAGCAAAAGGATGTGATTTTCCCATTCAAAATATACCTTTTGGGGTTTTTATCACAAAAGACGATATCATAACCATTGGAACGCGGATTGGTGAATACGCCATTGATTTGGGCGCTTTTCATCAATTGGGCTATTTTGACGGAATTCCATTGACCGATGATATGTTTATGCAAGATTCCCTCAACGATTTTATTTCGGACGGAAGAAAAACCTGGCGGTTGGTAAGAAATAGAATTGCAGAAGTCTTCGATTCAAAAAATCCGAGTTTAAGGGATAATTTAAAACATCGGGAAGTCATTATTTTTGATGTCAATGAAGTTGAAATGTTGTTGCCAATTAGTGTTGGCGATTATACCGATTTTTATTCGAGTAAAGAACACGCCACCAATGTTGGGATGATGTTTAGGGGAGCAGACAATGCATTGATGCCAAATTGGTTACAGATGCCAATTGGTTATCACGGACGTTCTTCGTCTGTTGTTGTTTCCGGAACAAAAATTAGAAGGCCTAGCGGACAAACTTTACCAAACGGCGAAAGGCAGCCAGTTTTTGGACCCACAAAAGCATTGGATATGGAACTTGAAACAGCATTTATTACCACTGATGTCAATAATTTGGGAGAACCAATTTCTGTTGATGACGCCTCCGAATATATTTTCGGAATGGTTTTGTTTAACGACTGGAGCGCCCGTGACATTCAAAAATGGGAATATGTGCCGCTTGGGCCGTTTTTAGGAAAAAGTTTTGCATCATCTATGTCTCCTTGGATTGTTACCATGGATGCTTTGGAACCTTTTAAATGCAATGGACCAAAACAAGAAGATACACTTCCCTATTTACGGCAAAAAAGTTTTGAAAACAGTTACGACATAAAACTTCAGGCAGCTGTTGAAACCGAAAATGGAGATTTAAATTTATTGACCGAAACAAATTTCAACTATTTATACTGGACAATGGCGCAACAATTGGCGCATCACACCAGCAACGGATGCAATGTGAGAGCAGGAGATTTAATGGGAAGCGGCACCATTTCGGGTCCAACAAAAAATAGTTATGGTTCTATGTTGGAACTAACTTGGGGAGGAAAAGAACCCATCACTTTAAAAGACGGAACAACACGAACATTTTTTAACGATGGAGATAATGTTATTATTAGAGGCTATTGCAAAAATGATACGGTCCGAATTGGTTTTGGAAAATGTACCGGCAAAATAATGCCGGCAATTAAATTAAAAAAATAAGAAAGAACAGCATAAATTGATTGTCAAAAAAAGCCCAAAAAAATATATTTTTGGGCTTTTTTGGTTATTTTTGACAACAAATTCTTGACCCTGTAAAACTTATACCGATTATGTGTTCAATATAGTCCAATAAATTGCACTATTTTCACACTATATCGGCATTATATCAGGGCTGTTTTTGGACTAAATTATAAATCAATTTGGTATTAAATCAATATGAAAAAACAATTACTCTTTTTATTAATATTATCAATTACATTTTTTGGTTGCAGCGGCGTTAAAAAAACGCAGGAAGCCATTAATTATGGCAATTATGATGAAGCAATACAAACTGCCGTTAAAAACTTGAGAAGCAACAAGGGTAAAAAAAGCAATCAGCCTTATGTGTTTATGTTGGAAGAAGCCTACGCAAAAGCAACCGACAGAGACCTTGAAAAAATAAAGTTCCTCAAAAAGGATGGAAATCCAGCCAATTTAGAAAGTATTTATACCATTTACGCAAACTTAAATAAAAGGCAAGAACTCATCAAGCCATTGCTTCCATTGCCAATGCTGAAAAATGGCAGAAATGCCAAATTTCAATTTAATGATTATTCAAATGAAATCTTGAACAGCAAAGACAAACTTTCCAACTATTTATATGAAAACGCAAAAAAATCGCTGGTTACGGCTAAAAATAAAAATGATTTCAGAAATATCTACGATGATTTAATTTATCTAAACAACATCAATCCGAAATATAAAGATTCGCAGATTTTATTGAAAGAAGCACACAATAAAGGAACGGATTATGTGTATGTTTTTATTCAAAACCAAACAGATAAGGTGATTCCGATAAGGCTAGAAGATGATTTATTGAATTTTGACACCTATCAATTAAACAATCTTTGGACGGTTTATCACAACAATAAACAGCCGCAAATAAATTATGATTTCGATATAGCATTAAATTTAAGGGAAATTAATATTTCTCCTGAGCAAATCCGAGAAAAACAAATAGTGCAGGAAAAACAGGTAAAAGACGGATGGAAATATCTCCAAGACAGCAAAGGAAATGCCGTAAAAGACAGTTTGGGAAATAATATTAAAGTCGATAACTTTAAAACAATAAAAAGCACTTTATACCAAAACACTCAATATAAATCTGTTCAAATAATTGGGCAAATGACTTATTTTGATCTAAAAAACAATCAGCTAATCAAATCTTTTCCCATAGAAAGCGGCTTTAATTTTGAGCACAATTACGCGACTTACCGTGGCGATAAAAATGCTTTGGACCAAAATTATTTGGATTTATTGAATTATAAATATGTTCCGTTTCCAAGCAATGAACAAATGATTTACGACAGCGGCGAAGATTTAAAACAGAAGATTAAATATATTATTACCTCAAATAATTTTAAATAAAATTACTTTTTTTACTTGACCATAACCTCTTTTATGGCTTCAACCGTTATGGAATGATGGGAATCGTTATAAATTGCCTTACCGTTTTTTATTACCAAAACTTGTGGAGATTGGTGCATCACCTTAAATTTTTCAGAGATATCTTGGGACAGGGTTCTATATTCCAACAAATCTAAAAAATACATATCTATTTCCGTTTCCGGAATGTCATAATCGCTTTCAAAATTTTTAAGCACCATTCTGCTAATGCCGCATCTTGTGCTGTGTTTAAAAATTAAAACTGGTTTGGTCATCGAAATTTTTAATATTTCTTCCAATTGTGCTTTGTCAGTTAAAGCCACCCAATTTATTTTTATGCTATTTTCCTCTTTATCGGCACCTTTAAAAAAATTATCGAATAATCCCATTTTAATTGTTTTATCTTTAGACTGCAAATTTAACGATAACTTACTTAAAAGACAAAATGTCGTTACAATATTAAATTTATACGACAAATTGGCTTATTTAAAGAGCTTTATTGAAGTGGAATATTCTTTGACAGCCAACAATATAACTACAATTAAATTAAATGTTATGGACTTTAATAAATTTACAATAAAAACGCAGGAAGCCGTGCAACAAGCCCAACAAATTGCGCAAAGTTACGGACACCAACAAATAGAAAATTCACACATTTTAAAAGCCATTTTTGAAGTGGATGAAAATGTGGTTCCTTTTATTTTTAAAAAGATAGGTTTAAATATAGATTTGTTGAAAAGCTTGATAGACAAAACTTTGGATAGTTATGCCAAAGTAACTGGCGGTGAAATTTCACTCTCTGGAAACGCTTCAAAAATGTTAAATACGGCAGCCATTGAAGCAAAAAAAATGAAAGATGAATATGTGGCCATTGAGCATTTATTGTTGGCGATTTTAAACACAAAAGACACCACTTCACAAATTCTGAAAGATCAGAGCGTAACGGAAAAAAACTTAACCTCAGCCATTTTAGAATTGCGTAAAGGAAGTTCAGTAACTTCTCAAAGCGCCGAAGAAACTTATAATTCACTCAATAAATATGCGCGCAATTTAAACCAGTTGGCCAAAGACGGAAAATTAGATCCTGTTATTGGCCGCGATGAAGAAATTAGAAGAATTCTGCAAATTTTATCGAGAAGAACCAAAAACAACCCGATGCTTGTTGGCGAACCAGGAACCGGAAAAACCGCCATTGCGGAAGGCTTGGCGCATAGAATTATAAAAGGCGACATTCCTGAAAATTTAAAAGACAAACAAGTTTATTCCTTGGATATGGGTGCATTAATTGCAGGCGCAAAGTACAAAGGAGAATTTGAGGAACGTTTAAAATCGGTGATTAAAGAAGTCACCTCTTCCAATGGGGAAATAATTTTATTTATTGATGAAATTCATACCTTGGTTGGTGCCGGCGGCGGACAAGGTGCCATGGATGCCGCAAATATTTTAAAACCTGCTTTGGCAAGAGGCGAATTAAGGGCGATTGGCGCCACCACGTTAGATGAATATCAAAAATATTTTGAAAAAGACAAAGCGCTGGAACGCCGGTTTCAAAAGGTAATTGTGAATGAACCTGATACAGAAAGTGCCATTTCAATTTTGCGTGGAATCAAAGAAAAATATGAAAATCATCATAAAGTGCAGATTAAAGATGATGCCATTATTGCCGCCGTGGAACTTTCGCAACGCTATATTTCAAACCGATTTTTACCCGATAAAGCCATCGATTTAATGGATGAAGCGGCGGCCAAATTGCGCATGGAAATAAATTCAAAACCTGAGGAATTGGATGTTTTGGATCGCAAAATTATGCAGATTGAAATTGAGATTGAAGCCATTAAACGCGAAAAGGATGAAAAAAAATTAGCGAGCCTGAAAGAAGAAGTCGCCAATTTAAAAGAAAAACGCAACGAAATAAATGCGAAATGGGTCAGTGAAAAAGATTTGGTAGATAAAGCACAAACAAGTAAAGAAGCCATAGAAAATTATAAATTGGAAGCCGAACGTGCCGAACGTGAAGGCGATTATGGAAAAGTTGCCGAAATTCGCTACGGGAAAATTAAGGAAGAACAAGATACCTTAGAAAAGCTTCAAAAGGAATTGGCTGAAAATCAAGATTCTGCTTTAATAAAGGAAGAAGTTACCCGCGATGATATAGCTGAAATTGTGGCAAAATGGACCGGAATTCCGGTGACAAAAATGTTGCAGAGCGAGCGTGAAAAACTGCTTCATTTAGAAGATGAATTGCACGAAAGAGTTGTTGGACAGGAAGAAGCAATAAGCGCTGTTGCTGATGCTGTTAGACGTTCCAGAGCCGGATTGCAAGATACTAAAAAACCGCTGGGAACATTCCTGTTTTTGGGAACAACCGGTGTTGGTAAAACGGAATTGGCGAAAGCTTTGGCGGAATATTTGTTCGATTCCGAAAATTCATTAACGCGCATTGATATGAGCGAATACCAGGAACGTCACGCCGTGAGCCGATTGGTGGGTGCGCCTCCTGGATATGTTGGTTATGAAGAAGGCGGGCAATTAACAGAAGCTGTTCGAAGAAAACCGTACTCCGTAATTTTATTGGATGAAATTGAAAAAGCGCATCCCGACACCTTTAATATTTTGTTGCAGGTGTTGGATGAAGGAAGATTAACGGACAATAAAGGACGAGTCGCCGATTTTAAGAACACCATTATCATTATGACTTCGAATATGGGATCGACCATAATTCAGGAACGATTTGAAAATATGGACATGGCTAAGCGCGATTTGGTTGTTGAAGCTACAAAAGCAGAGGTTTTAGTATTGTTAAAACAAACCATCAGGCCTGAATTTTTGAACAGAATTGATGAAATTATTATGTTTACACCGCTAAATAAGGCAGAAATTCACCAAATTGTTAAAATCCAATTGGATGCGCTGGCTAAAATGCTGTTGACAAAAGACATTCATATCGATTTTTCCGAAGATGTTATTGAAGCTTTGGCAAATAAAGGCTATGATCCTCAATTTGGGGCGAGACCCGTAAAACGCGTGATTCAAAAAGAAGTGTTGAATGAATTGTCCAAGGAAATTTTGGCAGGCAAAATAACAGCGGACAGCTATATTTTGCTAGATGCTTTTGATGATAAAATTGTGTTCAGAAACAAAGAAAAAACCATTTAAATTATAAAAACTCCTTATAGCAAATTTTATAGGGAGTTTTTTTATTATTTCTTTCAGCCATAAACCTTCAAACTTCAGGCTTTCAGACTTTTTAAACTTGCTTTTATCATTTCAATTTTAGCCAACGCATCAGCTTCTTTGTTGCGTTCGTTTGCAATAACTTGTTCCGGTGCGCTGCTCACAAAACGTTCATTGCTCAACTTCTTTTGAACCGACTGCAAAAAACCTTCAGTATACTTTAATTCTTCCAATAATTTGGCTTTTTCCTCTTCCACATTGATTTCAGCTTCCATCGGAATAAAATACTCATTTGATTTTACGCGGTAACTTAAAGCGCCTTCCACCTTTTCTGAAACATACGTCAAAGAAGCAATATTTCCCATTTTTTCAATCACCGAATCAAAATAATTAGTTGCATTTTCATTGTTGATCACCAAAAGATCAATAGAATATTTAAAGGCAATATTTCGATCTTTTCTGATGGTTCTTATTCCGGAAATTACTTCTGAAGCAAATTTAAAGTCGTTTATCAAGTCTTCGTTTACCGACGTAAAATTTGGATATTCTGCAATAATCAACGCTTCTTCAGGCGCTCTTTTTGTAATGTCTTGCCAAATTTCTTCTGATAAAAATGGCATAAAAGGATGCAATATTTTTAGGTTATCTTCCAAGAAACCAACCACCGAATTGTATGTTTTGGCGTCAATTGGCTGTTGATATTCGGGTTTCACCATTTCCAAAAACCAAGAGGAAAAATCGTCCCATATAAGTTTATAGGTAATCATCAATGCTTCACTGATGCGATATTGTTCAAACGATTTTTCAAGTTCGCCAAGCGCTTGTTGAAATTTCGAATTGTACCATTCAATGGCCACTTTGGCAGCTTTTGGTTGTTCTATGGTTTCTGACACTTCCCATCCTTTAATTAAACGGAAAGAATTCCAAATTTTATTGGAGAAATTTCGTCCTTGAGCAACTAATTCTTCATCAAACAACAAGTCATTTCCGGCTGCGGAACACAACAACATTCCAACACGAACGCCATCTGCACCAAATTTTTCGATTAATTCAATAGGATCTGGAGAATTTCCTAAGGATTTCGACATTTTTCTTCCTTGTTTATCACGCACAATTCCCGTAAAATAAACATTGGTAAAAGGTTTTTCGTTTCTGAATTCATAACCTGCAAAAATCATACGTGCCACCCAAAAGAAAATAATATCCGGTCCGGTCACCAAATCGTTGGTTGGATAATAATAATTAATTTCCTCATTGTCTGGATATCTAATTCCATCAAAAACAGAAATCGGCCACAACCAAGAAGAAAACCAAGTATCTAACGCGTCAGGATCTTGTGTAATGTCACTTGCAGTTAACTTTTTACCGACAATTTCAGAAGCCAATTTCACCGCTTCTTCCATTGTTGTAGCCACTACAAAATCGTTTACGCCATCACCATAAAAATAAGCCGGAATTCGGTGTCCCCACCAAAGCTGGCGCGAGATATTCCAATCCCTGATATTTTCCAACCAATGACGATAAGTGCTGTTATAATGTTTTGGAAAAAAATGAATTTCCTCATCTTCCAAAACCGCTTTTAATGCTGGTTTCACAATGGTGTCCATTTTTAAAAACCATTGTGCAGAAATTTTTGGTTCAATAACTTCCTTCGTTCTTTCTGAAGTTCCCACTTTATGAATATAAGATTCAATTTTGGCCAAACTGCCAATACTTTCGAGTTCTTTGGTAATTTCCTTCCGAACCACAAAGCGATCTTTTCCTTCATAATGCAATCCGAAGGAATTTAAGGAAGCGTCGTCGTTAAAAATATCTACCACTTCCAACTGATGTTTTTCACCCAATACTTTATCATTTGGATCGTGAGCAGGTGTCACTTTTAAACAACCCGTTCCAAATTCAATATCCACATACTCATCTTCAATGATGGGAATTATTCTATTTGCAATGGGAACAATGGCTTTTTTACCTTTTAAATGCGCAAAACGCGGATCATTAGGATTGATACATATTGCAGTATCTCCAAAAATAGTTTCCGGACGCGTGGTTGCGATGGTTAAAAAATCGTTACTGCCTTCAATTTTGTATTTTAAATAATATAGATTGCCGGCTTTTTCTTCATAAATAACTTCTTCGTCCGACAAGGTCGTTTTTGCGGAAGGATCCCAGTTTACCATCCTGTAACCGCGATAAATAAGCCCTTTTTTATATAAATCGATGAAAACCTTAATGACAGATTCGCTTAAATCTTCGTCCATTGTGAATTTTGTGCGTTCCCAATCGCAGGAAGCGCCCAATTTTTTTAGCTGTTCCAAAATTATGCCGCCGTGTTCATCTGTCCATTCCCAAGCGTGTTTTAAAAATTCTTCACGCGTTAAGTCCGATTTCTGAATTCCTTGTTCTTTCAATTTAGCAACAACTTTAGCTTCCGTTGCAATGGAAGCGTGGTCTGTTCCCGGAACCCAACAGGCGTTGAAACCTTTCAATCTGGCTCTTCTAATCAACACATCCTGAATGGTATTGTTCAACATATGTCCCATATGCAAAACGCCTGTTACGTTTGGCGGCGGAATTACGATGGTGTACGGTTCTTTATTATTTGGTGTTGAATGAAAATAATTGTTCTTCATCCAGTAGTTATACCATTTATTTTCTATTTCTTTAGGGCTATATTTTGTGGCTAAACTCATTTTGGTATATTATTTGTAATACAATTCGCAAATGTACAATTATATGACATATCATAAAATATTTTGAAAACATAAAAAAAGTACTAACTTTACATTTTTAAACATAAAAATTATGAGAAAAATTATCACAATGTTTGTTATAGGGTTTTTAACATTCACCATGAATGCCCAAGAAAAACAAGTAACTGAAAAACCTAAAGATTCAAATGCACCTGCATTTGAGTTTGTTACTGATGTTATCGATTACGGTAAAATTGAATTGAATGCAAACGGTGTTCGCACTTTCAAATTTAAAAATACCGGAAAATCGCCTTTAGTGATTTCCGATGTTAAATCGAGTTGTGGATGCACGGTTCCAAAAAAACCGTCAGAACCAATTATGCCAGGACAAAGCGGCGAAATTGAAGTTAAATATGACACCAATAGACCTGGAGGTTTTTCAAAAACGGTAACTGTTTATTCTAATGCAGATGAAAACGTTAAAACTTTACAGATTAAAGGAATTGTTTTAAAACCGGAAACTCCCGTTAATTAATAAAAAAACAGTTTAATGAATTTAAAAAGACCTTCAATGATGAAGGTCTTTTTTTTTATTTCAGCATATCTTTTAAATAGAAATGGTATTCATAATCTTTTCCGTTTCTTTCAACAACCAATGAAATTTTGCTGTTTTCCTTCTGAAAAAATTTTCCGATAATTTCATCCAATGGCAATTCATACGTAAACTTTCCATTGATTTTAATTACGATGTCTCCTTCCAATAATCCGGCATTGTATGCTGGAGAATCTGCACGTAAATGATGAATTTTGTAGGAAGGTTTAAAGGTATATTTATAATTATAATCCAATATTACGGTATTTTTATCATCGGTTTTCACGTCTGTTAACCTACTTGAAGTAAAATTTTGTTCTCTTATTAATTGTTTTCCGTTATAAACAAGCTCAATGCCACTCATATTATACCTGAAAGGCTCTTTAAAATAGCTTCCTTTTTTTAAAGTGATTTTTTTGTTCTTATAATCAAAAATAACATTAAAACGTTTTAAAACCGAGGCACCCAAACTGCCATTTCTTTCTTCAAATTGTCGCGCATAGGAAATTGATGACTCATCAGGAAATGAAACTGTTGGGTTTTTAAATTCGAACTTACCAATCACCAAAGAATTAATAAATGTTCTTTTTCCATGAACTGAACCACTTAAACCTTCTCCCAAAAAATCATTAAAATATTTTTTTGGAGCCAAAATGTTAGGATGGCTATTTTCAAACAGCCACAAAGCGTCACTTCCGCCGGAATCGATTAACAGTTTAACCGGAATAATTTCAGTTGAGCCCGAGTCTATTTTTACGCCAACATTTACATAAGGTTTCAGCTTAAATAACTCTAAATCATAAGTTTCACATTTTTTACAAACTTTATGTCTGTAATTATCCGGATTGTAAAAGTTGATCCGTTTTGTGCCATAATTGATATCAACAACAAAATCCTTTAAAATTTCATAGCCAATAATTCCATGAACGGTAATCCCAAGCCTCGAGGACAAATCAAAACTATCGTCCATTATCAAATATAAACTTTGGTTAAAACCCCTAATATTTCCAAAAGTAAATAGGTTGCCTTTTGATAATATGGCTTCCACAGATTCTTCACTTCCCAATCCCTGCAATTTGATTTTTGCCATATTGTGTAACAGTACAGAATCTTTGCTGTTTAAATTGAATAACAGCGTTGCGCCAACGCCAGAATCTAATATAAAATTCAACGGCCGGCCGTTAACTTCAATGGGAAATACAATTAAATTATTTAACAACTTAAAAGAAATAGATTGCCTTTCCGAAGCATTGCCAAACTGAAAACTCCCTTGAGAAAAGGCTTTTGTCCAGACAAACAAGAGAATAACCGAAAAGATAACAGTTTTAAAAAAAGAATTCAAAATATTTTCCCATTAAATTTTTGTTAAGTTACAAAAACGCCAAATTATAACATAACTTTTATGAAAATTTTAATCTCAACAAATCACTATAAAAGCTGAGAATTTTAAATTTAATTTCGCAATTTTGTGTTTCAAATATTATTTAAAATAAACAATGCCAAAAATATCTACCAAAGGCGTAAATATGCCTGAATCACCCATCAGAAAATTGGTTCCTTATGCTGAAGATGCCAAAAAAAGAGGAATTGAAGTTTTTCATTTAAACATTGGCCAGCCAGATATAAAAACCCCAGAAGTTGCCCTTGAAGCCGTAAAAAACAATACTGTTAAAGTGCTTGAATACAGCCGTTCTGAAGGTTCTGAGGCATATCGACAAAAGATTGCAAACTATTATACAAAAAGGAATATCCCCGTAACTTCTGATGAAATTATTGTTACCACTGGTGGTTCTGAGGCCTTATTGTTCACTATGGGAAGCATTGCCGATCCGGGTGATGAAATTATTATTCCTGAACCATTTTATGCAAATTACCTGGGTTTTTCAACAGCGTCTGGCGTGACTATAGTTCCTGTAATTTCAAAAATTGAAGATAATTTTGCCTTGCCTCCAATGGAGGAATTTGAAAAATTGATTTCTTCAAAAACCAAAGCCATTTTAATTTGCAATCCCAACAATCCGACCGGTTATTTATATTCCAAAGATGAAATTCAAAAACTGGCTGAAATTGTAAAAAAACACGATTTATTTTTAATTTCCGATGAGGTTTACAGGGAATTTGTTTACGACAATGAAGTGCATCATTCGGTTTTAAGCGGATTTGGATTGGACAATCATGCAATTGTTATTGACTCTGTATCAAAACGTTATAGTATGTGTGGCGCACGAATCGGCTGTTTGGTATCTAAAAACAAGGAAATCATCAGTACCGTTTTAAAATTTGCACAGGCACGCTTAAGTCCGCCAACATTTGCGCAAATTGCAAGTGAAGCTGCTTTGGAAACGCCACAATCTTATTTTGATGAAGTTATTGTTGAATATAAAGCAAGAAGAGATATTTTAATTGCTGAGTTAACAAAAATTGAAGGCGTTAAAGTTGCCAAACCAAAAGGCGCTTTTTATTGCGTTGCGGAACTTCCTGTGGATGATGCCGACAAATTTGCGCAATGGCTGTTGGAAGATTTTAACCTAAACAACCAAACTGTGATGGTGGCGCCTGCAGCCGGATTTTATTCAACCAAAGGAATTGGCACAAAGCAAGTTCGGATTGCTTATGTGCTCAAAAAAGAAGATCTTGTTCGTTCTGTGGAAATATTGAAAGCAGCCATTAAAAAATACAACAATAAATAGTTGGAAATTCAACAAAACATATCCTTAAAACCTTATAACACGTTTGGCATTCAAGCAAATGCCAAACGTTTTGTTTTGGTGAATTCCAATAAAGATTTAAAAGAAATCATCGCTTCAGAAAAGGATATTTTTTTGTTGGGCGGCGGAAGCAATATTTTGCTTATTAACGATGTGGAAAAATTGGTAATCCATTTAAACACAAAAGGAATTATTGTAAATGATTTTGATGCTGATACCGTTTTAATAACTGCCGAAGCCGGTGAAAATTGGCATGAATTGGTGCTTTGGTGCGTTTCACAAAACTATGGAGGATTGGAAAATTTGGCTTTAATTCCTGGAAATGTCGGTACATCCCCTATTCAAAATATTGGTGCTTATGGCGTTGAAATTAAGGATGTTTTTAAGCAATTGGAAGCGATTGACATTGATACGGGCAAAACAAAAATTTTCACGAATGCCGATTGCAATTTTGGCTATCGAAATTCTGTTTTTAAAAATGAGTTAAAAGGAAAGTACATTATTACGAATGTTACCTTTAAACTTACCAAAAAAAATCATAAAATCAATATTTCGTACGGAGCCATTAAAGATTTATTGCTCAATAAAGAAAATCCTACCATCAAAGAAATTGCTGATGCTGTAATTGCCATCAGACAAAGCAAACTTCCTGATCCAAAAAAAATTGGCAACAGCGGCAGCTTTTTTAAAAACCCGGTAATTACTTCAAATTTATTTAAAGAATTAACCAAAAAATATCCCGAAATTCCGCATTATGTGATTTCTGAAAATGAAATTAAAATTCCTGCCGGTTGGTTGATTGAACAATGCGGCTTTAAAGGAAAACGTTTTGGAGATGCGGGCGTACACGAAAAGCAAGCATTGGTTTTGGTGAATTATAACAACGCCAGCGGGAAAGATATTTATGGTTTGGCGCAAAAAATTCAGCAAAAAGTGATGAAAATTTTCAAGATTGCGCTTGAAATTGAAGTGAATGTCATTTAAACCGTTACTTCCAACAATTTACAATTTTTTGAGGCTATAACCACTTTTTCGGCAGTTGCAGGAATTAACACTATTTCACCAAAGTTTAGGTTTTCAAAAAATTCACCCATTATAATTGTCGCATTTCCCTGAACACACATAAAAATTACAAAAGAGTCTGATTCAACATAATCCAATTCCTTTTCTCCAACCACATGAATAAAATTAGTTATAAAATACTCGCATTTTACGATTGTATTTAATGAATTTATATAGGTGGAATATTGGTGTTTTGCCCTGATTTTATCCTTAAAATTGATGGCTTCCATAGCCAAATCTGTATGTAATTCTCTCGGATTTCCTTTATCATCTACCCTATCCCAATCAAAAATTCTATAGGTAATATCGGAAGTTTGTTGAATTTCAGCCAGCAAAATACCTGCGCCAATGGTATGAACCGTTCCAGGCTCAATAAAAAAGGCATCGCCTGCTTTTACATTTTCATAGTTTAAAATTGAAGCTATTTTATTTTCGGACACATAATTTAAATATTGGTCGGGCGTAATTTCTTTACTAAAACCCACAATAAGTTTTGAACCGGCATCAGCTTGCATTATGTACCACATTTCTGTTTTTCCAAAAGAATTGTGCAATTTTTTGGCAATCTCATCATTTGGATGTACCTGAACGGACAAATCCTCTTTTGCATCAATAAATTTTATCAATAAGGGAAAATTGTTTCCAAAACGGCTATAATTATTTACGCCAATCAACTCATTTTTATAGGTTTCCAGCAACTCACGCAAGGTTTTACCTTTCAATATTCCGTTTGAAACCACTGAAATATTATCTTCAACATCTGACAGTTCCCAACTTTCACCAATATTTTTTAAGGTCGATTTTTTATGGAGCTTGGTGACTAATTTAGTTCCTCCCCAAATTTTTTCTTTTAAAATCGGATGAAATTTTATAGGATAATTGATCATTTAATTTATCAGTTTTATTAAAGTTTGAATAACAACATCTAACTCTTCAATCGTGTTGAATTTGCTGAACGAAAATCGTACCGAAGTTTTTGCGGCTTCTTTTTCAGATAAAATTTCATGCAACACATGCGAACCTTGATTGCTTCCGCTTTGGCAAGCGCTTCCTCCCGAAACTGCAATGCCTTTTAAATCTAAATTAAAAAGCAACATCGCGTAATCTTTTGGGAAACGAACGTTTAAAATGGTGTAACTGCTGTCAGTTTCGCTTTCCGACATTCCGTTAAATTCAATTCCCTTAAAATTTTGCTTCAATTCATTTATAAAATAATTTTTAAGTTTTTGAATGTAATCCGATTCTTTCAGCATATTCAAACAAGCAATTTCCAACGCTTTTTCCATTCCTAAAATGCTGTGCACATTTTCTGTGCCGGCTCTGGCACCTCGCTCCTGCTCGCCTCCGTGCAAAATTGGATGAATCCCGAATCCTCTTTTTATATAAGCAAATCCAACCCCTTTCGGCCCGTGAAATTTATGCGCGCTTGCCACAAAAAAATCAATTGGAATTTCTTTTACATCAATTTTAAAATGTCCAACGCCCTGCACCGCATCAGAATGAAACAACGCATTGTTGGCCACACACAATTCCGAAACTTTTTTTAGGTTTAGGATATTGCCAATTTCATTATTTACATGCATCAAACTCACCAATTTTTTCTCATCAGATTCTTGCAGCAGCTGTTCTAAATGTAAAAAATTTACGTTGCCGGCTTCATCTAAATCAACATATTTTACAACAATTTCGAAATCCTTTTGGAGGTTTTCTATTGTATGCAAAACCGCATGATGCTCAATTTTGGATGAAATAATGGTGGTAACGCCTAAATTGGTAACGGCATTTCTTAGTATTAAATTGTCGGCTTCACTTCCGCCGGCAGTAAAAACAATTTCCTGGGCAGAAGCATTAAAATGTTTCGCAATATTTTTACGGGCCGTTTCAACCAAAGATTTCGCCTTTCGCCCAATGTGATGAATTGACGACGGATTCCCGTAAACATTGGCCATAGCATTTGAAACTGCGACAATTACTTCCGGTAATATTGGTGTGGTGGCAGCGTTATCTAAGTATATCGTTTTCATTAAAAGCAAAAGTAATTAAAATAGTTGGTTTCAATTAACGTTAACTTGCCTAAAACTATTATTTTTGCGTTGAAATTATACCTTATGAAACGAGCATAACAAATTTTGATACACGAAGGAATGATTAATGGCGAACAGTCCCGAATTTTCGGGATTACCGCCAAAAAATAAAATTTAAACAGATGAA
Organism: Bacteroidetes bacterium HGW-Bacteroidetes-3; assembly: GCA_002842505.1. Taxonomy (GTDB): domain Bacteria; phylum Bacteroidota; class Bacteroidia; order Flavobacteriales; family Flavobacteriaceae; genus Lutibacter. The sequence continues at coordinate 49,758 of PHDE01000002.1, read as the reverse complement.
AAAACTTTTGATACTCTTTTTAGCGTTAACCTTAAATGCTTGCAGCGATGGCGATTTTAGTGTTCCTTCCTTTATATTTAACGAAAAAGTGAATAGTTGCGGGGAATTTGTTTTATATATTACAAGCACTAACAGTACCGAAGTTTTGGTTTTAACACTTCCAAAAATAGCCATTGGAACTGTGGAAAAAACACAGTCTCTTCCTTTTTCAGCTACTGTTACCGGAACCTATCGTATTTTTGACAAGGGAATTGGAGCAACTTATTTTTGCCAAGCGATTCCGCCTTTGGAGCCTAAAATTATAAAAGAACTTGTAGCCGATGGCGGAACTGTAAATATTATAACTTCGGAAGTTTTGGCCAATAGTGTAGTAACCGGCTATAAACACGAAATTACCATTTCAAAATTATCGTTTAATGACGGCAAAGATCGAATTTTCTTTGAAAATTTTGATTTTGGAATATTTTCTGTCAAAAACTAATTTTTGGGATTTTGATAGATGCTGACTTCTGTGGCGCCCAAGCCATATTTTTGAAAGGAGGCATCATTCCAATATACATTGTATTTTTTAAACAAATATTCCAATTCTATTTTTAGGACTCCGGCACCTTTTCCATGAATAAACACAATCTTCGGAATCCTGTTTTTAATGGCAAATTCCAATTTATGTTTGGCGGTTTCCAATTGAAGCGTAAGCATATCATAATTGTCCATTCCTTTTGTTGAAGCCGTTAACTGATTGATGTGTAAATCAACTTCCATGGGCGGCAACTTATCTGGCTTTAAGTTGGTTTTAAATTTTGGCGCATTTTTCTTCGAAGAAGTTTCATTAATTTTTTCGGATAGATAATCATTGTCAATATCACTGAATTTTGAGAGCTCTTTTTGGCTTTCTCTGATAATGACCAATTCTTTCGGCTCGTATTCATAAGAAAATCCGTCCTTGTCTTCAACTATAATTTTATTCGGATGAACGCCAATAACTTTTCCCCTTATAACATCATCAATAACAGCAATTTTGTCTCCAACTTTAAAATCCATATTCTTAAATTTTATTAATTTTTGAAATAGTAAAACAAAGTTATGACAATAAACTTGTTCATAAATATATTTAGGCCATAAACTGTTGCCATTTTTGCCAATCCATTTTTTAAAATCAAAAAAATGTTTAGCGTCAAAAAAAAAGCACCCAATTGGATGCTTTTTTTATTGATATGATTGAAATTATTTATTCGATTCCTTCAAAATCGGTATCCATTTTTATGTAATCCAAAAATTCGCGACGAACATTTTCGTCCTTGAATTTTCCGCCAAACTCTGATGTTACGGTACTGCTGTCAATATCGCGAACGCCACGTGAATTTACGCACAAATGTTTGGCATCAATCACACAAGCCACGTCTTCGGTTCCCAATGCTTCTTGTAAAGATTGAACTACTTGCATGGTCAAACGCTCCTGAACTTGTGGCCGTTTTGCAAAATAATCCACAATACGATTCATTTTGGACAAACCTATAACATTTCCGTTAGAAATGTAAGCTACATGCGCTCTGCCAACTATTGGCAATAAATGATGTTCGCAAGTGGAATAAACAACAATGTTTTTTTCCACCAACATTTCACCGTATTTATAATTATTGTCGAAAGTCGATAATTTTGGTTTGTTTGCCGGATTTAATCCGCCAAAAATTTCATTTACAAATGCTTTCGCCACTCTTTTTGGAGTTCCCTTTAAACTGTCGTCTTCCAAATCCATCCCTAAAGTAATCAAAATATCTTTTACGCTTTCTTGAATGCGCGCTATTTTTTCCTGGTCTGAAATATCAAAAGCATCAGCTCTCAAAGGCGTTTTAGCAGATGATCCTACGTGATCATCTCCCATTTCATCTATTCTATTTGTCATTATGTTTTTACCTTCAAACATTTTTTGTTCATTGAAGGGCAAATTTACAAATTATTTTAAAGTTGGGCGGTGATTCTAATTAATTCTTTTAAACTGCAAACTTGCTGTTCTCCGCTTTGCATATTTTTTAAAGTGTACGTATTGTTTTCTATTTCTGAAGATCCAACCATGACAACGAAAGGAATTTCTCTTTTATTGGCATAATTCATTTGCTTTTTCAATTTAGCGCTGTCTGGATACAATTCCGATTTTATATTGTTTCTTCTTAGTGCTACCAAAGCTTTCATACAAAAAGCAGCTTCTTCATCACCAAAATTAACAAACAACACTTTTGGTTTCGGAAGCTCCAAAGTATTGAATAAATTTAATTCTTCCAATACCAAATAAATTCTATCTAATCCGAAAGAAATACCAACGCCGCTCATATCATTTAAACCGAAAATTCCAGTTAAATCATCATATCTTCCGCCTCCGCCAATAGATCCCATATTTACGCCTTCAGGAGCCGAAACTTCATAAATGGCGCCGGTGTAATAATTCAATCCGCGCGCCAAGGTAACATCAATCACCAAATTAGCCGACTCCAGTCCGAATTTTTCAACATTATCAACCACAAAACGCAAATCTTCCACGCCATTGGTGCCTTCTTTTGATTCGGTTAATAAAACCTGCAACTGATTTAATTTATCTTGATTGCTTCCTTTAAAGTTGAATAAAGGTTTTACTTTTTCAATGGCTTGTTCAGAAATGCCTTTTTCCGTCATTTCTTTGGCAACGCCATCGGCACCAATTTTATCCAATTTATCGAGCGCCACCGTAAAATCGATTAATTTATCTTGAGCCCCAATAATTTCAGCAAAACCCGCCAATATTTTACGGTTGTTTAATTTAATGGTGGTTCCTGTTAAATTTAACTTGCTGAAAACAGCATCGTACAATTGCACAAATTCAATTTCCTGCCACAAACTTTTGCTTCCAACCACATCGGCATCGCATTGGTAAAATTCCCTAAAACGCCCTTTTTGCGGACGATCAGCGCGCCAAACAGGCTGCATTTGGTAGCGTTTAAAAGGAAATTCAATTTCATTTTGGTGCTGAACCACATAACGCGCAAAAGGCACTGTTAAGTCGTAACGCAAGGCTTTTTCTGAGATTTTTGAGGTAATTTCTAAACTGTCTTTGGTTTGAAGCAAAGTCTCATCAACCTTGTTTAAATAATCTCCCGAATTCAATATTTTAAAAATCAACCTATCGCCTTCTTCCCCATATTTTCCCATTAAGGTTTCAGAATTTTCAAAACTTGGCGTTTCTATAGGCTGAAATCCGTAGGTTTCAAAAACTTGTTTTATGGTTGAAAATATATAGTTTCTTTTAGCCACTTCGGAAGGCGAAAAATCGCGTGTTCCTTTTGGTATGCTTGGTTTTTGTGCCATCTATAAAAATTAGTTTGCAAATATCTAAAAATTAAAAAACTATTTAAAGGTTTTCCAACATTGATTTTTCTTTTGCCGACAAAGGAACTTCATTGGCAAATTTATATTTGGTTGGATAAAGCGAAAGAATCATTAAAACCAATACACCAACTAAAATAAAGTAAAAAATATTGTTGGATTCCATCACAAAAATAATGCACATCAATGCGGGAAACTCCAACATGGCAATCCTAAAAATATGTGCCGTGCTGTATTTAGTCGCTTTTTGCGCTAAGCTGCTATCGGCTGTTATTTGTTTTAATAGTTTGGCATATAAGTATTTACTCGATAAATTGCCTATAAATGAAATCAGGATGGCCATATATAAAAACATTTTATCTTCCTGATACGTGAAAAATAATTGGTCTCCGGCATCTAAAGCGACATACGCGGCAAAAATGACCACGAAAAATAAAAAGGAAAAGTGAATAAATTGTAACGATTTCATAAAATCTTTTGGCTGTCTTTTGATGTAACTCATTGTTTAAATGTTAGATGTTATTTGTTATTTGTTAATTTCTAATCAATAGATGTTATTGCTGCTTTTAAAAATGGCATTTGCTTTTTCCAAATCTTCGGGTGTATCAATACCGATGGCCATTTGATCAGTTTCTACCATTTTCACTTTTAGTCCGTTTGCCAAAAATCGAAGGTTTTCCAATTTTTCGGCAGCTTCCAGCCTATTCATTGGCAATTTAGTAAATTTTAGCAAAGCTTTTTTTCTGAAGGCATAAATTCCGATATGTTTAAAATAAACGGCAAAAGATTCATCTCTTGGGTAAGGAATTGGCGAACGCGAAAAATACATGGCAAAATTTGCTTCGTCAGTGACCACTTTCACATTGTTCGGATTGTTAATTTCAGCTTTGTCATTCATTTTTAACATTAAGGAAGCGATGTCAATTTCATTTTTGGCATCTTGATTAAAAACTTCCAATAATTTTAAAAGCGGCTCTTTTTGCGTAAAAGGTTCATCGCCCTGAACATTCACAACAATATCAACCTCCATATTTTCAACAGCTTCAGCAATTCTGTCGCTTCCGGATTCGTGCTCTTTTTTACTTTTAATGGCTTTTCCTCCGTTGGAAACAATCTCATCAAAAATAATATTGCTGTCCGTTACCACATAAACTTCGTCAAATAAAGTCGTGTTTTTCGTGGCTTCATAAGTTCTTAAAATAACCGTTTTTCCGGCCAAATCTTTCATTAATTTTCCCGGAAATCGGCTTGCTTCAAAACGAGCAGGAATCATTGCTATAATTTTCATTCTTTAATTAATTTTGCTTTCAATTCTTTTTCTTTCAATTCTTTTAAATAATTTTTTCTCAACCTATTGATACTTGCATTCAACTCGAAACCCAACAATAATATGATGGCGTTTAGCCAAACAAAAAGCATTAACACCAACAAAGTGCCAATGGAACCATAAAGCTGATTATAAGTAGCAAATTTTAGCACATATATGGCGAATAATTTAAACATCAACAAAGTTAAGATGGTTGTTAAAATAGCTCCCGGCGTAAAAAAAGATTTGTGTTTTACATCCTTTGAACCATATTTATACAATACTGATACTGAAACAAATATAAGAGCCACCAACAAAAAATACCTTCCCTTTTCAATCCAAAAAACATCATCTTCCAGCCACCCGTGCGCCTTTAAATCGTTTATTCCAATCTCAAAATAAACAGAAACTGCAACGATTATCACTAAAATTAACGACAATATTATTGCAATGAGCATCGAGATAAAATATTGGCGTAAAATGTTGCGCATTTCTATCACATGGTAGGAATATTCGAATCCGGCAAAAATGGCACTTACGCCGTTGGCCATCAAAAAAATGGAGGCAATAAATCCGAATGAAAGCAATCCACTATATTTATTATTTACAATATCATTAATGACTGACTGAAAAGAATCGGCCGTATTTGGAGGCAATATCCTTTCAATCATAATTAAAAAATCCTGCTGAAATCCATCAATTGGAACATACGGAATTAAAGAAAGGATAAATAATAAAAATGGGAACAAGGCCATAAAAAAACTAAAAGAAATTCCGCCGGCGCGTGATGTTAACGCTCCTTTTATAATGCCCAAAACATATAATTTAAGCACCTCATAAACAGACATACCCTTTAAACCCGGAACCTTAACGTTTTTTCCAAGCTTGATAATCCACTTTAATTTTCTAATTTTACTTAAGATGCCTTTAGTGCGTTTTCTCATTTATTTTAAAGATTCAAAAGAGTTTTTGGATTTACGATTTATGATTTTCAAATTTTAACTTTTAGAACGGACAAGTCGCGACTTGTCCCTACTTTTTGAAAGGACAGGTCGCGACCTGTCCCTACTTTACGAACTATTAAAACGCTTTTAAACTCAAATCCATATTATACACAGAATGTGTTAAAGCGCCTGATGAAACAAAATCTACGCCACATTCGGCATACTTTCTGGCGCTTTCCAAATTAATGCCGCCTGATGATTCAGTTTGGCATTTGTCGCCAATTAATTGAACCGCTTTTTTAGTTTCCCCAAAATCAAAATTATCAATTAAAATTCGGTGAATACCTTCGTGTTTCAATATTTCCTTTATTTCTTCAAGGCTTCTAGCTTCAACAATAATTTTTAAATCCAGCTTATTGACTTCTAAATAGTGTTTTGTTTTTTCAATGGCTTTTGAAACACCGCCGGCAAAATCGATATGATTGTCTTTTAACATAATCATATCATACAATGCGAATCTGTGATTTTCGCCACCGCCAATTTTTACCGCCCATTTTTCTATGGCCCTAATGCCCGGAGTGGTTTTTCTGGTGTCTAAAATCTTGGTTTTTGTGCCTTCCAATAATTTGGCGAATTCTTTTGTTTTTGTGGCTATGGCACTCATTCGCTGCATTACGTTCAGCACCAGGCGTTCTGATTTTAAAATGGATTGAGAGCTTCCTTCAACAAAAAAAACCACATCGCCATATTTTACGCTTTCGCCGTCGTTTATGAATGTTTCCACTTTTAAATCGGCATCTACATAACTAAATATTTTTTTTGCCATTTCAACGCCAGCAATAATTCCAGCTTCTTTAACCAGTAATTTTGCTTTGCCTTTTGCCTCTTTTGGGATGCAGGCCAACGAGCTGTGATCGCCCTCTCCAACATCTTCCCTAATGGCATTGGAAATAATAATATCAAGTTCTTTTTCAAATTGTTTTTGTGAAATCATTGGATTTGTCTATTAACAAACAAAAATAACTTTTTTATTTTCAAAAAATTCATCTTTAATTCTTTTTATATTTACCGAATGAAAATAAAATTAGTCGCCATCGGCAAAACCGATGATAAAAATTTACATACATTAATTGAAGCGTATCAAAACAGGCTGAAGCATTATATTAATTTTGAAATTGAAGTAATTCCCGATATTAAAAATGTAAAAAACCTAAGTGAAATACAGCAAAAAGAAAAAGAGGGCGAATTAATCCTGAAAAAATTAGCACCAACAGACGTATTAATTTTGCTGGATGAAAAAGGACCCCAATTTGACTCTGTCACTTTTTCTGATTACCTTCAAAAAAAAATGAATTCGGGCGCAAAACAATTGGTGTTGGTTATTGGCGGTCCGTACGGATTTTCAGAAGCCGTTTACAAACAGGCTCAAGGAAAAATATCGTTATCGAAAATGACTTTTTCGCATCAAATGATTCGATTGTTTGTTGTTGAACAGTTGTATAGGGCTTACACTATTTTAAAAAACGAACCATACCACCATGAATAAATTAAAACTGGTTTTCGCCACAAATAATCAAAACAAACTCAAAGAAGTTCAGGCAATGCTCACAAATTTTGAGCTAGTGAGTTTGGCTGATATCAATTGTGTTGAAGAAATCCCGGAAACTGCCGATAATTTGGTTGGAAATGCCATTTTAAAGGCAAAATATGTTACTGAGAAATACGGACTGGATTGTTTTGCCGATGATACCGGACTGGAAGTTATCGCTTTAAATAACGAACCCGGCGTTTATTCGGCGCGTTATGCAGGTGAAGACAATAATGCTGAAGCAAATATGGCGAAATTGTTGAAAAACCTCGAAAATAATCCAAACCGGAAAGCGCAATTTAAAACCGCAATCGCCCTAAATATTCAAGGAAAACAGTTTATATTTGAAGGTGTGTGCAAAGGAATAATATTGACAGAAAAACGGGGTGACAGCGGATTTGGCTACGATCCTATTTTTATGCCCGATGGTTTTAAAACTTCTTTTGCGGAAATGACAATGAATGAAAAAGGCAACATCAGCCATCGCGGAAAAGCAATTGAAAAATTAGTTACATTTTTAAAAGAGTACACTTGGTAAATCCAACAAAATCATACAGAAACACATTTATTATTTTGGCCGTTGTGCTCCTGCTTATTTTTATTTTAAACATAAGTTTGGGCTCGGTTTATATTCCCTTAAAACAACTGTTTCTGGCTTTTATGAATGGCGAAGTTGAAAAAGAATCGTGGAAATCAATAGCGCTTGATTACAGGTTGCCAAAAGCAATTACGGCGATAATTGTAGGTTCCGGATTGTCGATTAGCGGCTTGTTGATGCAAACCCTTTTTAGGAATCCGTTAGCCGGCCCTTATGTTTTGGGCATAAGTTCGGGCGCAAGCTTGGGCGTGGCCATTTTAATTTTGGGCGCTTCTTTATTTGGCGGAACTATAGCCAGTTTTGCGTTTAGCAGTTGGGGACACGCCATTGCAGCAAGTCTAGGTGCTTTTTTAGTGCTTTCGGCCGTCATGTTGGCGGCCGTAAAAGTGAGAAATACGATGTCTATCTTAATTATCGGGTTGATGTTTGGAAGTTTAACAGCTTCGGTAATAAGCGTCCTAGCCTATTTCAGCAGCGCCAATCAGTTGCAACAATATTTATTTTGGAGTTTTGGCAGTTTGGGCAATTTAAGCTGGAATGAAATTTTAGTGCTTTTGGTAGTATTTTTAATAGGAATTACCTTTGTAATTTTCATCATAAAACCTTTAAATAGTCTGCTTTTAGGCGAAAATTATGCAAAAAGTATGGGCGTAAACGTGAAACGAACAAGAAGTATTACCTTAATTTCCACCAGCTTATTAACGGGCGTTATTACGGCTTTTAGCGGACCAATTGCCTTTATTGGCTTGGCGGTGCCTCATTTGACAAAACTGCTTTTCAGTACTTCAAACCATAAAATATTGGTTCCCGCAGTTGCCATAAGCGGTGCCATTATTATGCTTATTTGCGACAGCATTGCCCAATTGCCAACCAGCGAATATACGTTGCCCATTAACGCCATAACTTCATTATTTGGCGCGCCTATCATTATTTGGTTATTGGTCAGAAAACGAAAAACAACTTATTAAGTGGAAAATCCTCAAAAACATATTATTAAAACCACCAATTTAAGCATTGGTTACGCTTCCAAGAAGAAGGTAAACACCATTGCCTCAAACTTAAATATTGAATTGGGTGAAGGGAAATTGGTGTGTTTGTTAGGGAAAAACGGCATAGGGAAATCGACTTTATTACGGACGTTAACCAAAGTTCAGCCGGCTTTAAGCGGTGAAATTTTCATCAATAACAACAACTTAAAAACCTTAAATAGCCTTGATTTGGCGAAATCGCTCAGTTTGGTTTTGACCGAGCATTTACCAGAAAGCAATTTAACGGTTTATGAATTGGTTGCTTTGGGAAGGCAGCCTTACACCAATTGGGTTGGAAATTTATCCGAAACGGATTTAAAATTTATCGACACCGCTTTTGAACAAACCAACACCAAACATTTAATCAACTCAAAATACTATGAGTTAAGTGACGGCCAGCTTCAAAAAGTGTTAATTGCCAGAGCGTTGGCACAAAATACCAATATTATTATTTTAGACGAGCCAACGGCGCATTTAGACATTCACCATACCATTGAAACATTCGCTTTGTTGAAAAAATTGGCCAAAGATTTTCATAAAACTATTATTGTTTCTACCCACGAAATAAATTTGGCTTTGCAACTCGCCGATATTTTGTGGTTGATGACACCGTCAAACTTTATGGCTGATATCACCGAAAATTTGATAGAAAACAATTGTCTGGACCAACTTTTTGAATCTGATTTGATCAGCTTTAACAAAACTTTAAAACAATTTACGGTCTCTAATTCCTACTAATTTTGATATATTTGAGAAGATTTAGATTCATAAAATGATAAAAAATATTTTTACCGCCATAATTATCGTGCTGTTTAGTTTTGGCTTTCACAATACTGTTGTTGCGCAAGCAGCTGAATCTGTTGAAATTACAGGAAAATTGGCGCAAAAATTTGCTGCCGGAATTACGGAAGCCGATTTAAAAACACATTTGTATATCATTGCTTCGGATGAATTTGAAGGAAGAAATACGGGTGAGTCCGGACAAAAATTGGCGGCCGAGTACATTAAAGATTTTTATGTGGAAAGAAATATTGCTTCTCCTTTGGGCGGAAATAACTATTTTCAAACAATTTCTTCGGAATATTTAAGAGCCAATTTAAAACCATCCGAAAATGTGCTTGCCTTTATCAAAGGTTCTGAATTTCCTGATGAAATTTTAGTGATTTCTGCGCATTACGACCATCTTGGAATGGATAAAGATGGAGAAATTTATAACGGCGCCGATGATGATGGTTCAGGAACTGTCGCTGTGATGGCAATTGCCGAAGCTTTTCAAAAAGCCGTGGAAGAAGGAAACGGACCAAAACGCTCTATCTTGTTTTTACATGTTACGGGAGAAGAAAAAGGATTGCTCGGCTCTAAATATTATGTAAATTTTCCTGTTTTTCCTCTTGAAAATACAATTGTCGACTTAAATATTGATATGATAGGACGCACAGATGCCTCCCACGAAAACGAACCAAACTATATTTATTTAATTGGCTCCGATAAACTAAGCACCGAATTGCACCTTTTATCAGAAGAAATCAATAATAAGTTTACAAAACTAAAATTTGACTATACCTACAATTTAGACAGTGATCCTAATCGTTTTTATTACCGATCTGACCATTACAATTTTGCGAAAAATAATATTCCTGTCATTTTTTACTTCAACGGAACCCACGAAAATTACCACCGCATAAGCGATACGCCTGATAAAATTAATTATGAATTATTGGCAAAAAGAACCCAATTGGTGTTTTTTACCGCCTGGGAAATAGCGAATAGGGAAAATAGGATTATGGTTGATAAGTAACTGAGTAAGCAGTCGCAGTTTTCAGTACTTAAACATTTCTGCAAACTGATACTGTAAACTGATTTACTAAAAAAATTAGTGAATAATTTTAAACAGCAGCTCCTTCAAAATATCTCCCGCCGGCAAGGCATTTGCGCCAACACCTTTACTTTTTAAGTCGGCATCACGCAACAATCCGATTACTTGTGAAACTTTTCGCATCGGATAATTTTTTGCCGCCGACGTATAATCTGAAACAAAAAACGGATTTATGCCCAAAGCCTTGGCCACGCTATTGCTAGATTTATCGTTTAAACTATGGTAAATTAATAGCTGCGTAAAAAAAGCGTTCAATAGTGAAATGGTCACAACAATCGGATTTGCTTTTTGGTTTTGCGCAAAATGGTTGATAATTCTGTTAGCGCCCAATACATTTCTTTCACCAACTGCTTTTCGCAATTCAAAATTGTTATAATCCTTGCTAATCCCTATATTTTCTTCAATAGCTTTTGGCGTTATGGTTGAGTTTTGAGGAAGAACAATCATCAATTTATCAAGTTCATTGCTGATTTTACTTAAATCGTTGCCCAAAAATTCCACCAACATTAAGGTTGCTTTGGTGTCTATTTTATAATTTTTTCCCGCCAAAACCCTTCTAATCCAATCGGCAACCTGATTTTCATAAAGTTTTTTGCTTTCATAAACCAATCCGCATTTTTGTATTGCTTTGTATAATTTTTTTCGCTTGTCAATGGTTTTGTACTTGTAGCAAATAACCAAAACTGTGGAAGGTTGCGGATTTTCAGCATACGAGGCCAAATTTTCAATAGTTCTTGATAAATCCTGCGCTTCCTTCACAACAACCACTTGCCTATCAGCCATCATCGGATAGCGTTTTGCGTTGTCAATTAAATCTTCCACAGTCGCATCCCTTCCATACAAAACCATTTGGTTGAATCCTTTTTCTTCTTCGGAAAGCACATTCTTTTCAATATATTCAGAAATTTTATCAATATAATACGGCTCATCGCCCATTAAAAAATAAATGGGCTTAATATTTCCGTTTTGTATGTCTGAAACTATTTTGGTTATATCACTCATTTATAAAAAAAAATTAGCATTTTTGTTGAATGCAGCCACTGAATTTACCCACATATCCGTTCAAAATCAAAAGTAGCGAAAATAAGTATTTTATTTTTGATATTGTACGAAAAAAATATGTGGTGCTGACGCCGGAAGAATGGGTGCGCCAACATATTGTCCATTATTTAATATCAGCAAAAAACTATCCGATTTCACTTATTGCCATTGAAAAAAAAGTAACTGTCAATAAATTGACCAAACGTACTGACATACTGGTTTTTAACCCCGATGGAAATCCGCATATTATTGTGGAATGCAAAGCGCCTTCCATAAAAATATCGCAAGATGTTTTTGACCAAATTGCGCGCTATAATTTAAAATTGGAAGCCAATTACCTCATTGTCACCAACGGTTTAAATCACTTTTACTGTTATATGGATACAGAAAATGAACAATACGTTTTTTTAGATACGATTCCAAATTATAATTTTTAAGAAATGAAACGAACATAACAAATTTTGATACACAAGGGAATGATTAATAGCGAACAGTCCCGAATTTTCGGGATTACCGTTCAAAAATAAAATTTAAACAGATGAAAAAAAAATATTTTAAAATAAGTGCCCTGATTTTATTTTTAATAGTGTTGGTGCTTTATTTTATTCCGGCATCCAAATCCGATTTTTTTAAGTTGTATGTCAACAATGATAAACCGGCCCAAAACCTTAAAGAATTTAAATCGAGAGCAACTAAAGAAATTGTTGTTGACGGCGTTAGTTGGAATTATTATGCTGGCGGAAATGGGAATAAAACCATTTTTTTTATTCACGGAATGGGCGGATCTTATGATTTATGGTGGCAACAAATTATTGCCTTTGAAAAAGATTATAAAGTAATTAGCTACACGCTTCCGGCAAGCATCAATTCCCTTGAAAAAGCTTCAGAAGGAATTTTTAAAATTTTGGAAGCAGAAAAAGTCGACAAATTTTATGCTGTAGGCACTTCAATGGGCGGTTATATTGCGCAATATTTGGTGAACACAATTCCTTCCAGAATTGAAAAAGCTGTTTTTGGAAACACCTTTCCTCCAAATAATTTAATTGCCAAAGAAAATGAAACTAAGGGTAAAGTAATTCCCTATTTACCTGAAATAATCATCTCAAAACTGGGTGAAAAAAAATTAAATGAAGAAATTGTTCCCGCCGCAAAAAATTCACCTTTGTTGAAGGCTTTTTTGGTTAGTTTACCGTTTAGCAAAGAACAGTTTATAAATAGGTATTATATTGTTATTGATAAATTTACCGCATTTTCTGATAGTTATAACACAAAACGCATTCCGAAGTTAATCATAGAATCCGATAATGATCCGCTTATTCAACCAAAATTGCAAAAAGAAATTAAGGAATTGTATGCCAATGCCGAAGTTTTCACTTTTCACAATGAAGGCCATTTTCCCTATATAAATGCTTCAGAAACATACAATAAAGTGCTAAGGGATTTTTTGACAAAGGAAAATGACTATGAAATTGCAGAAAAAACAATCGTAAATTATTTTGAAGGAAGAAGAAATGCCGAATTGCAAAAATTACAAAGCGCTTTTTCTGAAAATGCAATCCTCCAAACAATTTCAAACGACGAAATAGTGACAATTTCTCTTGAAAATTACTTAAATGCCGTAAAAACTGATGGCAGCCAAGAAGTTGAAACCAAAATTTTAGAGGGTGACATTACCAATAATATTGCTGTTTTTAAGACAGAATTTAAATATAAAGACAAATCATATATTGATTATTTAACAGCTTTAAAATCAAAAGATGGCTGGAAAATAGTTAGCAAAACCTTTACAAAAACCAATTAGTGAAGTCCTTTTTTATCATTTTAGAAAAATACGCAACCAAAAGAAACTGCTTTGTTGGTGTCATTCTAATTGTGTTGTTCAATCTTATTTTATTTTATAAATCTTCCAAATTATTATCGGATAAATCAGTTGTGGAAAAATCTATTTTAGACCTGAAATTTTCCTATTCACCAGAGTTTGCTTATACATTTTTTGAAAATTTAGGCGAAGAAGGCAGAAATACCTATAAATTATCCGAAATATTTATTGATTTTCCTTATGCCGTTATTTATGGTTTTACTTATGCATTTATGATCTTAATTCTGCTTAAAATTAATCGGCTTAAAAATTTAATTTACCTAAGTTTTGTTCCGCTTTTAATTAGTTGGTTTGATATTTTAGAAAATTTAGGAATTGTGGCAATGCTCCTAAAATATCCTGAAAAATTGGAAAATATTTGCAATATTACCGCTACTTTTACCACATTAAAATGGATTTTCGCAATAATTACATTTTTTATTATTGTCTTAAATCTTATCTATCTAACAATTTCAAAAGCATTTTTAAAACAAGATTGAAAATAGCCATCGTCATATTAAACTGGAACGGAAAGCAACTGCTGGAAAAATTTCTTCCTTCCATCGTAAAATACAGCAATTTTGAAAATGTGGAAATTTATGTGGCGGACAATGCTTCCACTGACGATTCTGTTGCTTTTGTAAAACAAAATTTTCCGCAGGTTAAAATCGTGCTAAATGAACAAAACGGCGGATTTGCAAAAGGATATAACGACGCTTTAAGGCACGTAGAAGCTGATGTTTACGCCTTGGTAAATTCCGATATCGAAGTCACGGAAGGCTGGCTAAATCCTGTTATTTCAGCTTTTGAGAAGGAACCAAATACAGCGATTGTCCAGCCAAAAATACTGGACTTTAAAAATAAAAGCAAGTTTGAATATGCCGGCGCAGCGGGTGGATTTATTGACAAATACGGTTATCCGTTTTGCCGTGGAAGAATTTTTTCAGCCTTAGAAACAGATGCAAATCAATACAACGATGAAACTGAAATATTTTGGGCATCGGGCGCTTGTTTTTTTATTCGTTCGGCAGTTTTTCAAGAACTAAATGGTTTTGATGAAGATTATTTTGCGCATCAGGAAGAAATAGATTTGTGCTGGCGGGCCAAAAATTTATCCAAAACAATTAAATATGTTGGTTCTTCAACGGTATATCACGTTGGTGGCGCCACCTTAAAAGAAGCAAATCCCACAAAAACATTTTTAAATTTCAGAAACAGTTTGTTTAGTTTGGTGAAAAATTTACCTAAAAATAAATTAATTCCCATCATTTTAGCCCGACTTGTACTTGATGCATTTGCAGGCATAAAATTTTTAATGGAATTGCGGCCAGCGCATTTTCTGGCAATTATAAAAGCGCATTTCAGTTTTTATAAATATTTACCTAAAATGCTTCATAAAAGAAAAAAATCCGCCAAAACAGCGGATTATTATATAATAAAAAGTATTGTTTGGCAGTATTTTGTATTGGGCAAAAAAAAATATAAAGAGCTGCTAAAATAAGGCTTCGACACTTCCCAGTCCTTCGCGTAAAATAGTGATTTCACCTTCAGATAAATCAACAATGGTTGACGGAATATTGCTTCCGTAACCGCCATCAATCACAATATCCACTTTATTTTCCCATTTTTCAAATATCAATTCGGGATCTGTGGTATATTCCAACAAATCATCTTCATCATAAATAGAAGTGGAAACTATTGGATTTCCCAATTTTTTCACCAATTCCCTGATAATATTATTGTCCGGAATACGAATGCCCACCGTTTTTTTATTTTTGAAGGCTTTTGGCAAATTGGTGCTCGACGGCAAAATAAAAGTATAAGGCCCAGGCAATGCCTTTTTTAGTATTTTATAGGCTGGTGTATCAATTTGCTTTACATAATCGGACAAATTGCTTAAATCATAGCAAATAAATGAAAAATTAGCCTTTTCCAGTTTTAAGCCTTTTAGTTGCGCCACTTTTTCCATGGCTTTTGTGTTGGTAATGTCACAGCCTAAACCATAAACAGTATCCGTTGGGTAAATGATCAATCCGCCTTTTTGCAAAACCTTGACAACTTTGTCTATTTCACGTTCATTCGGATTTTCATTGTATATTTTAATTAACTCTGCCATTTGTTTATGTTATGAATAAACAAATGTAGGATTTTTTTATGATTTTTCTAATAACCTAAATCCTTCCCCATGAATATTTAAAATCTCCACATTTGGATCAGGTTTTAAATATTTTCGAAGTTTTGCGATATAAACATCCATGCTTCTTGAAGTAAAGTAATTGTCATCTCTCCAAATTTTGGTCAGCGCCAATTCGCGCGGCATCAAATCATTTTTATGGGTAGCCAACAATTTTAACAACTTGCTTTCTTTTGGGGAAAGTTTTTGAATTTCACCCCCATTGTATGACAAATGGCGCAGTTTTGAATTGAACTCAAATTTTCCGATTTTATATTCAAAAACATCTTCTTCAATAGTTTGCTCCGTTTCTTTACGTTGCATAATGGCTTTAATTTTATACAACAAAACTTCAGAGTCAAACGGTTTATTTAAATAATCATCCGCTCCCGACTGATAGCCTTTCAACACATCTTCTTTCATGGTTCTGGCCGTTAAAAATATAATTGGCACTTCCGTATTTGTTGCCCTAATGTCTTTTGCCAATGAAAAACCATCTTTTCTGGGCATCATAACATCTAAAATACAAAGGTCGAAATCATCGTTTTTAAACATGATTAAACCTTCAAGACCATCTTTGGCCAACGTCACTTTATAATCATTTAATGACAAATAATCTTTTAGGACAGTCCCAAAATTAGGATCGTCTTCCACCAATAAAATTCTATTATTTTCCATGTTTTTTATTTTAAATTAAAGGCAGTTTAATGGTGAAAGTGCTTCCAATACCTTTCTCACTTTCCACATAAACTTCGCCTTGATGAATTTCAACAATTTTTTTCACGTATGCAAGCCCTAATCCATGGCCTTTCACATTGTGTATATTTCCTCTTTCTTCTCTGTAAAATTTCTTAAAAACATTTTTTTGAACATTTTTAACCATGCCAATTCCCTGGTCTTTTACTTTAATAATAATTTCTTTGGCAGTATTTTCAGTCGAAATGTCAATTTTTGGCGCATCTTCAGAATATTTTATGGCATTGTCCAATATATTCACAATCACGTTGGTAAAATGAAAATGGTCGGCTAAAATCCCTGTTGATTTTGCATTAAATTTCGTTTTAATATAGCCGCCTTTATCTTTAACCAGTAAATCTACGTGCGTTACAGCTTCAATTATTAAGTCGTGAACGTCAACTTTTTCTTTTTTTACATCCAACTGATTTTTTTCAAGTTTGGAAATCCTCAATACATTTTCAACTTGCGCATTCATTCGTTTATTCTCCTCGCGAATCATTTTTACATACCGCATCACTTTTTCTTGGTCGCCGATGACTTTCGGATTTTTAATGGCATCCAACGCTAAATTTATGGTTGCGATGGGTGTTTTAAATTCGTGTGTCATATTGTTGATGAAATCCGTTTTAATTTCAGAAATCTGTTTTTGCTTAATTAACTGATACAAAGCACTTACAAACGCTAAAATAATAATCAGAATAAAGAAAACAGACAACGTCAAAATTTTAGAAATGGAAGCTAATATATAATTTTTCTTTTCAGGAAAAGTAACATACAGTTGATAATTACTGTTTCCTTCAGCATCGGCAAACATTGGAACCATATAGCTTTTGCCAACTTCTTTTCTGAAATAACCCGATTTTACCTGGGTAGCCAAACCATTGCTGTAAATGCCATATTTAAAATCGGTGCTAATTCCTTTTGAATTAAGCTCGTTGGCCAACCTAAACGAAATTTCTCTGTTGCTTACTCTTCTGTGAACAGGAAGTTTACTGGTAAAAATATCAAATTGACGTTCTAAATAGCTTTTTTCGGCTCCTTCAAACCTTCCAACTTTAACATAACGCTCTTCTGGTGCATTCATTGTGCCGGCCTTGTTGTCCAAAACATGGTCTTTTACAACAACTATTTCCTCTTCACTAAAAATTTCTTTAAAGTTTACGGTATCATTTTCAAAGAACGCTGTCGGCACTTTATAATTTGACTCAATAATGTTTTGGGAATAAGTGAATTTTTCATTATTGGTGGTGTCTATTTTTTCATAAATAAATTTTCTGACATCAGATTCCTTTAATTTTTCACCATCCTTGTAAAGTTCCGCCACTTTAAAATAAAAGTCGTTAAACTCACGTTGTTTTATGTCGTCCGAAACTTTTGCCAAAGCAAACTTAACATTTGCCGAAAATTGTTCTTCCGTTATCTGTACCGTATTTTTTATCCAAAATACCTGCACTGAAATAATGCCTATTAAGGCAATACTCATTAAAATAACGATAAGCGCAAAAATCCTTTTCCTCATCGCCCAAATTTACACGTTTAACACTATATTCATTGTTATTTAACGTAGATTAACATATAAATTATTTTTTTAACAATTTTTTAAGAAAATATTTATTTATTTTCTAAAGCATTAATTAACTCAAAAATAGTTAATACCTGATTTTTTGTGTCCTCAAAATTGTTGTTTCTGATCACAAAGTCTGAATTTTTTATATTTAAATCATCTGTTGACTGATGTTTCATTCGTTCCAAAATTTGTTCCCTGGAAGTTTTGTCCCGTTTCATAATTCTGCTTATTTTATCTTCAAAACCCGACAAAACAGTGATGATATAATCGCAAAATTTATCGCTGCCGCTTTCAAATAAAATAGCCGTTTCATAAATTACGAAATCAGCATTTGTTTCTTTAATATAATGTTGAAAATCTTCTCGAACTTTAGGATGAACCAAAGCATTTAAAGCATTTAATTTTTCTTCATTGCCAAAAACAATCGATGCAATATATATTCTGTTCAATTCCCCATTAACATAAGCATTGACACCAAATAATTTTTTGATTTGACTCTTTAATTCCTCGTCGGAATTCATTAATTTTTTAGCTTCAAGGTCAGCAACATAAGTTGTTGCGCCAAGTGCAGCAAAAAGCTCCAAAACAGTGCTTTTTCCGCTTCCAATGCCACCTGTCAATCCAATTATTTTCATCTGTTATTATTTATTTTTTATTGGTACAGATGCTGCCTGCCTGTCGGTAGGTAAACCTGCCTACCGGTAGATAAACCTGCCTGCCGGCAGGTAGGTTCGCCATTAATCATTCCTTCATGTGTCAAAATTGGTAATGCTCGTTTCATTTTTGAATTAAAAATTCCAATTGTGGAGGATTTATTTTTAATGAATATATATAATCACTTTTTTGAAGTATTACCGGCGTTAAATAGGTAATCAAAGAATCTTTTTCATACTGCTTGTAATCGAAAACAACCGAAAGGTCATTTTTGGTGATTTTACTGAAATTTGAAAGTCCGGCCTGATAAATCACTTCAATTTCTTTGGGAAAAGTAATTACTTTAACACCTTCAGGAACATTGATAATGGTTGCCGGAATTTTGAAAGTGCCTTCTGTAAATTTATCGACTTTCCCGAAAATTTTAACTTTGTTGGTTGAAATAATTATTTGGTTCTTTTTAAAAGGCGATTTTAAATCTAGCACCATTTCAATATTCTCATAGACATTATCCAATTTTAACAGACTGGTTTCCAGTCTCGTAATTGAATCAATAAATTTTTTAGCACCTGTAACAAGAACCGTATCAGGCGAAATTATCAATTTCTCCACCAAATTATACCCAGCTTTATAGTGAATTTCAAGATTAGGAATTACCGGTACTCTTTTTGAAATTGCGTGGCCCAATTCAATAAATATGGTGTCTTTTAACACTGCAACAACTTCTATTCCATTGGTAAATTGGGAATTTAATTGGGTAATTTGTTTATTTGGCAATATATAGGTATCTGAATTTAATTTAGAAATATTATTTAGGTTTAAGAGTATTTTATGTTTCTTGGCTTTATATTTCAACAAAGTGAATCCTTGGCCCTTTATGGTCAGTTCCAATGTTGAAACTGGTTTTTTTTGCACCAGCTTGCCTTTCGATAAATTTGTGTATTCTACGTTAAAAGCAACCGTTGTAACATAGGTTTTAGACAATTCAATCAGCATCCAAATTAAAGACGACAAAACCAAAAAAAATAAAAAAATTTTGATCTTTCTATTATTTTTTAGTGATCTGATGGCAGACGCTGTTTTTGTTTTCATCTGTTTATATTTTATTTTTTATTTTTTATTGGTACAGCTGCTGCCTGCCTTCCGGCAGATAAATTCGCTATTAATCATTCCCTTGTGTATCAAAATTTGTTAGGCTCGTTTCATCTGTTTAAATTTTATTTTTTAGCGGTAACAGCTGCTGCCTGCCTTCCGGCAGGTAGGTTCGCTATTAATCATTCCCATGTATCAAAATTTGTTAGGCTCGTTTCATTTTTGAAATTTAACAATTAAAGGTACAAAAAAAGTGAGCCATAAAACTCACTTTTTTAATACGTCTTCAAAATTATTTAATTTCTTCGGGCACTTGGTATTTTTTGCTGAGCTCCATTGAAATGGCTGAGCGTTCAAATTTAATTTTTCCTGCCCCAGTTTCAATTATTACGGTATTGTCACTGTCAACAATATCAACAATTTTGCCGTGAATACCGCTGCTCATAACCACTTTATTGCCTTTTGAAATAGAAGTTTGAAACTTTTTTTCATTTTTTTGGCGTTTTATTTGCGGTCTGATCATAAAAAGATAAATCACCACAAACATTAATAAGAAAGGAAGCATGCTTGTTAATGAACTGGCACTCTGTAAAGCTATAGTTGTATACATTATATTTTATTTATTGTTAAATTTATTTTTTAACTAACTTTTTGGTGTTACGGTTCCTGCAATACGCAAAGTTTCTGTAACATTTTCCGTGTTGGTTTTTAACGTAATTGTTTTGCTTTGTTTGCCTGTTTTTCCCCTTGAATTAAATGAGAATTTTACGATGGCAGAATCTCCCGGCTTAATGGCATCTTTTGGCCATTCAGGAACCGTGCAGCCGCAAGATGCAGATGCGTCAGTAATTATTAAATCTGTTTTTCCTTTATTGGAAACTGTAAATGCACCATCAACAACATCACCTTCATTAATGGTTCCAAAATCGTACTCCGTTTTATCAAATGCAATAATTGCACTGCCTAAACTAATTTTTGCATCTCTTTCTTTTGCAGTTTCTAAATTTGTTGCATCAATTTTTGATGTTGCGTTGTCTTTGCAGGCAACAAATGCCAAACTCAACAAAACAATTCCTAAAATACTGTATTTTCTCATGGTTTTTGGTTTTTTTTGTAAAAATATAAAATTACATCAATCCTCGTCCTATTTTATTCAATCTTTTTGATGCGGTAAAATCTTTTAAAATTTTATCAATAACGCCATTTATGAAGAAACTGCTCTTTTCCGAAGAATAATCCTTTGCAATTTCAATATATTCATTAATGGTAACGCTTGTTGGAATTGAAGGAAATTTTAAAAATTCGCTTATGGCCATTTTAATCAATATCATATCAATTTCGGCAATACGGTCAGTGTCCCAGTTTGGCGTTTTATTTTCAATTTCCTTTTCAAACTCTTTATGGTTCAACACCACTTTTCTGAATAAATCCACCACAAATTTCTTGTCGTCGTCATCTTTATATAAATTCCCCAATAAAAAAGTATGTTTGGGTTTTAATTGGTTCAACGATTTTACAATCCAAGTATTCACAAAAGGAATATCATCAACCCAACTTATGGTTTTATCTTCAAAATATTCTGCCAATTTTTCATTTGGCGCCACCACACTTTTAAACATTGCAACCACAAATTCCCTGTCCTCTTCAAAAGAACATTTACCAGATGCCATATATGAAGCATAAAGGTCGCTTTGTTTTACTAAGGTCAAAATTTCGTGGACATATTCATTGTCCAAACTCCAATAATTTAGTTTATTATCTTCCAAATAAGTATTCAACGAAACGCTTTCTTCCAATAATTTGAAAATTTCGTTGTTAATAAATTTAAAATTCGGATTTAAATCTTGGGAAGTGGCTAAAAACTTTTTGCCAGAAATTTCAATATGTTTCTTTTCCATATTCTTAACTTCCACAAGCAAACGAAGCATTAGTGCGTACAAATCGTACATTTTTTCTATACTTGTGTATAAAAAATCTTCTTCTTTTTTAAGGTTATCACTTTTAGACTGCAGCAATGCGTAAACCGATTGCATTACTTTTATTCTAATATGTCGTCTATTTATCATTTAAAGAACTTTTGTGCGTTTAGTTGATTTGAGCGGCAAAAATACTAATAATTTTTAGAAATAAAATTTTGTTTTTATTTATTTGCACAAAGTGGCAAAATTCAAAAAAATAAAATTATAAAAATGCCGTTTTGGGCCTGCCTGCCTTTTCGGTTGGCGTTCCCACTTTTTTTTGGCGGGACAACCTCCAAAAAAGTGGTAGCGCTTTTCGTTACAATCTTTTTATCGGCAAAAAAGCCTCAAAAAAATATGAATTTATCCTGAGCGGTAGCCGAAGGGCAGCAATCGCTAACGCAAAATGAATTACGATTTATGATTTTTGATTTACGATTTTGAAAATAGCGTAATCAAATGTCAAACAAAATTTCTTTGCGGTTAATTGCAAATTTAAGATTGAATTGATTTTTTATATTTTTTCACTTGGTTTTTATCATATAATATGCAAATAGAATTAAAAATGAATCCCGCTTTTTCGAGATGAAAATTGTCCTCCAGCCAATTCAAAATCCAAAATTTATAATTTATAATTTTTAGGGCTCTTTCTAGGTTAAAAGTCTTTCAATTCTATATTTCGTTTATTTATGGTATTTTTATCACCCAACAATGATAAAAAATAACAAGTATCGTTTTTTATTTAATATATTTTCAATAACATTGTTGTTTTAACTTGAAATCTTATTAAACACTATGGAAATATTGGGTATTGATGTTGGAGGAACAGGCATAAAAGCCGCAATAGTCAATGTTGAAACAGGCGAACTTTCTGCCGACAGAAAAAGAATTCCCACTCCAAGGCCAGCCACGCCCGATGCAATTGCCAATGTTATTAAAAAATTAGTGAAACACTTTCATTGGGAAGGTTCCGTTGGTTGCGGATTCCCAGCATTGCTTAAAAACGGAATATGTCTTTCCGGAGGAAACCTACACGAAGATTGGAAAGGGATAAACGTTGGCGAACTTTTTAAAAACACCGCCGGAAATAAATTTACCGTTGTAAATGACGCTGATGCAGCCGGAATTGCAGAAATGAACTTTGGTGCAGGAAAAGATAAAAATGGGGTCGTAATTATGATTACACTGGGAACAGGAATTGGATCGGCAGTATTTTTAGACGGAAAATTATTGCCCAATACGGAATTTGGGCATTTATTAAACAGACATGGTGAAAGCTTTGAAATCTATGCCGCAGATTCTGCCCGCAAAAGAGAAAAATTAAGCCAGAAAAAATGGGGGAAAAGACTGCATAAATATTTTAGCCACTTAAATTTTATTATGTCGCCCGACCTTATTATCATTGGTGGAGGCGCTAGCAAAAGAGTCCATAAATTTATCCATAAAATTGAGATTGATACGCCAATTGCACCTGCACAAGCTGAAAATGATGCGGGTATTATTGGCGCCGCGATGGCCGCTAAATTTAATAACAAATAGCCCTTAACGATAAATTATATTAATGCTTTTGCCTAGGCGTTTTTCTATTATAATTTTATGCCAATATCAATAAAACCATGGAATTTAAGGACTTCAAAAATAGCATTTCAAAACTTTCAGGTATTTCTCTTGGCGGATTAGAGGCGCAGTTTGAATTGGCGCCAAAATTCAGAAAAAAATATTCACAAGAATTTATTGATGCAAAAAACGCAAAAAAAGCGGCAGTTCTGGCAATGTTTTATCCGAATTCACAAGAAAAAACCTGCTTTTTGCTGACATTGCGCGCAACCTATAACGGAACCCACGCCTCACAAATTAGTTTTCCCGGAGGAAAGTTTGATAGCGACGATAATTCACTGGAAAAAACCGCTTTACGGGAAGCTCAGGAAGAAGTTGGAATTAAGCCAGATGACGTGCAAATTTTCAAGCAAATGACCGATGTTTTCATTCCGCCGAGCAATTTTATGGTTACGCCGTTTTTAGGGTTTCTTAACTATACGCCAAACTTTACAAAGAATGAGGAAGTTGAAGAAAATATACCGGTTTTGCTGGAAGATCTGTTAAATGAAAATGCTTTTTCAACCACTATTGTCTCCACTTCTTATGCCAAAAATATACTTGTTCCATGTTTCAACCTTAGTAATTGTATTGTTTGGGGAGCAACTGCCATGATGCTAAACGAAATCAAAGTGTTATTAAAAGAAATTTAATTTATTTTTTATTAAATTTGCTTTTCATTCAAAACTAAACCACCTAAATGCCAATTTTTAAAAGAAATCCATTCGGACATATTTTATTTGTCAAAAAATGGCTCGTCAGAATTATTGGCGTTGTTTCTCACGGAAGGTACAGACGATTTAACCAACTGCAAATTGAAGGTTCAGAAATCATTAGGGATCTTCCTCCTACAAATGTATTGTTTGTTTCCAACCACCAAACCTAT
This sequence comes from Bacteroidetes bacterium HGW-Bacteroidetes-3, assembly GCA_002842505.1. Lineage (GTDB taxonomy): Bacteria > Bacteroidota > Bacteroidia > Flavobacteriales > Flavobacteriaceae > Lutibacter. The sequence goes on along the minus strand of PHDE01000002.1, from coordinate 25,501 downwards.
TTTGCCGATGTTGCCGCCATGTACCACGTTTTTAATGCTTCATTAAAAGGAAGGGTCGATTCTTTAAAAAACATTGGTTATATCTGGAATCCGAAACTTAATATCTACTATGTCGCCGCATCAGAAACCATGAAATCGGGTTTGTTGCCAAAAATATTCGCCTATGTAGGCTCTGTTTCCATAGAAAGAACCTGGAGAAGTGCCGGAGAAAATGTAAACAGGCAAGTAAAAATGTCGGATATCAGCAATATTAAAAAAGCATTGGATGACGGTTGGGTAATTACCTTTCCTCAGGGAACCACCAAACCTTTTAAACCAATCAGGCGCGGTACAGCACACATTATAAAAACCTGCAAGCCTATTGTGATTCCAATTGTTATTGATGGCTTTAGACGCGCTTATGACAAAAAGGGACTGCTGATAAAAAAACGAAATGTGTTGCAATCTATGGTGATTAAACAGCCCATTGATATTGATTATGAAAATGACACTGTTGATGAAATTGTTAAAAAAATTGAGTTTGGCATTGAACAACATCCTTCATTTTTAAAAGTTGTTTCAGTGGCGGAATATAAAAAACAGGAAGAAGAACTGGACAAGCAACGTACTTTTTGGGATATCTATTAACGAGACGAAAGAATATAGAATAAAGATAAAAGATTATTGTGATAGAAATCAGTTGTCTATCCCATTTTCTTTTCCTTACATATTAACCAGACGAAAGAATATAGAAAAAAGATAAAAGACTAATGTGGTAATAATCAATTGTTTACTACATTTACTTTTCCTTATATATTACCGTTGATTTAATAGTACAGTCAATTTAATATAAAAAAAATTGCAGTTTTCAAAAAATTGAAAACTGCAATTATAATTAGTGATTCAAGCCTATTTCTTATTTTTAACAACCAATTTTTTTTAAACTTGAAACTAATTAGAACGGACAGGTCGCGACCTGTCCCTACTTTAATTCAACAGACATTCAGAATTTCATGCGATGAACTTCGGACTTCCGTCATCAGACTTCCAGCTTTTTTAATTCAACCAAGCATTCAACATCCACATAGTTTTTTCCTGTTCCGCAATTAAATCACTCATCATTGCGTTGGTTCCTTCATCATTTGCTTCCGCAGATTCATTTAAAATATTTCTTTCTAGGTTTAAAAGTACCGTTAAAGAATTTACAATCAATTGCACTCCTTGCTCACCAGTGGTTATATTTTTGCCAACTGCCACTTTGGACAATTCTGTGTATTCCTGAAATGTATGCAACGGCGTTCCTCCTAATGTTAGAATACGTTCCGCTATTAAATCAATTTTGATTTGCGAATCGGTATAAAACTCTTCATATTTCACATGCAATTCAAAAAAGGATTTTCCTTTGATATTCCAATGCAAGCCTCTTAAATTTTGATAATACACTTGAAAATTTGCCAATAAAACATTTAAACTTTTGCTTAAATCTTTTGCTCTTTCTTTGTTTAATCCAATACTTGTTGTGTTCATACTCTTCGTTTTTTTATTTATTCAATTTTTTATTACTGCAAATTTCAGAAAAAATAAATCGGATTAAACATAATCTTTATTGATAGTTTTAATATCTTTATCATAAATATTGATAGTTATGACAATCACCCAGTTGAAATATGTTTTGGCAGTGGCAGAATACAAAAATTTCACAACTGCATCCAAACATTGTTTTGTTACGCAGCCAACTTTGAGTATGCAAATACAAAAATTGGAGGAAGAATTTGACACACAAATTTTTAACAGAAACAAAAAACCCATTCAACTTACAGAAGTGGGCAAAAAAATTATAGAACAGGCAAAAATTATTGTCGATGAAAGCAATCGCATCAACGATATTATTGACCAGCAAAAAGGATTTATTGGCGGCGATTTTAGGTTGGGAATTATTCCTACGGTAATGCCTACATTGCTTCCGCTATTCTTAAAAACTTTTATTAAAAAATATCCGAAAGTAAATTTAAAAATTGAAGAAATTACCACGGAAGAAATCATAAAAAAATTAGCCGACGGACATATTGATGTAGCTATTGCGGCCACACCGCTGGAAAATGACCAAATTAAGGAACGTGTTTTATATTATGAGCCTTTTGTTGGATTTGTGCCTGCCGAACACCGGCTGTTTAAAAACAAAACACTTGCTGTGGAAGATTTACAAATTGAGGATATTTTATTGTTGGAGGACGGCCATTGTTTTAAAGAAAATATTATTAATTTGTGCAGTGCCATTGGCCATAAAAATCAACATTTTCAAATTCAGAGCGGCAGTTTCGACACTTTAATTAAATTGGCCAAAGAAAATTTGGGAATGACTTTATTGCCATATTTACAAACATTGGATTTGTCTGAGAAAGAAAATATGTACTTACGCCCATTTAATGCGCCGGTTCCTGCAAGGGAAATTAGCTTAATTTACCATAAGTCCCAATTAAAAATTCAATTGATTGAAACCCTTAAAAATGTGATAGACAGTGTTATAAGAGGCGTTATTGCCTTTAATGACGTGAAAATAATTAGTCCGCTACAAAAAAAAGGAGCTTAAAAGCTCCTTTTTTTATTTTCCACTAAGACCAAACATAATTGAAGTTCTGGTTTATTTACCGTGAACTCCTTTAGCCAATAGTACAATTCCTTTATTTCATAAGGCAGTAATCTGTTTACTGCTTTTTCCAATTCCTTTTTAAATAACTCTTTATTAAAACTGACTTTTTCGAGTATGGTTTTTGTGTACTCAAACATTGCTCTTGCCATAAATTAATAGGTTTTTAGTTGGTAATTAAAGAACGTTGTAATACGTTAATTATTGTGTGAATTTAAACAATAAATTTCATTTTTTTTATAAAATGACCTTAATAATATGTTAATTAAAAACTAAAGTTTATTTACTTTTTCAATTAAATTATGGGCTGTTTTTTCCAATTCTAAATTAATAGCCTTAAAATAAGCTTTTTTGTCCTCAATTTTTTTAACATTCACTTTCTCAATTAAAACATCAAATGATTCAATTGCTTCGTCTATAATTGCTTCTGTTCCTGCTGAACCGGCTTTCGGATTGTACAATTCCCATGTATAACACGCTTCTATAATATCTCCCAGAACGTAATTAATATCCTTTTTTAAATTTTTAATACTTGCCATAAAATTTTTATTGATTTATTTTGATTGCAAATTTACAAGAAAATGCCTTATTATCGTAGCATTAATCAAAATATTCTTTATTTTTTAACATAAATTTTTAATTTTCAGTAGACCTCTTAACAATTATCGATGTCTTTTTTAGCCTATTCAATATCCTTTAAAGGCATTTTTTTGTAAAAAATAGCCTATTTAAAAAACTTGCGCAATTTAGGTTTCATAAATTTTCAAACAAAAATCCATTAAAAATATTCATTTATGTAAATTTGCAATATGAAACGAGCATAACAAATTTTGATACACGAAGGAATAATTAATAGCGAATTTATCTGCCTATCGGCAGGCAGGTTTATCTGCCGGAAGGCAGGCAGCAGCTGTACCAATAAAAAATAAAATATAAACAGATGAAAACATTTATAGAAAAATTGCCCAAGGCTGAATTGCATTTACACATTGAAGGTTCTTTTGAACCAGAGTTGATGTTTAAAATAGCCCAAAGAAACAAAATTGACATACCTTATAATTCTGTTGAAGAAATTGAAAAAGCTTATAAATTTGATTGTTTGCAGGATTTTTTAAATATTTATTATCAAGGCGCCGGCGTTTTGGTGAACGAACAGGATTTTTATGATTTAACCTACAGCTATCTGCAAAAATGCGCCGACCAAAATGTACGTCATACCGAAATTATGTTCGATCCTCAAACGCATACCGACCGGGGCATTGCCTTTGAAACGGTAATTAACGGTATTTCAAAAGCCTGCGACGACGCAAAAATAAAATTGGGAGTTTCTTCCTTATTGATAATGAGTTATTTGCGCCATTTAAGTGAAGAAGATGCTTTTAAAACATTGAATCAGTCGCTTCCGTTTAAAGATAAAATTAAAGCTGTTGGATTGGATTCTTCGGAAAAAGGAAATCCGCCTTCAAAATTTAAAAATGTATTTGAAGCTTCTGTAAAAGAAGGCTATGTTCCTTTGGCGCACGCAGGTGAAGAAGGTGCTGCGGAATATGTTTGGGAAGCCATAGATTTATTAGGCATTAAACGTATTGACCATGGAAACAATTCATTGCAAGATGAAGACTTGGTAAAGGAAATTATCAAACGCGATATTGCGTTGACAGTTTGTCCGCTTTCAAATACCGCGCTTCGCGTGGTGGACGATTTAAAAAACCATCCCTTGAAAAAAATGATGGATTTAGGTTTAAAGGTTACGGTAAATTCCGATGATCCCGCTTATTTTGGCGGACAGGTGAATAAAAATTATATGGAAATACAGAAAGCTTTAAATCTTTCTAAGGCTGATCTTTACCAATTGGCCAAAAATTCTTTCCAATATTCATTATTGGATGAAAATATAAAACTAGTTTATTTAAATGAACTGGAAGTATATTTTAATAACAATAAGTAGTTTTTTAGTTCGTTATGAAATCAAAGAAATTTATATAGATGAACAAAATAGCACTAACGGTGTTGGCCGCACTTTTTATGACAACAAACATTTTTAGCCAAAGCCCAAAAAAATTTATTGACACCGGTTCCGTAAAAAATCAGTTTGAATATCTTGTTGATGAATCAAATAATTACCAGGATTATAAGGTTATTAAAGCTTCTTGGCTCCTTAAATTAAAATCGAATATTATTGATTCACTTTCAGCCTCAAAAAAGAAGATTTCGGAAAATTCAGGCATCGTAAATTCCCAAAAACAACTTATTGACAGTTTAAACACTAAGCTGGCTTCAACAGAAACCGTGATTTCCGAATTAAAATCTGAAAAAGAAAGCATTTCTCTTTTTGGTATTCAGTTTGAAAAAACCACTTTTAAAACATTGATTTTTTTAATTATTGTCGGGTTAATTGGTGGATTGCTTTATTTTATCACCAAATTTAAACAAAGTAACATCATCACCACACAAAGCAAACTGGCACTAAAACAGGCTGAGGAAGAATTTGCAATTTACAAGGAAAAAGCACTGGAAAGAGAACAAAAAGCGATGAGAAGACTGCAGGATGAGTTGAATAAAAACAAAAAAGAATAGCTTTTTTTATTATCTTTAATCATTGTTAATTTTAAAAAGTTAAATAATGAAAAAAAATATGGGTTCCGCAGATAAATTGGTTCGCGTTTTAATTGCGGTTGCAATTGCTGTTTTGTATTATTTAGAAATGATTAGTGGCGCGCTTGCCTTAGTACTATTGGCTTTTGCGCTGATTTTCTTACTAACGAGCTTGGTAAGTTTTTGTCCGCTTTACACCATTTTCGGAATGAATACTTGTAAAAAAGAAGGCAAGTAGATTGTGTTATTTGTTATATGTTATTTGTTATACGTTATACGTTATATGTTATATGTTATATGTTAAAATCAACCAATAACGTTTAACATATAACTATTTTTATTCTCCGGAATAGGTCACGAAATTTCTTGATGTTTCATAGAGCGTTATGGAAAGCGCTAATTTTTTATCAATTTTTGGGCGTAGTTTGTTCCAAATAACCACTGCAATATTTTCGGCGGTCGGGTTCAATGTTTTGAATTCCCGAACTTCTTCGTTAAGATTTTTATGATCAAATTGTTCTTCAATTTCTGTTTCTATTAAACTTTTCAAAATTTTCATATCCATCACGAAACCAGTTTCTGGATGAATTTCACCTTTAACAGAAACTATAAGCTCATAATTATGTCCGTGATAATGCGGATTGGCACATTTGCCGAAAACATTGGCGTTCCTCGCATCGGTCCAATCTGCATTGTACAATCGGTGCGCGGCATTAAAATGTGCTATTCTGTTTACGGTTACTTTCATAGGTTGCTAATTAATGACTTATAAAACTGTAATATTTCTCGAAAATGATTTTAAACCATTCGGTATAAATTTCAGGATGTTTTTTCATATCGTTTTTCACTTCTTCAATGGTCATCCATTTAAAATTTTCGACTTCTTCCCTATTCAATAACGGATTTTCATTGTAATAACCAATCAGGATATGATCTAGTTCGTGCTCCGTCAACCCATTGTCGAACGGCGCTTTGTAAATAAACCAAGTCACTTCTTTCAAATCGCACACAAAACCCATTTCTTCCTGCAAACGTCGTTTCCCCGCTTCCACATTTCCTTCTCCGTCGCGCTGATGGCTGCAGCAAGTGTTTGTCCACAATAAAGGCGAATGGTATTTAAGCGCTGCCCGTTGCTGCAGCAACAATTCATTTTTATCATTGAACACAAAAATTGAAAACGCCCTGTGAAGCACCGCTTTTTCATGCGCCTCCATTTTTGGCATTAAACCAATTTTTTCGTCTTTCTCGTTTACCAATATGACTTGTTCTTCCTGCATACTCTTTTAATTATGGCAAATTTACACTTTTTAGGCGGTAAATAAAATTAAATTTAATCTTTATAATTGTTTGAATATCAGATTTATAAATTTTTTTTATTAGAATTAACTAAAATTATTTAAAATATATGTTGCAACATATAATGTTTTGACATATATTTGTCCCAAATTAATAAACAACATAAAAATATCTAAATCATGAAAAAATTAAGTATCGTAATTGCCTTATTTAGCGTTGCATTGGCTAGCGCACAAACTACATGGAATATTGATCCATCTCATAGCTCAATTCGTTTTGCTGTAGACCATATGGTAATTTCTGAAGTTGAAGGCATATTTTCTAAGTACGAAGGTACAATTGTTACTACAAAAGACGACTTTTCTGATGCAAAAATTAACTTTACAGTTGATGTAAACAGCGTTAACACCGACAATGAAAAAAGAGACGGGCATTTAAGAGGCGCCGATTTTTTTGAGACAGAAAAATATCCAAAAATGACTTTTGTAAGTACTTCTGTTGAAAAAACAGGAGCCGGAAAATACAATTTAAAAGGAAATTTATCTTTGCACGGAGTTACCAAAGAAATTACGTTGGCAATGACTTATGGCGGAACCACCAAAGATCCTTGGGGAAACACAAAAGCTGGATTGAAAGTTACAGGTGTGATTAACAGAACCGATTTTGGCCTAAAATACAACTCCGTTTTGGAAGCAGGAAGCTTGATGATTGGCGAAGAAGTGACCATTACCGCAAAAGTGGAATTGGCAAAAATTTAATGACTTTTTTTTATGGAACGTGTGAATTTCGATTGGTCAGCCATTGATTTTCACACGTTCTTTTTTGTACTTTTATGCAAATTTATAGCTTATGAAAATTCAGGACGAAATAAAAAGCAACTTCAACAATGCGTATCAGAAAGCGCGGGTTAATATTCATTTTACCCACAATTATCTTTCGGAACAATTGGTTGAAATTATAAAACCGCTCAAATTGTCGCCTACTCAATTTAATGTGCTGCGCATTTTAAGAGGCCAATATCCAGAAGTTTCAAGTATTGGATTGTTGAAGGAAAGGATGCTCGACAAAAACTCCGATATAAGCCGGGTTGTGGACAGAATGCTGACCAAAAAACTGGTGGTGAGAAAAGAATGCAAACAAGACAGAAGGCAAAAAGACATTCAAATAAGTCAGCTTGGATTGGATTATTTAGCCAAAATTGATGTACAAGAAAAGGAACTCGATAAAAAAATGCAACATTTAACGCTGGAAGAAGTGACACAACTTAATAATTTGCTCGATAAAATAAGGGATTGAAGTTGAGTTGAAAGCTTAAATGGTAAAGTTATAGGAGTTCTTAGAGAATAGGGATTTGGAAATTCCAGATACATGATACTAGATACTTGATACCAGATACTAATTTATAAAACCAAATCAATTATTAATTCAATTCGCGTTAGGGGTTGCAGTGAAAACCTTTTTGAGCTTTTTTAGCGAAAAAAGTTTGGAACGGAAAACCCGACCGCCTTTTCGGCGGAAACGCCCAACATCTTATTTCTATTAGAGGACTGCGATTTTAACCTGATAAAATCAGGGCCTGACCGGCTGAAAATTCTAATTGGCAAATCGTGTAATTAGCCATATATTTGCACCTCAAAATTTTAGTGATGACTTTTTTAGAAGAAATACAACGCAGACGCACCTTTGGAATCATTTCACATCCTGATGCGGGAAAAACCACCTTAACAGAGAAATTATTGCTTTTTGGAGGCGCCATACAAGAGGCAGGAGCCGTAAAAAGCAATAAAATAAAGAAAGGCGCCACTTCCGATTTTATGGAAATTGAACGCCAAAGGGGAATTTCTGTGGCCACATCTGTATTGGCTTTTAACTACAAAGGCAAAAAAATTAATATTTTGGACACGCCCGGCCACAAGGATTTTGCCGAGGACACTTTTAGGACATTGACTGCGGTTGACAGCGTTATTGTGGTGATTGACGTGGCAAAAGGAGTTGAAGAGCAAACAGAAAAGCTGGTGGAAGTTTGCCGAATGCGCAAAATTCCCATCATTGTTTTTATCAATAAAATGGACCGCGAGGGAAAAGATGCTTTCGATTTGCTGGATGAAGTGGAACAAAAACTGGGACTGACCGTTACGCCGTTGAGTTTTCCTATTGGAATGGGTTACGATTTTAAAGGCATTTACAATATTTACGAAAAGAAAATTAACCTGTTTTCGGGCGACAACAAACAATCCGTTTCCAAAGGGATTGAACTGACTGATATTTCAACACCGGAACTGGACAAGATTATTGGCGAAAAATGGGCCAATAACTTGCGTGAAGAATTAAATATTTTGCGCGAAGTGTATCCGGAATTTGATAAAAATGCCTATTTAAACAGCGAATTGCAACCTGTATTTTTTGGTTCGGCCTTAAATAATTTTGGGGTAAAAGAATTGCTTGATTGCTTTATTGAAATTGCGCCATCGCCGCAACCAAAAATGGCCGATATCCGTTTGGTGGATTCAAAAGAAGAAACGCTTACCGGATTTGTTTTTAAAATACACGCCAATATGGATCCCAACCATAGAAACCGTTTGGCTTTCGTTAAAATTGTGTCGGGAACTTTTAAAAGAAACGCGCCTTATTTACACGTTCGATTGAACAAAAAATTTAAATTTTCGAGTCCGAATGCTTTTTTTGCAGAGAAAAAGGAAATTGTGGAAGAATCATTTCCGGGAGATATAGTTGGACTTCCAGACACTGGAAACTTTAAAATCGGCGATACCTTAACAGAAGGCGAAGTGCTGAATTTTAAAGGCGTGCCTAGTTTCTCGCCGGAACATTTCCGTTACGTAAACAATGCCGATCCGTTGAAATCGAAACAATTATTTAAAGGTTTGGACCAATTGATGGATGAAGGCGTTGCGCAGTTATTTACCTTGGAATTAAATGGAAGAAAAGTGATTGGAACTGTTGGCGCGCTGCAATATGAGGTGATCCAATACCGATTGGAACACGAATACGGCGCAAAATGCAGTTACGAACCTTTGAACGTTCACAAGGCTTGCTGGGTAGAACCTGTCAATCCGAAGAGCGAGGAATTCAAAGAATTTAAGCGCGTAAAACAACGCTATCTGGCGCACGACAAACAAGGACAATTGGTGTTTTTGGCCGACTCTGCATTTTCTATTCAAATGACGCAGGATAAATATCCTAATGTAAAACTGCACTTTACCAGCGAATTTTAACTAAATTATATGTTAGGCTTCATACGGACAAAAATTTTTACTTTTCTATTATAATCTGATTTTTTTGTAACTTTGAATTTAATAAATTATGGATATGGATATTCGAACTTCTAAAATAGAGTTGTTAAAAATGATTCTCAACATTGAGAATGACAAATTCATTGAAAAAATCACAGAGTTTGTTCAAAAGGAAAAAGTCGATTTTTGGAATGAGTTGAGTGCATCTGAGCAAAAAGAAATTGAAAAAGGTATTAAGCAACTAAATAAAGGAAAAAGAGTTGAGTTTAATGACTTTTTGAAAAAGATTTCTTAATGAAAGTATTTTTATCAGAATTAGCTGAAAATAAACTTTTAAAATTGAATGATTTCCTACTGGAAAATTGGAATTTAAAAGTTCGTAATGATTTTATTAAAAAACTAACTTCTAAAATTGACCAGATTTCTAAACAACCTGAAAGTTGTTTACAATCTTCCGAGTTTAAAGGACTTTTTAAATGTGTTGTAACAAAACAGACAACTTTCTATTACAGAATTAACTTTGATAAAAAAGAAATTGAAATTATCACAGTTTTTGATTCAAGACAAAATCCGGACAAATTAGAAAAAGACATAAAATAAGCACGAAAGCCAAACACCTCATAAAATTTATGCTCAAATCGGATTAGTATAAACAGACAAACATTCAATAAAAACATTGCTAAGTCTGAAAAAATCTCCGATTTTTAAGTCGCACAAATCTTATAAAAACTTGTTATACGTTAAATGTTATATGATATTGGCGATTGGTTGTAGACTTAACAAATCAACATATCAACAAATAACATTTAACATTTACCAACCTACGTTCCCCTAAAAAACAAAACTGTGCTGATGGTTTTCATGACGATCTTTAGATCCATCACCAAATTTCTTTCCTTTATATAATAGAGGTCGTACATTAATTTTTTATGCTGGTCTTCCACAGAATGCGCATAAGGATACATAACTTGTGCCCAACCTGTCAATCCCGGTTTTATCACGTGGCGAATGGCATAAAAAGGAAGATCTTGCTCCAGTACACGCACAAATTCCGGCCGTTCCGGACGAGGGCCGATCAAACTCATTTCGCCTTTTAATACATTGATAAACTGCGGAAATTCATCAATTCTCGCTTTCCTTAGAATCCGGCCAAAAGCAGTCACCCTGCAGTCATTTTTTTGTGCCCATTCTGCGCCGTTTTCCTCAGCATTTGTAACCATTGTACGAAATTTAATAATCCTGAATTTCTTTCCGCCTTTCCCAACTCTTTTTTGTGTGTAAAACAATTTACCTTTATTTGCGATCAAATTGCCTATAAAAACGAATGGGATCAGCAGCAGAAAAACTATTATTCCGAAAAGTGAAAAAACCACGTCCATAAACCGCCGAAACGCCAAGTATAAATTATTTTGATGGCTTTTGCTGAAGGTAAAATAATTGTAAAAATCGGGCGTTAATTGTGTTTCGGAAATTCGATAGGTTTCTTCTTCAATAAAATTATCGGCACTCCTGATCACCATTCCTTTTTCAAACAATGCAACGAGTTGATTGTTTAAGGAAGTCTTTATAAATTTTAAGTTATTTGAAGAAACAACTATTTCATTAATGCTTTTCTCTTTGGTAATTTCATACAAATTGGCATCGGAAACAGGAATATAAGTAATTTTACCATCTATAACAATTGCGTCATTCGACACATAAGCCACAATGTGGTTTGCACTTTTATTTTGAATTGCCGCAACCAAACGCTCAACCTGGTCTGCATCTGCAATCAATAAAATATTTTTCAAAAAACGGGGTGAAAATATCAATTGGATGTATAATATCCTGTTTACAAGTATGGAGAAAAGCAAGGTTAAGGAAAAATACGCCAGCTGCAATCTGTTTGTAGGCAATATGGGCGATATAACAGGTGTAAAAACATAGAATAAAGTAGTGAATAACACCGTAATTACAACACTTCTAAAAATTAAGTATTTGTCGCTGGCCACTTTTAAATCATACATTTCAAAAATTTCCCCAAAAATAATAAGGTAAATTATTAACGTGGAAATCCATAAAGTACTATTCGAATTTGAGAAATCAAAGTAATCGAATTTAAAAAACCTATTTACTGCATAAAGACCCAGCACCACAAAAGCGATATCAAGAACACGCAAAAAAAGTCTGCGTTCAGATATGTTGAAATAAAATTTGTCAGCGTGCATTTAAAATCGTTTTTGGGGTTTTTTACTCAGATTTCAAAGTTATGCTATTTTTTTTACAAAGTTCTAACGTTTATTTTTCAAATTAATTGTTGCCATTCAGCTGTTTTTTGTGTGATGAATTATTGGTTTTTTGCACTTTGATTGTACTCCGTGAAACAAAGCGCTGCGGGATTGATTTACAATTTATGAATTATTATGGAAATTTTCGCCTTCGTGCAAACTTTTAAATTTAGAACGGACAAGTCGCGACTTGTCCCTACTTTTTAAGCGACCAGTATTTTTTAGATCCGTAAAACATCCAAAGGGTAAAATAATACGACGACTGCAAAATGGATAAATTTGCAAATTCCCTATAAAATGACCATTGGTGTTTCAATAAATTTACTTTATTGTTAGAAAGCGATTGTTTTCTGATTCTGTAAATGGCCAAACTTTCTTGAATACCTTCCACCCTATTGATTTTTTTTAAGTATTTTAACCACAAACCCATATCCTGCCGGTATTTAATTTCGGGCATAAACTCCTTTCCCAAACGTGAAATATCAATAAATGCCGTTAAACAACTAATGGTGTTCGTTTTTAAAATGGCTGAATAGGTTGCGTATTTTGGCACAATTAATTCCCCCAATTTTAGTTTTAAGGTTACATCATACATTTCATAAGAGGAACATAAAAAACCTTCTGTTTTAGATATTCTGGCTACATTCTCTGCTAAAAATTGCGGTTTCCACACATCATCGGCGTCAATGAAAGTCATATAATTTCCTTTCGTCAAGGCAATTCCCATATTTCTGGCGATGGCCGCACCCGAGTTTTTTTTAAGCGGCAACAGTTTAATTCGGGCATCATTTTTCGCATATTCCGCAATGATGGAAACAGAATTGTCTGTAGAAAAATCATCAACAATAAACCATTCCCAGTTCGTAAAATACTGATTTTGTACTGATTGAATGGTTTCTTCAATAAAATCTGCTGCGTTGTAACAAGCGGTAATTATGGAAACTGATGGATTCATTTATTCAATATTAGAAATAAAACTTTTTAGTTTTTTATGTTGCGCCGTTAAATTTTGGGAATGCTCAATCGTAAATTCCATATCATTTTTAAAATACACTTCAATTTCATTTTCCAAAGATATTAATTGCCTGCTATCCAAAGGTTGTTCTATCAAAAAAGTTAATTTACCTTTTTCTTCCTGAATCACTTGATAGGTCAATAACAACGATTGTTTTAACGCTAAATTTTTAAAAATATAATAAAAATATAAGCTGGGATATTTATTATTTTTTCCATAAACAGTCTGCCCAATTCTGCCTGTAACTTCTTCAATGATAAAATGTTGCATGCCGCATTCGCATGTTGCGGTTTTTGCCGCCAACTTTATATAATCACCCAATTTATAGCGAATGATTGGAAAAGCGTGCATTTGTAAATTGGTCACCACAATTTCGTGGTCGATTTCTTCCACAATAACGCCTTCCATATTGAGGTGCATATTTCCTTTTGGACATTCAAAAGCAATAATTCCCGTTTCAGCGGCGCCATATTCACTGATCATTTTTTGTCCGAATGCCTTTTTAATTTCCTCCTGATAAGCTTCAAATATTTTTTCTGATGTGCCTTTCACCATTTTTAAGTTTGCAGGTTTCTCCAAATTTTGGCTGTTGATTATTTTTGCCGTTTCATAAATCATAGAAGAATAGCCGTGCAGATATTTGGCATTTTTAAGTTTTTTTGCAAAAAAATCGATGGATTCTTTTCGGTAATTGAAGATCCTGAAACGATTTTGCAAACTGTCCAAAATCCTTATTTTAATTTCCTCTTTTTCAGAAAAATTATAGCCCCAAAAATAGCCGTTAAGTTCCCACGGATATACATTGTACCAGGAATAGCCTCTAAAAAGTGAAGCACGGTTAAAGGAATCTGCCGATTCTTCCCTGTTGAATTTTAAAGATTCACCGGAAGTTCCCGAGGTATTTGCCTGAAAATTTTTTCTGTATTTAAGGTTGGTGTGAATTTCTTTGTTGTAATTCAGCAAGTCATTTTTGGTTATTATAGGCAGTTTTTTAAGATCCTCCAATGATTTTATGTCGGATGGTTTTATTTCTGCTGCATCAAAGCTGTTTTTATAATAAGCGGAATTTTCATAAGCAATCCCAACCAGTTCCTGTAATTTTTTTAACTGATATGCCAAAAGCTCTTCGGAAGTCCATTTTTCGCTCGCTTTCAAAAAGTGAAGCCAATACGCTATGGAAGGATTTCTGAACCTTTGCCCTATGTTAAAAATTAGTTTTTCGAACATCAGTTGAGGAGATTGATCCATTTTATTTTAGCAAGCTCCATATCAAATTCACTGACCATTTCCCTTGCATTTATGGTCATTTCTGTTGCTTTCTCCGGATTTTCAATTAAACGCTCAATGGCTTTAGCCATTTCACTTACCTTATTTTCAGCCACTAACAAGCCGTTTTTTGTATGGTTAATTAAATACGGCAATCCGCCCACATTTGTTGATACAACGGGTAAACCCAAAGCCATCGCTTCCATAACGCTCACCGGCATATTGTCAATGTTGGTGGTGTTTATAAAAATATCAAATTCTGCCGATTTGTTAATCCAGTCCAGTTTCGACAGCAAACCGGTAAATTCTATTGAATCTGAAACACCTTGCTGTTTCGCCATTTTTTTTGCTTCAATTAAAGAACCATCCTTGTCCGCCCCAACCATACACAAACGTGCTTCTGGATATTTTTTTTTCAGCAATATCAATACTTCAACAGCCATTAACGGATTGTATATTTTATCGAAAGCCCTTACCCACAATAATTTAGGTTGAAATTCAGATCGTTTTTTAAAGGAATAGTTTTTAATTTCAATGGCATTCGGAATAAATACAGTTTTAAATTGTTTTTTCTGAAATTCCTCTTGTAAATATAGTGAAGGCGACACATTTATTTCGGCATTTTTAAATATTAGTTTTGACAACCGCGGATTTTCGCGAATCCTTTTCACCAAATTGCCTCCGTGTAAAATGGGCATATATTTAATGGAAAACAAACGCGCCAACTGTGAAGTTATTAGGGCAAAATAAAAATTGGAAGTGCTGTAAGTATCAATTAATATATAATTTGCATTGGTATTTTTAAAAATTCCGAAACACATTTCCAACAAACGTAAAAACCTATTTTTTTTGTCGGAATATACCAGCACTTCAAATCCGCTCGCTTTTAACAACAAAGTAAGTTGTATTAAAGGCGTCGGATTCATATTTGCCAAATTGTTCCCTATGTAGATTATTTTTTTCAAATCTCTTGTTTCTTGCTTCGGGTTTCTTGTTTCAGGTTTCATCCCGCACGTGCGGGATCAAGTTTCATCCCGCACGTGCGGGATCAAGTTTTTAACTTTTAACATTTAACATTTAACTTATAACTTATAACATATAACTTATACTTAAAACTCATCATCTTCCTCCTCTTTATTAAACACAATCACCGCCACGCTCAATCCATAAATAAATCCGGGAAAAGCGATTCGCATGGCGGAGTGGTTGATGGTTAAAAACCAAAATATTAAAAATGAACCCAAAAAGGCACGTGCAAGATAAGGTTGTTTAAATATGTGCCGAATGGGCACTACCAACAAAATCATCAGCGCTACTATGCCAACGAGCCCATGTTCCCCAATTAACCTGCCCATTTCATTATGGGAAGCGGCCCTAATTTCCAGTTCCTCCATTCTGTAAAATTTTCCGCCACCAACGCCCACGCCAAAAAAAGGATGGTCTAAAAAAGCGCTTATCTCACTAGCAAATAAAGTGGCTCTTCCGGTAGTGATATCTGATTTTGTGGTTCCCGCAGCATTTTTATTGGCATACCTGTTTTCGAGCATTCCGCCGGTAGCATTAGATGTGTACATGAATAAGGCAAAACCAAACAGCGCCAGCAATCCAGAGTATTTCGCTAAATTTAGGATCTTATTTTCTCTTGACAGGATAAAATAATAGGCAAATAAAGAAACTGCCAAAAATGCCGTTACCATCCCACCTCTTGAAAGCGTTATTAATCCCCTATATATCAAATAAGAAAACAGAAACATGTCCAAACTAAAAAGAGCGAAAATACGGCGTTTAAGAAATAAGTGCACTGCCACAATAAACACGCCCACCCCGAGAATAGTGGCCACCTGGTTGGGTCCATAGCCTCCTGAAGCCTCAAAACTTGCGCCTCCTCCAAATGAAATTTCACGTATGTCAGGTGTTCTGAAATATAATAAAGACAACATTGAAATGATAGGCAATGCCATATAAAACAACATATCCATCATGGTTGAAAGCGCCAAAGGCCGTCTGTAAAAATAAATGGCGGAAACCCCCAACAATATGGGTCCGCTTAAATTAAATGCGATGGTTTTTCTGATGGATTCATTAAACGGGATGTCCACAAAAGATATTCCTACAAGTAATAACAATATATAAATGAGAAAACTTAATGAAATGTGGTGGCTTCTTTTTTCCACCACCAATCCAACAAAAAGAAACAGCAATACTGCATATTTGGGCAATTCATAAAAAACCATGCCGCCCGCCATTCGAAATAAAACTTCTGCTCCAACCAAATAAGCACTCCAGTGAATGGCCTCATTGTTTTCATTTTTATTTCTGATGATATACAATACGCCAAAAAATACAATTAAAATAGAATATGCCTTGGCAATCAATCCGGAAAGCACAAGTACGCCCAACGCCAAGTGAAATACGGCTAAAATTAAACGGGTATGTGATGCGCTGTTATTCAAGCTTGTATATTGCTGTTAATTGGTTTATAAAGGCATTTCGACTGTAATTTAAACACACTTTATGATATAAATTTTCTCCGAACAATGCTCGTTGGTTTTCATTTTCAATTAGAAAAAGAAGCGCTTCTGATAGTTTATTTGCATTATTTGGAGGCACAACTATCCCACTTTCCATGTTACTGACCACTGTGCCGCATTCACCAACATCCGTAACAACTACGGGCAATTTCGCCAAACCGTATTCCAGCAATGCCACTGGAAGGCCCTCCGATTTTGAAGCCAAAACTCCAATTGTGGCCTGTTCCAAAATATACTGAATATCAGAGCAGCTTCCATACAAAAATACGGAAGCGTTTAAATTATATGAGGTAATATAATATTTTATTTCTTCGGAATAGGAATCATGCAAATCCATTCCCACCAAATGCAAAGTCCAGCCAATATGCTTTCCTTGTACTATTTTAAAAGCTTTCAACAGATTCAAATGGTCTTTTTGCGGCCTTAGATTGGCCACACACACGATGCGTTTTTCGTTTAAGCCATTCAATTTTGTCAGTTTTGTATTTTCGGGATTGAATGAAGCAAAATTTGCCAAATACTTGTACTGTTTTGCATGTAAATTTTGCTTTGCCCATTGATGCAAATTGCTGTTTACAGATATAACCGATTTAAAAGTTTTTGAAATAAAAGTCAATGGAAATTTTTTACGCAGGCTTAAATTTTCGCTTTTTCCATAATGATCATGCCAAACGATATTTACTTTTGGAAGCCATACTTTAATTATAAAAGCCGTAAAATAAGAGGTTGCATGTGCGTGGATGATGCTTATTTCATTCAATTTTATATACTGAACTAATTTTTCCAAAGCTTTTAAATCCAATACACTTTTTTTATTTAAAAACAAATACCGCACATTTGCTTCTATTTTGGTCTTTAAATTTCCTTCTTTCCTTGTGGCGCATAAATGCGATTTCACCCCATTTTCAGCCAAAGCATTGGCGATATTTACCGCCATCATTTCAGCGCCTCCTGGGCTTAAAGAATCTATAAGTTGTATGACCTTTAGTGGTTTGATAGTTGGATTGTTAGATTGTTAGATTAACTGTTTCCCATAAACTTTAATTTGGATGCGCTCGATAATTATGAAAATGATTACTTTAACTTTTTAAAGTTGTTGTAAATTTGTTTCTTATTAACTTAATTATCAATCATTTAAAATTTTATCAAAATAAAGAATCGTCTTCTTAAGTCCTTCTTCCAATTGAATTTTAGGTTCCCAGCCATTTAATTTTTCTTTGGCAAGTTCAATATTGGGCTGTCTTTGTTTTGGATCGTCTTTTGGTAAAGGCATAAAAATAATTTTAGAAGATGACCCTGTTAAATCAATAATTGTTTTGGCAAGCTGTAACATGGTAAACTCGTTAGGATTTCCCAAATTCACCGGACCTAAAAATTTAGGATCGGCATTCATCATTCTAATCATTCCTTCCACCAAATCATCCACATATTGAAAAGAACGTGTTTGCAAGCCGTCGCCATAAATGGTAATATTTTCCCCTCTTAATGCCTGCACTATAAAATTGGAAACAACCCTGCCGTCGTTTACATTCATATTTGGTCCGTAGGTATTGAAAATTCGTATAATTTTAATGGCGACTTTATTTTGATGGTGATAATCCATAAACAAGGTTTCCGCGCATCTTTTGCCTTCATCATAACACGACCTTAAACCGATTGGGTTTACATTGCCCCAATAATCTTCTTTTTGGGGATGCACAATAGGGTCGCCATAGACTTCACTGGTGCTTGCTTGCAAAATTTTCGCATTCAGCCGCTTTGCCAAACCCAACATATTGATGGCTCCCATTACTGAAGTTTGTATCGTTTTTATAGGATCGTGCTGGTAGTAAATAGGGCTTGCCGGACAAGCTAAATTGTAAATTTCATCTACTTCCGCAAAATATGGTTGCGTAATGTCGTGCCGTACCATCTCAAAAAACGGATTTGAGGTCAATCCAATAATATTGCTTTTGTTGCTTGAAAAATAATTGTCAAGGCAAATGACTTCGTTGCCTTCATTCAATAAACGCTCACATAAATGTGATCCAATAAATCCGGCACCTCCGGTAACTAATATTTTTTTCATCTGTTAAATTTTATTTTTTATTGGTAATCCCGAAAATTCGGGACTGTTCGCCATTAATCATTTCTGTGTGTATCAAAATTTGTTATGCTCGTTTCATATCTTTTTGAATCTGGTATTTGGTATCTTGAATCTGGTATTTTTTTGGTCTTTCGGTTTTATAAAAGGCTTTACTGAATTGCCCTTATTACATCATGTTTGGTGATAATATGAAATTTATCGCCACCCAAATCTACCAAAACAGCACCATTATCTCTGTTGATGAGCTTCGAAATTTGATCTATGGACGTATCGCCTTTCACGATTGGAAAAGGTGCCCTCATCACTTCTTTAATTGGTTTGTTGGCGATATCCTTATCGTCAAAATACAAGCGAAATAAATCACTTTCGTCCACAGAGCCCACAAATCCGTCTACATCTGTAACCGGTATCTGGGAAATGTCGTTATGGCGCATTCTATCAATGGCATGGGACACCAATTCTTCCGTTTTTACCGTAATCATTGGTGAATCTAATCGATCTCTGATTAAATCTATGGCAACTTTTTTTTCATCGTCCAAAAATCCGCGTTCCCGCATCCAGTCGTCATTAAATATTTTTGCCACATATCGACTGCCGTGGTCATGAAAAAGCACCACCACCACATCATCTTTTTTGAAATGTTCTTTTAATTGCAATAAGCCTTTTACTGCGGAACCCGCTGAATTTCCAACAAAAATACCTTCTTCTTTCGCTATTTTACGGGTATATACCGCCGCATCCTTATCGGTAACTTTGGTAAATCCATCGATAATGCTGAAATCCACATTTTTAGGAAGAATATCTTCTCCAATGCCCTCGGTGATATAAGGGTAAATTTCATTTTCATCGAAAATTCCGGTTTCGTGGAACTTTTTAAAAACAGAGCCATAAGTATCTATTCCCCATATTTTTATGGCAGGATTTTTTTCCTTTAAATATTTTCCAACGCCTGAAATAGTTCCACCGGTGCCAACCCCTGAAACAAAATGAGTGATTTTTCCCGCTGTTTGTTCCCAAATTTCGGGTCCGGTTTGTTCATAATGTGCCAAGGAATTTGAAGGATTGTCGTATTGGTTTACATACCAAGAATTTGGGGTTTCTTTAGCCAAACGTTTTGAAACAGAATAATAGGAACGCGGATCATCGGGCCCAACATTCGTTGGACAAACAACTACCACAGCGCCAACCGCCCTTAAAATATCCATTTTTTCTTTGGACTGTTTATCGCTAATCACGCATATAAGTTTGTAGCCTTTAATAATTGCCACCAAAGCCAATCCCATTCCCGTATTTCCGGAAGTGCCTTCAATAATGGTTCCTCCCGGCTTTAATTTTCCTTGTTTTTCGGCATCTTCAATCATTTTAACGGCCATCCTGTCCTTTACCGAATTTCCGGGATTAAATGTTTCCACTTTAGCCAACACCAAAGCGTCAATTTCTTTAACTATTTTATTTAATTTAACCAAAGGCGTGTTTCCAATGGTTTCCAAAATATTTTTAGCGTACTTCATTCTTTTAGATTTCAAATGCGAATATACGATTTTTTGGTTTTTGGTTAGTGGTTGTTTGTTGTTAGTGTTTTTTAAATTTTAAAACCTGCGGGCAGGTCGTAAATTTTCTGTCGTAAATCGATGCGTATTCTATGATAAAAAACAAGTAAAAAATTATAAAAAATCAATTCAATATAAACTTGCATTTAACCGCAACGAGCAATTTTGTTTTGGTTGACATTTTATTACGCTATTTTAAAATCGTAAATCAAAAATCAGAGATCGTAAATCAATACGCGTTAGGGATTGCAGCGGAAAACCTTTTTGAGCTTTTTGGCGAAAAAAGTTTGTAACGGAAAGCCCGCCCCCGCCTTTTCGGCGGGGGAACGCCAACCAAATAATTAAATGAAGTTATGAAATTTTGCTTTTGATTTTTTTAATGATTGGTTTAATAATCGAATTTTCAGGCATGGTGTCGCCCAATAAAAATCCCCAAGGCTTTAAAGGTTCTATGTGATCAAAAATAACTTTTACGATAGCAAGTAGCGGAATGGACAAAAACATTCCTGAGATTCCCCACAATGCATTCCCCGCAAAAACGACTATGATTGCGAAAAGCGCATTGATTTTTACTTTTGAAGATACAATTAAAGGAACAATTAAATTATTGTCTATCACTTGAATGATGTAGTAAATTCCCAGAACATAAAAGGCGTACATGCCCGATGATTTTGTGGCCAAAGCAACCGCCATTGGCAATGCAACGGCAACCAAACCACCGATATAAGGGATAACGTTAAGCAATGCGCCGATAATGCCTAGCAAAATGGCATATTCAATGCCAAGCGCAAACAGCGCCGTAATGTTTAAAATTCCCACAATAATAGCTTCAATAACGAGCCCGGCAAGATACCGCTGAATTACAGTTTTGGTTTCTGAAATAATTTTGCTGATTCTTTTTTGGTCGCTGCTCGCAAAAACCTTGTGAATAAACGCTATCAAAAGTTTATTATAATACAACAAAATAAAGACATAAACCGGAATAAGCAGCATAACCATAATGCCGTTGCCAACCGCAAACATGGTTTGGCCCACATCTGCACCGCTTATTGTGAGCGATTCGGTTTTAGCGGTTTTTATCCACCTATTTACTTTCCATTGGTTAAGATCAAAATAACGAGAACACCAATGCGTAAAATCATCAAACGTTGCGGAAAGCTTGTCGAATAAACCTGGCCAAGTTTCCGCGAAAATGCTTGCCTGCCTAAAAACTAGCGCTGCCAATGAGGCTGTGATTAAAACGGTAAGAAATAAGGTAAAAATAATGGCGACTACCCTATTTATTTTCATCCTAACAAAAAAGTTGACAATTGGATGGAGCAAAACGGCAATCATGACCGAAAAAATGAGCGGCACAATGATTTCCTGTGCAATATAAAGCATACTTACAAATGCAAAAAGTCCGACTAAAAGAATCGTTGCCTTTATATAAAATGGAAAGTTTAAATCTTTATTTGCATCCATCTCAGGAAAATATTTTATTGGCTTAATAAGTTTCAGGTTCTTGGTCTTCTTCATTTGAATGGTTTCCGAAAAGTTTAAAAATTTTACTGGCCATTGCTTTAATGCCTTCTGGATTTTTTGCCACTAAATTTGTGATGCCAAACATTAAAGCCGAGCCGAGAAGTTTTTTTATTGGACTGTTAACAACGCCCTGAAAAATCATTTTTGAAAGATAGCCAGTGCCAAAACCAACGGATGTATTAAAAAGATTGTCTTTTATAATGCTCGATTCCCCTAAATTTTTTAAAGTATCCAGGATAATATTCGCGGGCTTTACACTATTGTAGGCCAAATGGAATTGTTCTTTCAATGCTTTCCCGTCTTCAGATTGTTGGTACTCCAATCGAAGAATGGCAGCGCTCAATTCATGTTGTGTTGTAATTGGTTCCATAGATTGTTTTATTTAAGTGCTTGCGTAATAATTAAATTGCTCAAAGGTTTTTCAATCCATTTATGAAGGAAAAAATGCAATATAAGTCCGGCAATCAGGTAAAATCCCGCCACAATAAAAAATCCGTAATAAACCTTTCCTAGCAGTTCTCCAAGAAACAAAGCAACGCCAATGTTAAAAACTAGCAGAAACATAGAAATCATGAGAATAACGCTTATTCTTGCCACCACAGAAGTTGCCACCACGGTTGTTGTTTCCAAGGCTTTGAGCTTTGAAATCTCATAGGTTGTTTTGCCAAACGTTTCCGCTTTTTCAAATAATGTTTCAAATATACTGGGTTTAATTTCCATATATTGGTTGCTTTTAGACTAATTTTTTTTTGCCGACTTTGTGACCTGATTTTTTATTGCTTTATGGTCAATGTTTTTAAAATGCTTTTCCATTAAATCGGCAAATGTGACATTTTTAAAAGGTTTGAAAATAAAGTCATTAAATCCAGTTTCTATCGATTTTTCTTTGTCTCCCAAAAGCGCGTAGGCTGTTTGCGCAACAATAATTACTTTTTTGTTAAACTCCCTAATTTGCTTTGTTGCTTCATAGCCATTCATTACAGGCATTTTTATATCCATCAAAATCAAGTCTAAATCTGGATTGTTGCGGCAAATTTGTACCGCATCCAGTCCGTTTCTGGCTATTAAAACTTCTTTGGAATATTTTTTAATTTGTATGGCAATTAACTTTTCAGTTGTTTCATCATCTTCGGTAATTAATATTTTAAGGCCTTTGTTCTGATTTTTTTCTTCTAATTCAACAACACCTTTATCAACAATCTGCATTTCATTTTGTTCAGAAAAGAACGGAATGGTAAAATAAAATGTAGAACCAATGTCTTCTTCGCTTTCAACCCAAATTTTTCCGCCTAACAATTCAACATAAGCTTTTGAAATGGACAAACCCAAACCTGCGCCTTCATAATTCCGGCTAAGCGATTCACTTCCTTGCCTAAACCGTTCAAAAATGAGTTTCTTCTGTTCTTGGCGAATACCAACACCCGAATCTTTAACATAAAATTCAAGGAATTTCCCCTTTTTAACGCAACCAAATTCAATAGTGCCTTCATAGGTAAACTTGATGGCATTTTTCACGAGATTTGTCAGTATTGCAAAGAGTTTTTCACTGTCGGTTTTTATGATAAAATCTTTAATCAAAATAGAATTTTTAAAAGAAAGTTGAATCCCTTTTTTTTCAGTTTCCGTGTTAAAAAGGTCATAAACATATTCCAGTTGCTCACTCACATTAGATTCAGAGACGTTAACTTCCAGTATTCCTGATTCTATTTTCGAAATGCTTACAATATCATTAATGATATTGAGCATACGTTTTCCGCTATGCTCAATAATTCGGATATATTCTTGTTGTTTTTCACCGGTAAGATTTGGTGTGTTCAGCAAACCTGCAAAACCCAAAATACCGTTCATTGGCGTACGGATTTCATGAGACATATTGGCTAAAAAAGCCGATTTTAATCGATCGCTTTCTTCGGCACGTTCTTTGGCGACAATCAATTCTGCCGCACGTTTTTCTTTCTCTTCATTTTGAAAAGCAAGTTCCTTATTGGCAATCACCAATTCGGCCGCACGTTTTTCTTTTACCTCATTTTGAAAGGCAAGTTCAGCATTGGCAATCACCAATTCTGCCGCGCGTTTTTCTTTTTCTTCGTTTTGAAACGCTAATTCTTCGTTGGCAATCACCAATTCAGCCGCGCGTTTCTCTTTTACTTCATTCTGAAATGCCAATTCCTCATTGGCAATTACCAATTCAGCTGCACGTTTTTCTTTTTCTTCGTTTTGAAAAGCAAGTTCCTCATTGGCAATCACCAATTCGGCCGCGCGTTTTTCTTTCACATTATTTTGAAATGCCAATTCTTCATTGGCAATAATTAACTCTGCTGCCCTTCTTTCTTTTTCCCTATTTTGAAAAGCCAACTCTTTATTGGCAACAATCAATTCTGCCGCCCTTTTTTCTTTCACTTTATTTTGAAAAGCCAGTTCTTCATTGGCAATTACCAATTCAGCGGCGCGCTTTTCTTTTTCTTCATTTTGAAAAGCCAATTCTTTGTTGGCAATAATTAACTCTGCTGCACGTTTTTCTTTCTCTTCATTTTGAAAAGCAAGTTCAATATTGGCAATAATTAACTCAGCTGCCCGCTTCCCTTTCTCTTCGTTTTGAAAGGCAAGTTCTATATTGGCAATTACCAATTCAGCTGCCCGTTTTTCTTCTGCTTTTTCCATATAAAACATAATCTGGGATTGAATTAAAAAACATTGTTTTACTGAATTGGTATTTGTTTTATAACATCAGCTTCAACGTTCAAGTATTTTGCGAAATAGTGCAATATTACTTGTCAGTTAATGTACCAATTGCCTTTTTTATTTAGTGACTTTACCTACAACTTCCTCTACTTCAGCTATTTTGGTTTTAGCCATTTTAGACGCATCAACTTTCATAGTTTCAAATTTCTTTGTGGCCGTATCAACAAATTCATTAAATTTTTCTTCAAATTCTTCTAAATATTCATTGCCTTTTTTTGAAATTTTCTTTCTTGTTTTTGCGCCTTTTTGAGGGGCAAATAATATACCTAAAGCTGCTCCGATGGCTGCGCTCGCTAATGTTGCTAAAATAACTTTTTGTGCTTTCATAATTTATTGTTTTTAAATGTGATTCATATTTATTTGTTGCAAAGGTGACCAGAAGTAAGCATTCTTTTGTTACATAATTCCATATCAGAGTTACAAAATTCACACATTTAAACAATCTTTCAACTTTAAATTATTCATTTTTAATTGTTTTTGGCCTGCCGACCTTTTTGGTTGGCGTTTCCTTTCAGGTCGCGCTTTCCGTTCCAATCTGTCATTGCGTTCAGAGCGCAGCAATATTTTACTAAGCATCCTAAATCGCAATGCCAGGATTTCCGCTTCAATCGCTAACGCAAAATGAATTACGATTTATGATTTTTGATTTTAGAATTTTGAAAATAGCGTAATCAAATATCAAACAAAAAGGCTCCTTGCGTATTTTCCTTGGTTCTTTGCGGTTAATTGCAAATTTAGATTGAATTGATCTT